>JBJMRA010000182.1:0-6800 GCA_045802365.1 Hyphomicrobiales bacterium | reverse complement strand
GGTCGTGCGTGCGACTTGGGCTGAGATGTTCTGCCGCTTTACCCCGTGCTTGTGACGAAGCGTGAGCACGATCGCGCCGATCATTGCGACGAGCAGGATGAGGCCCGCCGCCTGGAAGTAATAGGCGTACTGCGTATAGAGCACCTGCCCGAGGGCTTGGGTGTTGGTCGGGGCCGTCGCGGCGGGTGCGCTGACCGTCCTCACGGCTCCCGGAGAGACGCTCCAGGTCCCGAGCACGAGCGCCAGTTCGACGAGCAGGATGAGGCCGATCGTCCCGCCGACCGGGAGATAGGCGGCCATGCCCTGGCGAAGCTCAGCGAAGTCGACGTCGAGCATCATCACCACGAACAGGAAAAGCACCGCGACCGCGCCGACATAGACGACGACTAGGATCATCGCGAGGAACTCGGCTCCCATGAGGATGAAGAGCCCGGCCGCGTTGAAGAAGGCGAGGATCAGGAAGAGCACGGAATGCACGGGATTGCGCGACGCGATCACCATGACGCCCGAGGCCACCGCCACGGCGGAGAGCAGATAGAAGAAGAAGGCAGCAACCACGCTAGTTCCCCTCCGGCGATGGCCGTCAGCGATAAGGAGCGTCGAGCGCGATATTGCGCGCGATCTCGCGCTCCCACCGGTCGCCGTTGGCGAGCAGCTTCTCCTTATCGTAGAGGAGCTCCTCGCGCGTTTCCGTCGCGAACTCGAAGTTGGGACCTTCGACGATCGCCTCCACCGGGCAAGCCTCCTGGCACAAACCGCAATAGATGCACTTTACCATGTCGATATCGTAGCGGGTTGTGCGCCGAGTACCGTCGTTGCGGCGGGGGCCCGCCTCGATGGTGATCGCCTGCGCCGGACAGACCGCCTCGCACAGTTTGCAGGCGATACAGCGCTCCTCGCCATTGGGATACCGGCGCAAGGCATGCTCGCCGCGGAAGCGAGGCGAGTGGACCGATTTCTCGAAGGGGTAGTTGATCGTGGCCTTGGGCGCGAAGAAATACTTCAAGCCGAGCCAAAGGCCCGAGAGGAATTCCGAAAGAAAGAGGGCTCTAGCCGAGCCGGACAGTCTCATGGGCGTGATCCTGCGCTCAATGGTTCAACCCGTCACTAGCCGGCGAAGAGGCCCAAAATCGGCAACACGATGAAGTTCACGATCCGCAAGACGAGAAAGATGCGGCGCGGATCGGCCGTCTCGCGGCCCATGAACTTCGCCCTCTCGTGTCTTGCGCTGAGCACCGGGTAGAGAAAGCGCTGAAGGACAGCCTGAATCAGCACCCCTGCGACGAGAAAGACGAAAGCTCCCAGCGGGCTCGGTCCGTCGCTCATAGCCAACCGGCATCAGCGAGTCCACCCGAAGGCGACGAGAGCCCCGGCGGTCACCACCACCCACAGCAGCGACAGGGGTAGGAAGACTTTCCATCCGAGCCGCATGAGCTGGTCGTAGCGGTAGCGGGGTACGATCGCCTTCACCATGGCGAACATGAAGAACACGACGCAGACCTTGAGAAGGAACCAGATGATTCCGGGGATCCACGTGAACGGCGGTAACGCCAGTGGAGACAGCCACCCACCGAGGAACAGGATCGTCATCATCGCGCACATGAGGATAACGGCGATGTACTCGCCCAGCATGAAAAGCAGGTAGGGCGTCGAGGAATATTCCACCATGAAGCCTGCCACGAGCTCTGATTCGGCCTCGATGAGATCGAAGGGCGGCCGGTTGGTTTCGGCGAGCGCCGAGACGAAGAAGACGACGAACATCGGCAGGAGCGGAAGCCAATACCAGTTAAGAAAGGCGAGCCACGGCAGCCCGATGCTGGTGGCGAGCCCCGTCTCCTGCGATCTCACGATGTCGGTCAGGTTGAGCGAGCCCGCGCACAGGAGCACCGTGATGATCACGAACCCGATCGACACCTCGTAGGAGACCATTTGCGCCGCCGAGCGCAGCGCCGCGAGGAAGGGGTACTTCGAGTTCGAAGCCCAGCCCCCCATGATCACGCCATAGACGCCGAGCGAGGAGATCGCGAAAAGATAGAGGACGCCGACATTGATGTCGGCGATCGCCCAGCCGTCGGAGACAGGAACCACCGCCCAAGCGGCAAGCGACAGCATGGCGGTCACGATCGGGGCTATCACGAAGACGCCCTTGTTGGCGCCGTCGGGAATCACGACCTCCTTGAAGACGAATTTCAGGAGGTCGGCAAAAGATTGAAACAGTCCCCAGGGCCCGACGACATTGGGTCCCCGTCGCAGCTGAACCGCCGCCCACACCTTGCGGTCGGCATAGAGGAGAAAGGCCGTGATGATGAGGAGGGACACGAGCAGCGCCACACTCTGAAGCGCGATGAAGCCGACGGTGACGATCATTTCCCGCATGGTCAGAATTCCAGAGTACGCAGCCGACGCCTCATTCAGCGGCCTCGAGCCGAGACTCGGCCCTGACCGCGGAGCATTCGCCCATGATGCGCGATGCCCGAGCAATCGGGTTCGTCATATAGAAGTCGATGACAACCGATCGGAAGGGCTCTTTCGACATCGCGCCTGCGGCCTCGGCGAGCCTTTTGACGTCTTCGGGGTCCGAAGGCTCGATCGAATCGAGGCTCTGCAGATGGGGTGCGACCCGGTAGAGGGCCGACCTCAGCTCCGATAGGGAGTCCCAGGGGAGCGGGTGTCCGACCGACCCTGAGAGCGCCCGGAGAATGGCCCAATCCTCGCGCGCATCGCCCGGCGGAAACGCGGCGCGCAGCGTCATCTGCGGCCGGCCCTCGGTGTTCACATAGACGGCAGATTTCTCGGTGTAAGCGGCGCCGGGCAGGATGACGTCGGCCCGGTGAGCGCCGCGATCGCCGTGCGTTCCCTGATAGATCACGAAAGCACGGCCGAGTGCGTTCATATCGAACTCGTCGGCGCCAAGGAGGAATATCACGTCGAGATCTCCGGCGCCCGCGCCAGCGATGATCTCCCGGGTGCTCTTGCCGCCTTCGCCCGGAAGCGCGCACACATCGAGACCGCCGACCCGCGCCGCTGCAGTGTGCAGCACCGCGAAGCCGTTCCAGCCTTCCTTGACGGCTCCACAGTCGAGTGCCAGCCGTGCCGCCGTCCCCAGCACCGCCGCCCCATCGGCCCGGGCGATTGCGCCCTGCCCAACGATGATGATCGGCGCCTTTGCGTTCTTGAGCGTCTCGGCGAAGGCATTGCGCCCCCGTATGAGCTGGGTCAGCGAATCCGGTCCGGCGCCCAGGTAAGTGTAGCCGTAAGTCAGGTCCACCTCTTCACCGACCACGCCGATGGCGGCGCCGCGCGACCGCCAGGCCTTTCCGATGCGGGCGTTGAGGACGGCGGCTTCAACTCGCGGGTTTGTCCCGATGAGCAGGATGGCATCCGTTCGATTGATGCCGCCAATACCGGGATTGAACAGATAGCCGGCGCGCCCGCCTCTCTCGCCGAGCAGAGAGCCGTCCTGGCGGCAATCGATATTGACCACCCCGAGCTCGGTCATGAGGGTTTTGAGCGAGAAGATCTCTTCCACGCCCGGAAGATCGCCCATGATGACGCCGATGCGCTGGGGCGGGGTCGCCTTGAGCTTCTGGGCGACGCGGTCGAGCGCCTCGCTCCAGCTCGCGGCGCGCAGTTTGCCGAACTCGCGGAGGAACGGCCGGTCGAGGCGCTGGGTCCTGAGCCCGTCCCAAACGAAGCGCGTCTTGTCGGATATCCACTCCTCGTTCACGTCCTCGTGGGTCCGCGGCAGGATGCGCATGACGGTGCGGCCGCGTGCGTCGACCCTGATGTTCGAGCCGATCGCATCCATGACGTCGATCGTCTCGGTCTTGGAAAGCTCCCATGGCCGCGCCTTGAACTCGTAAGGCATGGACGTGAGCGCGCCGACCGGGCACAAGTCGATGACGTTGCCCTGGAGCTCCGAGGTCATCGCGCGCTCGAGGTAGCTCGTGATCTCCATGTCTTCGCCGCGGCCGATCGCTCCGAGCTCCTCGACGCCTGCGACTTCGGCCGCGAAGCGCACGCAGCGGGTACACTGGATGCAACGGTTCATCGACGTCTTGACGAGCGGCCCCAGATACTTGTCCTCGACCGCCCGCTTGTTCTCGGCAAATCGGTTGCGGTCGATGCCGTAAGTCATCGCCTGGTCCTGGAGATCGCATTCCCCGCCCTGGTCGCAAATCGGGCAGTCGAGCGGGTGGTTGATGAGGAGGAACTCCATGACCCCTTCGCGCGCCTTCTTGACGGTCGGCGTGCGGGTGTAGACCTCGGGTGCTTCGCCGTTAGGCCCGGGCCGGAGATCATTGACCGACAGCGCGCACGAGGCCTGGGGCTTCGGCATGCCCTTCACCTCGACCAGGCACATGCGGCAGTTGCCGGCGATCGAGAGCCGTTCATGATAGCAGAACCTCGGAATTTCGGCGCCCGCGAGCTCGCACGCCTGCAGAAGCGTCGTGCCGTTCTCGAAGTCCATCTCGGTGCCGTCGATCTTGAGCTTGGGCATGATCCGTCCGTTATGCGCAGCGTTGGGTTCGCCAGCGCTCGGTGTCGATGAGCTGGGCCCAGCCGAACGCCCGCTCGCTCGGGCCGTTGTCGGTCAGGTCGCGAAGGCGCGCTGCAGCCTCTTCAAGCGTAGGGCGGTGGCCAGGGTCGATCCACCACATCACAACGGCGGGCTTCCCCATCACCTCGAACCATTCCGCGCGGCGCTTGTAGAACTGGCTGTGAACGGTCTGGAACACGAAGGTTTCGAGGGCCTGTGGAGTCTCCCAGACCGAAAGATTGACGATCACCTGCGCATCATCGGAGATCCGAATGGACGTGGCATTGCCACCCTCATCCTGAAGGCGCCAAACGAAACCCGGCATCTTGTCGGCAATCGCGTTCACCCGCTCCAAATTACGCACGAATTCGGTCACCCGCGGGTCGTCGAGGGGGTGTTTGAGGCGGGCAATATTGAGCTCGGCAAGCTGCATCGAGTGACCCGTTTCCATTTCGCCGCTATTCTGCAGCCAGCGCGGGAATGGCGCCGTCCCGATCGGGATTCGCGGCATACTGGTCGATACGCTCTTCGATCACGTGGCGGAAGTGGCGGATGAGGCCCTGGACCGGCCAGGCTGCGGCGTCGCCCAGCGCGCAGATCGTGTGGCCCTCGATTTGGTAGGACACGTCCAAAAGCATGTCGATCTCGCGCTTCAAGGCGCGGCCCTCGGCCATGCGGGTCAGGACACGCCACATCCAGCCCGCCCCCTCGCGACAAGGGGTGCACTGGCCGCAGGACTCGTGCTTGTAGAAGGCGGCGAGCCTGGCGATCGCGCGAATGATGTCGGTCGACTTGTCCATGACGATGACGGCCGCGGTGCCGAGGCCGGACTTGAGATTCTTAAGCGAATCGAAGTCCATCGGGCAGTCGATGATCTGATCGGCCGGCACGCACGGCACCGAGGAGCCGCCGGGGATGACCGCGAGGAGGTTGTCCCATCCCCCGCGAATGCCGCCGGCATAACGCTCGATGAGCACTCGGAACGGGATGCCCATCGCCTCCTCGACGTTGCAGGGCTTGTTCACGTGGCCCGAAATGCAGAATAGCTTGGTGCCGGTGTTGTTGGGCCTGCCGATTCCCGCGAACCACGCGGCGCCGCGCCGCATGATAGGACCCGCGACCGCGATCGACTCGACATTGTTGACGGTGGTGGGGGCGCCGTAGAGGCCGACATTGGCCGGGAAGGGCGGCTTCATCCGCGGCTCGCCCTTCTTGCCTTCGAGGCTTTCGAGCAGCGCCGTCTCTTCCCCGCAGATATAGGCCCCCGCGCCATGATGGACGTAAAGGTCGAAGTCCCAGCCGTGAATGTTATTCTTGCCGATGAGCCGGGCTTCATAGGCCTGATCGATCGCCGCTTGCAGATGCTCGCGCTCGCGGATGAACTCGCCCCTTATGTAGATGTAGCCGACATGCGCCGCCATGGCGGCGCCGGCGAGAAGACAACCCTCGACCAGAAGATGCGGATCGTGCCGCATGATGTCGCGATCCTTGCAGGTGCCGGGCTCGGACTCATCGGCATTGACGACAAGATAGTGAGGCCGGTCGCCGACCTGCTTGGGCATGAACGACCATTTGAGCCCGGTTGGAAAACCCGCGCCGCCGCGACCGCGCAGGCCCGAGGCCTTGATCTCGTTCACCATCCAATCGCGGCCCTTATCGATGAACGTTTTGACGTCGACCCAGCAGCCGCGCTTGCGGGCCCCTTCGAGACCCCAATCGTGGTAGCCGTAGAGGTTGGTGAAGATGCGATCCTTGTCGGCGAGCATTGGCTCAACTCTCCGGCTTGTTGCCGATCGGCGGATTGCCGCCTTCCACCGCGCGCGTCGGCGGCCGCTTCACGGTATCCGTCTCACTCTCTTTGGAGGCCTCCGCGACGCGCGAGGGCGTTTTCTCGGACTGCGCCGCGGCTTCGGCGCGATCCCGCATCTTGGCGCGGGAAGCCTCCGCCTCGCTGGTCTTCTCGGGTGAGGGCGTCGAAAGGCCGGGAGCCGTCTCCTCGCTCGAAGAGTCGGGCTTGGCCGCACGGCTCGGCGGCGTACTCTCGGGCGCGACAGGACTGCCCGAGTCCGTCTTTCCAGCGCTTCCGTCATAGAGAGAGGGGTCGGTCAGCGTCGTCGGACCGCCCGCGGGGGCGCTGAAGTGCCGCCCGTTCTGAGGGCCTGGCCTCGGCTTACGGCCGGCAGCGATATCGTCGAGAATGCGTTCGAGAGTTTCCGGCGTCAGGTCCTCGTAGGTGTCCCTCCAGATCTGGATCATCGGG
>JBJMRA010000181.1:0-9997 GCA_045802365.1 Hyphomicrobiales bacterium | reverse complement strand
GTTCCGAGGCGCTGGCGCCGACCGCCGTAAACCTCGGGACGGTGATGGCAGGTTGCCTGCGCAAATAGCCGGGGACCTCTCTACGGCGCCCCTCTTCGGATAGGGAGCCCGAAGTAAAGTCGCCCAGTCTGGCGAACGAGGCGGCCGCGGTGCACATCGCACAAGCCTCGAGCGAGACGTAAGGACCGCCGGTTGTCTGATCGATCGATTTCATGGCGCTCGAGGGCGTGGACGCGTAGTGATGAACTCGGCAATGTCCCAGGCCTGCTGTTCCGTGATAAGCGGCATGCCCGCATCGGCGCCAAGCGGCAGGTTGGCATAGATAAAGGCGGCCGCGGTCTCGAGCTCGCTCATGCCCGCCGCAGAATTGAACGATCCCATAGCGGGGGAATCGCGTAACCTATGGCCGGGGCGGGAGCCCTCTCGCCTCCCCCGTCCGGCTTGTGGCAGTTTGCGCATTGCTCTGCATAGAGCCCAGCGCCCCTCCTCTCGTCAGGAGCTTCCTTCGGACCCGCCATATGAACGAGGCCCATCCCCGGCAGCCTGATCCCTTGCGGCGAATCGAGGCCGGCGAAACGAATGTAGGCCACCATCGCCTGCATCTCTCGCCCCTGTTCGGGCAGAACACGGCCGTTCATGCTGCGAGTCATGCAGCCATTGATCCGCTCGCGGAGAGTGATCGTTTCGTCGTTCACGAGCATCGGAAATGACGAGAAGGTTGAAACGAATGGCGCCGCAAAAGCCTTGAACCCGGCATTCAGATGACAGTTCCGGCAGGCCAAATCGTTGCCGGCGAATCGCAGAGCCGGATCGGCGGCGCTCTTGCCGATGTGACTTGCCGTTTCGGTTATCAGCTGGGACCCGTAGCGCACAAGGTCGTTCTCGGGCGAGCGGGGCAACGCCGAGACATCCTTGACCGCATACCAGTCGTGCGGCCAGTTCCATTCCAAATAACCGATCGCGAGACCCACAGCTGCGCCCGCCGCTACAATGGCAATTCTGTCGGCCCATGCGCGCCACCCAGCCCGACCATTGGTTATGTGGAGCATCCGCATCTCCCAATCACGGCTCCTCACACGTGAGCTCTAAGGCACACGGCCGGATGTTGCCCGCGCTGATTGACGACGGGCCCGGAAAAACTCTTTCAGCATCAGCTCCGAAGCGCGGGCGCCGATGCCGCCGTAAACCTCGGGATGGTGATGGCAGGTTGCCTGCGCAAATAGCCGGGGACCGTTCTCTACGGCGCCCATCTTCGAATCGGAAGCCCCGAAGTAAAGTCGCCTCAGTCTGGCGAACGAGACGGCGGCGGTGCACATCGCGCAAGGCTCGAGCGTGACGTAGAGATCGCAGCCCTCGAGACGCTCGCTGCCGATCGCCGCTGCGGCCTCGCGGATTGCCAGCATCTCGGCGTGAGCAGTAGGATCCCGGCGTTCGAGGGTGCGGTTGCCGGCGCGCGCGAGCGTCAGGCCGGAACGATCGACGATCACCGCCCCGACCGGCACCTCACCGCGCTTCTTGGCCGCTTCCGCCTCGGCAAGAGCGATTATCATCGGCCCTGGCAGTTCAAGCTTCATCGTGGCACATGAAGGCGCGATGCGGAGTAAGGTCAAGACGAGCGGCTTCGAAGGCGAGCGGATCGCCAAGGTGATCGCCCGTGCCGGCATCTGTTCTAGGCGGGATGCCGAGCGGATGATCGGCGAAGGCCGGGTGGCGCTCAACGGCCAGCCGATCGACTCGCCCGCCGTGAATGTCACGCCCAACGACGCCATCGCCATCGACGGCAAGCCGCTCGCCCAATCGGAGCCGACGCGGCTCTGGCGCTATCACAAGCCCAAGGGGCTTGTCGTCAGCCACAAGGACCCGGAAGGGCGGCGGACGGTTTTCGACGCACTCCGCCCACAGCTGCCGCGCGTCGTGTCGATCGGGCGGCTCGACATCAACAGCGAGGGTCTCCTGCTGCTCTCGAACGACGGCGAGCTTGCGCGTCTGCTCGAGTTGCCCGCTACCGGATGGATCAGGCGCTATCGCGTGCGGGCATTCGGGCATCCCGAGCCTCAAGCGCTCGCCCGGCTCAAGGATGGAGTGACGATAGAAGGCGTCCGCTACGGGCCGATCGAGGCGCGCATCGACAAGGAGCAAGGCGGCAATACCTGGCTAACCTTCGCGATCAGGGAAGGCAAGAACCGTGAAGTGAAACGGGTCTGCGAGCATCTGGGGCTCGCAGTGAACCGGCTGATCCGCGTGTCCTTCGGGCCATTCCAGCTCGGCGATCTTGCGCCGGGCGAAATCGATGAGGTGCCGGCCCGGGTCATCGCCGACCAGACCGGCCTCAAGGACGAAGCGAAGTCGAATGCGGATCGTCGGCGGCGACCTTAAGGGCCGAAGCCTCGCAGCGCCCTCCGGACCGGCGACCCGCCCCACCTCCGATCGGGTGCGGGAAGCCATATTCAACATTCTCGCGCATGGGATCGAAGGTTTCACCATCGCGGGCGCGCGCGCACTCGACCTGTTCGCCGGGACCGGGGCTCTCGGTCTCGAGGCGCTCTCGCGCGGGGCGCGCTTCTGCCAGTTCGTCGAGGAGGACGCCGAGGCACGCGCTCTGATCCGCCGCAATGCCGACGCGCTCGGACTCATTGGCCGCTGCAAGATCTGGCGGCGCGATGCGACCCGCCTCGGCCGCGCCACGCCGCAGCCGGCGTTCGATCTCGTGTTCGCCGATCCCCCCTACGGCAAGGGTTTGGGGGAAAGGGCGCTCGCGTCGCTCGTGGCGGGCGGATGGCTCGCGCCGGAAAGCGTCATGGTTCTCGAGGAGACGGCGGGAGCTGATGTTGTTCCACCGCCCGGGCTTCAGGTTCTCGATCGGCGGACCTATGGCGACACGCAGGTCTTGTTTCTTCAGCTTCGGCAGTGAGCCGCGGCTATCGCCGTCCGAACAGCTTCTCGATGTCCGAGAGCTTGAGCGCCACGTAGGTAGGGCGTCCGTGATTGCAGTGGCCGGAATTGGGCGTGCGCTCCATCTCGCGAAGGAGCGCGTCCATCTCGGCGGGCTTGAGCCAGCGGCCCGATCGAACCGAATGATGGCAGGCGGCGGTGGCGAGGATGCGGTTGATCGCCTCCTCGATGCCCGCAGAGGCGTCGAGTTCGGCGAGATCGTCGGCGATATCCTTGACAAGCGAAGCGATGGGGGCGGCCGAGAGAACCGCTGGTATTTCGCGGACGAGAAGCGCCGTCTCGCCGAATGGCTCGATGATGAGGCTCAACCGGGCAAGCGTCTCCGCGGCTGCAGCGAGGCGGCCGGCCGAAGCCGGGTCGAGCTCGACGACCTCGGGAATGAGCAGCGGCTGGCCGGTGATACCACCGTTGGCGAGCTCCGCCTTCATTCGCTCATAGACGAGCCGCTCGTGGGCCGCGTGCTGATCGACGATGACGACGCCGTCCCCCGTCTGGGAGAGAATGTAGTTCTCATGGAACTGGGCGCGCGCGGCGCCCAGAGGATGGTCGTTCGGGGCAGCCTCCGTCGCGAAAGGCTCCGGCCCCTCGGCGAACCCCGAGGGCGCGAAGCCCGCAAAGGACTGCGAAACCGCTTGAGGGTTCGGCCGCAGAACCTCGGGGTGGAACGCGGCCTCAGCGGAGCGCGCCAGTCCGGTCGCGGTCCGCCGGCCGCCTTCCGTCAGCGCCGATTTGAGCGTGCCCACGATGAGCGATCGGACGAGACCCGGATCGCGGAAGCGCACTTCCGCCTTGGCGGGGTGCACGTTCACGTCCACGAATTCGGGCGGGCATTCGAGAAAGAGCGCGGCCACCGGATGGCGCCCTTTCATGAGCACGTCGGCATAGGCGGCCTTGACGGCGCCTAGGAGAAGCTTGTCGCGCACAGGACGATCGTTCACGAAGAAATAGGCGTGGTTCGCCTGCCCGCGGTTGTAGCTCGGCAGGCTCGCGCAGCCCGAGAGGCTCGTTCCTTCGCGCTTCGCCGAGATCGCGAGCAGGTTTTCCGCCGCTTCTCTCCCGAGCACTCTGCGCATGCGGCTTTCGGGATCGGGATCGGCCGGGAAGTCGATCAGGTTTCGCTCTTCGGAGGTGAAGCTCCAGGTGATTTCAGGCGTGGCGAGCGCGAGCCTTCTCACGACCTCCGCCGCTTCCGCCGTCTCCGCGCGGGGGGATCGCAGAAACTTCAAACGGGCGGGCACGGCGAAGAAAAGATCGGTGACTTCGACCACCGTGCCTCGCGCGAGCGCCGCCGGGATGAGCGGGCCCTTCCGGCCCGCTTCGACGGCGAGCGCCCAAGCCTCCCCGCTCGCGCCGGCGCGCGAGGTGACCCGCAGCCGGCTCACCGCCCCGATCGAGGGCAGCGCCTCGCCCCTAAAGCCCAGCGTCGATATGCGGACGAGGTCGTCGTCGTCGAGCTTCGAAGTCGCATGGCGTTCGACGGCTAGGGGGAGTTCCTCGCCGGTCATCCCGTGGCCGTCGTCGCTCACCCGGATGAGGCCTCTGCCGCCATCGCGGAACACGATGTCGATGCGAGAGGCACCGGCATCGATCGCGTTCTCGGCAAGCTCTTTGACGATGCTCGAGGGCCGCTCGATCACCTCTCCCGCAGCGATGCGGTTGGCGATTCCCTCGGGAAGCCTCCGAATCCTCATGCGGGGAGTGTAGCCGAAACCCGCTCTTCACCAAGAGCCGAAGGAAGGATCAGCCCTGGGTGCCGGTCGACTTGATGCCGATCGGCCGGCCGACGATGGTGATGATGAGATTGTCGGGGCGGGTGAGACGGCCGGCCTGCTCCTTCACCTGATCGAGGGTGACCGCTTCGATCAGCGCATTCCGGCGATTGACGTAGTCAATGCCGAGGCCGTCTTCCTGAATGCCGAGCAGCTGCTCGGCGATCCTGCGGTTGGACGTGAAGCGCAGCGCATAGGAGCCGGTGAGGTAGGTCTTGGCATCGGCGAGTTCGGCGGGCGTTGGTCCTTCCTTGGCGAAGCGGCGCATGACCTCGATGACGAGGTCGAGCGCTTGCCTTGCGCGGTCGTTGCGGGTCGAGAGCTCGCCCAAGACGAGCCCGGCCCGCTCCAGCGGATAAAGGCCCGAGCCCACGCCATAGGTGAGCCCGCGCTTCTCGCGAACCTCATCGGTGAGCCGCGAGCCGAAACCGCCGCCGCCCAGGATGAAGCTCGCGACATAGGCCGGAATGAATTGCGGGTCGTCCCTCAGGATGCCTTGATGGCCGAAGGTGATGATGCTCTGGGGGATGTCGCGATCGATGATCTCGATCGATGGTTTGTCGCGCGGCGCCGTCATCGGCGGCAAAGGGAGAGGCTCGGTATCGGGCAGCGCACCGAAGGTGTCGTCGAGAAGGCGGGCGAGGGTCGACGGGTCGATGTCGCCGACCACCGCGATCATCAGGCCCTTGCGGGTAAAGAGCGCACGGGAAAGCGTCCGCAGATCGTCGGCTGTGATTGCCTTGAGTGAATCGGTCGTGCCCTCGCTCACCCGGGCGTAAGGGTGGCCGGCGAGCGCCGTCGCCATCCAGGCCTGCGACGAAATGCGCTCAGGGTCCTCGGCGTTTTCGCTCGCCGCGACGAGAAGCTGCGAGCGGACGCGCTCGAGCGGCAGGGGGTCGAATCGCGGCTTGGTGAGGGCGAGCTTTAGGAGACCGAACGCCTCATCCCGGCTTTCGGTCAGGGTCTCGAGCGTACCCCCGAACCGGTCGGGGTCGTCGTTGAAGGAGAGCCGCATCGCGAGCTCTTCGCGCTTCATCTGGAAGGCATTCGAATCGAGGTCTCCCGCACCTTCGTCGAGCATGCCCGAGATGAAGTGCGCCGTTCCCTCTTTGCCCGGCGGATCGTCGACCGACCCGCCTTTGAAGGAAAAGCGAAGCGCAATCAGCGGATTGGTGTGGTCCTCGACGAGCCAGGCGGTGATCCCGCCCCGACTCTTCACGGGCTTTATGTCGATCGCCTGGGCAGGGACGGCCGCAACGAGGAGCGAATAGACGAAGATGACGAAGGCGAGCCGCATGATGCTACTCGATGGTGGACTTGGGGATGGCAGGTCCGGACGTGCCCACTCCCTCACTGCCGGGAGCGGGGAGGAGAATGCCGGTCACCGAGCGGCGCAGATCGACGACCTTGCGGGCCGCCGCCGTGACTTCATCAACCGTCACCTTTTCCATCTCCGCCGGATAACTTCTCACCTGCTCGACGGTGGTGCCGATCATGAGGGCCGTCCCGAAGATACGCGCGAGCCGCGACTGGCTGTCACGCGCATAGACCGTCTCGGCAATGAGCGAGCGCTTGGCGCGGGCGAGCTCCTCGGGCGTTATACCCTTGGCGAGAATGTCGGCCAGGACGGCGTCGATCGCGACCTCGACGGCCGCCGGATCGCCGCCCGGATTGGGCGCGCCATAGACGCCGAAACTTCCCCAATCGAGCGCATCGCCCGAGTACCAGGACCCTGCATAGGAGGCGATCTTCTGCTCGACCACGAGCTTCTGATAGAGGCGGCTCGTCGAGCCGCCGCCCAGTACCTGCGCGAGCACATCAAGTGCAAGCGCTTCTCGTCCCTCAGCCGTCGAGTAGGAGGGAGCGAGATAGGCGCGTTGAAAAGAAGGCGAAGCCACCCGCCGATCGATGAGCGTGAGGCGGCGCGCCGCGACGGGCTCGGGCTCGGCCGGGCGCACGCGCCGCTCGACGGCGGCCGTGTTCTGAAGGGGCCCGTAATACGTCTCGGCAAGCGCTTTCACTTCGGGGGTCGTGACGTCGCCCGCTACCACGACCACGACGTTTCCGGGTGTGTAATGAGATCTGTAGAAGTCGATCGCGTCGGCGCGATTGAGCTTCTTAATGTCATCCATCCAGCCGATCACCGGGCGATGATAGGGATGGGCGATATACATCGAGGCATCGAGCTGCTCGGCCATAACGCTCGAGGGCTCGTTGTCGGTGCGTTCGCGGCGCTCCTCGAGCACCACGTCACGCTCGGATGCGACGTTCTCATCATCGAGCACAAGGTTCTTCATGCGGTCCGCTTCGAGCTCCATCACGAGCGCAAGGCGGTCCTTGGCGATGCTCTGGAAATAGCAGGTATAATCTTTCGAGGTGAAGGCGTTCTCTTCGCCGCCATTCCTGCGGATGATGAGGCTGTAGGCGCCGGGCGGATAGCGCTTGGTGCCCTTGAACATCAGGTGTTCCAGAAAATGCGCAACCCCGTCCTTGCCCTGCGGCTCATCGGCGGAACCCACCTTGTACCAGGCCATGTGGGTGACGACGGGCGCGCGATGATCGGGAATGACGACCACCTGGAGCCCGTTCTTCAGGCTAAACGTTTCGATCGCAGGATCTGCGGCAAGCGCGGGGGCCTGAAGAGCGAGGAGCGTGATGAGCGCAAACGCAACGCGCACGATGATCATCGGCGGACTTTCGATTCAGAAATAGGCGGAGAGACCTCGCGCGACCCAACGCGTCAGTCCAATGAACTCTTGGTAAGCTGAAATCTATTCGTCCTTGAAGACGTTGCCGATGTTCCAGATGGTTCCGTAATTCGGATTGCTCTTGCGCTTCTCCGCAAGCTGCGCTTGCCGCAGTTCCTCGATGAGGACCTTCTCTGGCTTGGGCTTCCCGTCCGGATAGGTCTTGGGAATGCCATACCGCTCGTAAGCGTCCTGCTTCGGCGCTTCGAGCGACGCCGTCTTTGTCGGAGGCAGGGGTTTCGGTTGCGAGGGGGGCTCGGTCGCGGCAGCAATGGGCTCGACCGGTTGCTGGACAGCCATCGCCTGGTTGTCACTGGAAGGACCCTCGGGCGGCGCCCTTAGTTGAAGGTCGGGCGGCATCGAGAGGTTCTGGCTGACCGTGATCTGCGAGGCGTCGGGCCGGTTCGCCTTGCCATTGCCGAGCAGGTCCTGCACGGCCGTCTCCGAGCACGCCGAGGCGGTGAGCGCAAGCAAAACGGCCAGTCCAGGACCCAATGCCCTCGCCATCATCCCCATCGATCCCTTCACAACCCCGACCCGCGTGCGGGATGCATAAAGCCTATCCAATCAGGCATTTCCATGGCCGGCCGAAGGGGTGGCGAGGGAGTCATAAACGAGCGCTAGGACCCCGGCAACGATCGCCATGTCGGCGATGTTGAACACGTACCAGCTGAAGCCGCCCCAATGCAGATGGAAGAAATCGGCGACGGCGCCATGGATTACCCGATCGAGCGCATTGGCGAGCGCCCCGCCGATGATGAGGCCCAACCCCGCAGCGACGACGGGCTTCGGCGTTCTCGCCAGCCACACGCACAGGACCAGCGATACCGCGACGCTCGCAAAGGTCAGGAGCCATTGCGCCTCTTCCACGTGGCTCGAAAGCCACCCGTATGAGATGCCCCGGTTCCACGCGAGGACGAGATCGAAGACGGGCAGCACGCGAACGGGCTCGCGCTCAGCGATATCGAAGATGGAGAGCATCCACCACTTGAACGCCTGATCGAGGCCGAACGCCAAAGCGGCGAGCACGAGGCCCAGGAGGGATAGCGGACCCCAGAAGCGCATCATGCAGCCCGTCGAGATGCTCGGCGCGTAGGCGCAAAACCTCTCTCAAGCGCGTCATCACGGCGCAAGCCGGGACCCATCCATCCACATGACGCACTTATCGTCCATACCCGTCGTGGGAGTACTGTGGGCCCCGGCTTTGGCCGGGGTGACGGGAATATCTTGGGAAGCACTGTCTACAACTGCCCCGTCCGCTTCAGCCACTCGCGGACCGCGTCGGCATCGCGGGGCGTGATGTCGGGGAATTCGGGATCGCTGCCGACGAGCGGGGATATCTTCCAGGATCGCGCGCATTTGCGTCCCTCAGCGGGATGGAACACCACCGCCACCCCCTTCACGTCATCGAGACGGAAGGCATCGGCCGGCGCCTCGGCGGTCTCGAGCCGCGCGTCCGACGTGATTGCGATTTCGGCGACGTCGACTCCGTCGAGCGCCGAGCTCAGATCGCAATCGGTGACGTACACCGAAGGCGCCGCTTCGAGCGACGAGCCGATCGTCTTCTTGTGCTGGCGCTCGATCTCAAGCGCGCCGGTGATCACGCGGCGGATATCTCGCACCTTATCCCACTTGGCGGCGAGTGCGTAGTCGCGCCAGTCTTCGGGCGGCCGCGCAAACGGCATGAGGTGAACGGAGCTCCCCTCGCCTCCGAATCGCGAGAGCCACACCTCCTCGGTCGTGAAGCACAGAAGCGGCGCGAGCCACGTCGTCAAGCAATGGAAGAGTTGCTCCATCACCGTCCTACAGGCGCGGCGGCGATCGAAGGAGAAGGGATCGCAATAGAGCGAATCCTTGCGAATATCGAAGTAGAACGCGGAGAGATCGGTGTTCATGAATGTCTGCAGCTCGGCGCAGACGCGCTTGAAATCGTACTCCCCGTAGGCCTTTAAAATGACCTCGTGAATCTCGTGAAGCCGGTGGAGGATGTAGCGCTCGAGTTCCGGCATGCGCTTCTGGGCAAGCCGCTCGTGATCTTCGAACCCCGCGAGCGCGCCCAGGATGTAGCGCAGCGTGTTCCTGAGCTTCCGATAGTTCTCGACATTCGTCTTGAGGATCTCAGGCCCGATGCGCTGATCGTCGGTATAGTCGGTCGAAGCCACCCAAAGCCTCAGGATGTCGGCGCCCGACTGCTTGATGACGTCTTGCGGAAACACCTGGTTCCCGAGCGATTTCGACATCTTGCGGCCGTCTTCGGCCATGGTGAAGCCGTGCGTGATCACCGCATCGTAGGGGGCCCTGCCCCGCGTGCCGCATGATTCGAGCAGCGATGAGTGAAACCAGCCGCGATGCTGGTCCGAGCCCTCGAGATAGACGTCGGCCGGCCACCTGAGGTCGGCCCGCTTCTCGAGCACGAAGGCATGCGTCGAGCCCGAATCGAACCAGACATCGAGGATGTCGTCGACCTTCTCCCACTGTGCTGGATCGGGCACCCGTCCTTCGAGGAACCGCTCGCGTGCGCCTTCTTCG
>JBJMRA010000180.1:0-18983 GCA_045802365.1 Hyphomicrobiales bacterium | reverse complement strand
GCCGTCGTCTCGCCGGTTGTCCGGCGTCGGCCCAAGGCCTTGTAGATGTAGGAAACGCTCACCTTGAACACTGGGGCAGCGGCATAAGCTCTCATCCCGCCGTCAACCGCCGCCATTACTCGCTCACGCAAATCTTGGGAGTAAGGTCGTCCCATGGTGACCCCCGCTGCGCGAATCAGATCACACACACGGAATCACAGAACTATGGCTCCGGGAATCCCCCGATTCTGCTAAACGTGAATTTGCTCTAGCTCAAGGAGCGCTGCTAACCTGGGAACGGCCGTCAATGTATCGTCCGGCGGCGAACCGGTCGGAACGATGAACGGTTCGCCCGACCGGACGGCCCAACCTCCTTTGTAAAGATATTCGTGCAAAACATTGATATCGCGGGATCTCCCACGAGAGAGGCAGCGTTGCCACAATGTCGAATGAAAAGGGGCTATCGCGAGTGGTTTTCCGAGCCTCGCAACTTCGACCAGCATCGAAATGCTGTCGCCCGTCACGACGAACTGGTCCGCCAGCGCCAACAGGCCGAAATAAGGATTCTCGGGATCATCCGGCCGCCAACGATACACGATTGCGCTTTCGGGCTTCCCGGTTTCCAAAATCCGGACCTCAGCAGGCGGGGTCCGCCGCGAGGTGACGATGTAAGCCGAGCCAGGAAAATCCAGATATCCCAGCAACTTCCGGGCCTCTGCTAAAGTAAATCTGTGAGCTCCCGTCGACCCCCCGACGAACACCGCGGTGAGCGGCCGCGCCATACCAGCGAAAACCGGCCGCCACTTCTCGGCCGCCGAACTTAGCATATCGGCGTCGGGAACGAGAAGCGGCAGGCCTATACGCAAGACGTTCGGCGCCTGCGCAATCCGATAATGAATGGGCGCGATTACCAGATCGAACTCGCGTTCACGGCCCTTCGGCACGCCGATGAGCGCGAGCTTGGTCGATCCTGACTGGGCTTTGATCCACAATCCCGCCATCGCCAATCGCCGCCCGATCGTGAGTACCATGTCCGGCCAGGGCGGTTTCAGAGGGTCGGATCGCTCGGGGTCGAACGGTTCAAGAGAGGGTTCGACCGTGGGCTTCGTTCTCTCAAAGCCGGGTTGGAGGACGAGGGTCTTGGTCTCGAACGGCAATCCGAGCGCCCGGGCAAGTCGAAGCGACTGCGCGTTATCGCCCGGCTTTTCGCCGAGGAGCACCCAGATCAAGCTGTCCTCATTTGCTCGATCCGACGGGTCTCGTGTATGGGGTGGTCATGTCGAAGACCACATCGCGCCTGCTGACCGCCGCCGCCGTGCTCGGGCTCCTCTCCGGGGTTGCGCGAGCCGAATGCGAGAGCCCTTCGCGCTTCCCAGCATGGCTCGAAAACTTCAAGGAAGAGGCCGCCGCGCAAGGCGTTTCCGAGCGCGCGCTCTCCGCCCTCGAGGGCGTCGCCTACGACCCCGCGGTGATCAAGCGTGACCGCAGTCAATCGGTTTTCGCCCAGGATTTCCTGACCTTCTCGAATCGGATGGTCGCCCCCTACCGGTTGAAGCAGGGCGCCGCTCTAATTGCCAAATATCGGCCAATTTTCCAACAGGTAGAGCGCCGTTACGGCGTGCCCGCGCCGGTAATCGTGGCGTTCTGGGCGCTCGAAACCGATTTCGGGGCCAACATGGGCGACTTCTCGACGCTCCGCTCGCTCGCGACCCTCGCCTTCGATTGTCGGCGCCCGGAGAAGTTCAGGCCTCAACTCCTCGCCGCGCTGCAGATCCTCGATGAAGGCGACCTCCAGCCAGACGATCTCGTTGGTGCATGGGCGGGCGAAGTCGGCCAAGTCCAATTCCTGCCCAAGGATTACATCGAGAGCGGGGTCGACTTCGATGGCGATGGCCGCCGGGACTTGAGGCACAGCATACCCGACGTGATTGCCTCGACCGCGAACCTGCTCGTGCACCACGGCTGGCGAGCGGGCGAGCCCTGGCTCGAGGAGGTCAGCGTGCCTGACGACCTGCCCTGGGAGGAAGCCGATATCGCCGTGGTCCACCCCCGCGCCCAGTGGGTCAAGTGGGGGGTTACGGGCCGGAATGGCAAGCTCAGGGCCGACAAGGTCGAAGCCTCGCTACTCCTTCCCATGGGGCGAAACGGCCCGGCTTTCATCGCTTATCCCAATTTCACTGACGCCTATCTCCTGTGGAACGAGTCTCTCGTCTACTCGACGACCGCGGCTTATCTCGCGACGAGGCTTGCAGGAGCTCCGCCCGTGAGCAAGGGGCGAGGACCGATCGACATCCTCTCGCGCCAGGAGATGATCACGCTCCAGAAGCTTCTGGCCCGCCGCGGCTATGATGTCGGAAAGATCGATGGGGTAGCGGGAGCCAAGACGCGCGCCGCCGTCAAGGACATGCAGACCAAGTTCGGAATGCCCGCCGATTCATGGCCGACCTCCGAGTTCTTGTCGCGCCTGCAGAGCGGGTGAGCTCGCGGTGCCGCTCGGCATGACTGAAAGATGGGTTTCCGCCGAAGCCCTGGCGTCACTCTCCTTGTCGATCCTGGCGGCGGTCGGAGTGACTGAGGAACAGGCCACCGCCACCACCGCAGCGATGATGCACGCCTCGGCCCTCGGCGTCGACAGCCATGGCATCAGGCTGCTGCCGTTCTATGCCGAATGCGTCAGAACCGGGATTTGCAAGCCCAACCCGCACGTGACCGTCTCCTACCCAAGGCGTGGGGCGGCGCGCGTCGACGCCGATGATGGCCTCGGTCACCTGCCGACGTACCGCGCCATGGACGAAGCCTGCGACATCGCGCGCGAGGCGGGCATCGGCATGGCGGTGGTCGTGAACTCGACCCATTTCGGGGCCGCCGGCGCATACACGCTGGCCGCGGCCGAGGCAGGCTTCATCGGTTTTTCAACCTGCAACTCGGGTGCATTCGTCGTCCCCTTCGGCGGATCGAAGCCCGTTCACGGCACGAGCCCCATCTCGCTGGCCGCGCCCCGCCAAGGCGGCCGGCCGTTCCTCCTCGACATGGCGACGAGCTCGGTGCCCTGGAACAAGGTCATGCGCTCCCGCACCGAGGGCCTGCCGCTCCCACCCGATGTCGCCCTCGATCGCGAAGGCCGTTATACGACCGATCCTCACGCCGCAGTTTGCCTCGGCCCTTTGGGGGGCGCTCACTTCGGCTTCAAGGGCGCGGGACTTGCCGGTCTCGCGGAGGTTCTCGGGGGTGCGCTCACCGGCATGCGGCTCGGCAGCGAACAGTCGGGCATCCTGCTCGGCGATACCAAAGTTGGCCACTTCGTCATGGCCATCGATCCGGCGACCTTCATTGCCGAAGCTCTCTTTGGCGAGAGAATGACCAAGTACCTCGACAGCTTTACCGAGCCCGGAACGATGCCCGCCGGCGGTCCGGAGTGGCTCAAGCAGGAGGATCGCGAGCTCAACGGAATCCCGCTTCCTGACGGGCTCTATGCCGAGCTGAAGCAAGCGGCAGAGAAAGCCGCCGTGTCGTTCGAACTCTGATCCCTTGAACCGGAACGTTATTCTCGACCCGGAATTGCCCGGAGAGCAATCGGTCGGAGGATCGCGATGAAAGCTTGGTCGCTTGGTTTGGCCGTGTTGTGCTCCATTGGCGCACCGCTCAGCGCCGAGCAGTCATGGGACCATTATCGCGACACCGTGC
This sequence comes from Hyphomicrobiales bacterium, assembly GCA_045802365.1. GTDB lineage: Bacteria > Pseudomonadota > Alphaproteobacteria > Rhizobiales > Aestuariivirgaceae > JBJMRA01. The sequence goes on along the minus strand of JBJMRA010000180.1, from coordinate 15,320 downwards.
ATGGTTGCTCGCTCGAATATCCGGCGTCGGTTTTCCGCCGCGAGCCGTTGGACGTTTCGCAAGACGCGCAGCGGTTCTCTAGCGCCGATCAGTCCACCTCTTTCAGGGTGCTCGGGTTCCAGAACGAGAAAGAACTCACGTCCGCCGACATCAAGGCAAAATACTTCGCTGCGTCGGTTCCCGGCAGCGTCGTCTATGACCAGCGGAAGTCGAATTTTTGGGTAGCCTCGGGCTTCCGCGGGCCTAACATCTTCTACATGAAGGTGGCGCTATCGCCCGACCGGCGCACCGCCTGCGTACTCGAGATCGTGTATCCACGCAGCAAGAAGACTGCGTTCGACCACATCGTCACGCGCATGTCGCGTTCCTTTGGCGCGCGACCCTGAAGCGTCAGCCTCCGTCTTCGGCAACCTGCTCGCGCGGGAGGAGTTGGCGCACGGCGAAGATACATAGCGCCGCGGTGAGCGCTAGAATCAGCGCGACGAGCGCATTGATGTCGGGCGTGAAGCCCAAACGCATCATCGCCCATAGCCTGATCGGCAGCGTGTTGTCGGTACCCGTGACGAGGATCGTGATCAGCGTTTCGTCGAACGACAAGGCGAAGCACAAGACGGCCGCGCCGATGAGTGCGCTTTTGAGACTCGGCAGCACGACGTAGTAGAAGGTCTGGGGCAGAGACGCGCCCAGATCGTAGGAGGCCTCGATGAGGCTCGGTCCGAGCGTCTGGAGACGGACCGCGATTGTGCGATAGGCGAGCGTCAGCACGAATACCGTGTGCCCTATCACGACGGTGACGAGAGAGCGCGGAACTTCGGTCTCCCGGAAAAAGATCAGAAGCGCGAGCCCGGTGATGATGGGCGGCATGAGAAAGGGAAGGAAAATGACGACCTGCGTCACCTCCCGCGAGAGCGACTTACCGCTCACATAATGGAGAGCGAAGAGGAGGCCCAGGATGACGGCCAGGAACGTCGCGCTGAAGCCGACGATGAGCGTGTTGCCGAAAGCCTCGATGATCGCCTGGTTTCGGGAGAGGTCGATGTAGGACGAAAGCGAGGGAGACTGCCACTGCACGTCGCCGTGCGAGACTGTGAAGAACGAGGAGACGATCGGAACGAAAAGAGGCCCGTAGAGAAGGATGAACACGAGTCCGGTCAAGGCGGAAAGAGCGATGAACGCCGCACGCGAGAGCTTCACGACCGGCTCCGCTCGAAACTCCTGCCAAACAGGACGACAGCGATCACCACGGAGGCCAAAATCACCGAAAGAGCGGCGCCGAAGGGCCAATTGAAGGCGGTGCCGAACTGGCTATAGACGATTCGCCCGAAGGTGAACCCGCTCTGTCCTCCGACCATCTGGGGAGTCAGAAAATCGCCGATCGCCAGCACGAAGACGAAGCTCGCTGCGGTAATGACGCCTGGCAGGCTCATCGGCAGGACGATACGCAGAAACGTTTGCCAGTTCGAGGCGCCAAGATCGGTCGAGGCCTCCAGGAAAGCCCCGGGAATCCTTTCGAGAGAAAGGAAGATCGGAAGGATCGCGAAGGGGATCAAAAGAACCGTCAGGGTCAGCATCACCGCGTTGAGATTGAAAACGAAGATCATGAGCGGTTGGTCGATGATGCCCGTCCACAGGAGGAAGCGGTTGAGAAACCCATTGCCGCCCAGGATGCTGCGAATGGCATAGATCTTGATGATGTAGCTCATGAGCAGCGGCACGAGCACCATCATGAGAAGCGCGTATTTGCGCCGGCCCTTCAGCGAAGCGAGGAGGAAGGCGACGGGGTAGCCGAGAAGGGTGGTCAGCACCGCAACAGCGAGGCAAAGAAGACAGGTCTGCCACAGCATCGGGATGAAGATCGCATCGGTGACGAACCGGCGGTAATTGGCGAGCGTCAGCTCATATCGGATCTGCCCGCTTTCGAGCTTGAAGAAGCTGTATGCGAGAAAGCTTGCGAGCGGCGCCACGATGAAGAGGAGAGGCAGGCCATAGGTCAGGACGGAGAGCGCCGCAATCCACGCCCTCCCCTGCCGTCCGCCGATGAACAGCATGGGGTCCGGTCCTGGTCTGGTTCCAGACCTCTCCTCGCCGAGAGGTGTGGGGCCTAGGGCTGTGCCTTAATCTCGTTCCAGAGATCCGATCGCTTCGTCGGGTCCTCGACAAAGTCGAGCCAGACCAGCTTATCGTTGGAGCCGGCACTGCCGGTCTCGACCACGGTATTGCCGAAACCGGTGCGCTGAGAGAGCTGCTCGCCGACCTTCCTCTGGAGGAGGAAGTTGACCCAGGCCTCCGCAAGCTCGGTATCCCTGACGCCGCTCGTCATCGCCCAGGTATCGAGCCAGGCGAGCGCGCCCTCCTTCGGATTGACGTAGGCGATATTCGCACCGGCGTCCTTCATCGCCTTGACCTGCTGCTGGCCGTAGTTGGCCCAGATGAGCGCCACATCGTTGTTCTTATAGAGCTGGAGCGCTTCGTCGGGAGTCGTATAGAAGCTCAGCACGTTCTGCTTGAGCTTGATGAGCTTGTCCTTGATCTGCTGCATCTGCTCGTCGGTCAAATGGAACGGGTCGGCGATCCCGAGCGTGAGCGCGGTGAAGGAGAAATTGTGCTCGCCGTTGTCGTAGGCGAGGATCTTGCCTTTGTATTTCGGATCCCAGAGCACTTCGAAGGAATCGGGCGCGGGCGAGACCTTGTCCTTGTCGTAGATGAGACCGATTGAATCGAAGCAGAACGGGATCGAGTGCACCTTGCCGTCGCGCATAACCCCCTTCACTTGCGATAGATCGCGGAACCGCGGCAGAACGCTCTTCTGGTTCGGAAGCTTGCTCATGTCGTGCGGCGTCGTGAGCCCGCCGTCGATATAGCGCTGCAGCTGCGCGGTATTGACCGCGAAGACATCGAAGTCCTTTCCTTCGCTGCCCTTGATCTTGGCCCAGATCTCGTCATCGGTCCCGATGAACACCACCTTGGCAGAGGCGCCCGTCTGCGCCTCGAAGTCCTTGACCCAATCATCGTCGGCGTAGCCCTCCCACGCCATGACCCGGAGCTCCTTCGCGGCGAAGGCCCGTCCCGATTTCAGGATAGCCGGTGCAGCGAGAGCCAGTCCCAGTGCCTCGCGCCTGTTCATCTTGAGCGTCATGTCCTCTCCTCCGTTATCGGCCGTACTCTATGGCGACCATTTGACCGATTGAGCTTATACCCAACCGCCGTCGACGATGAAGTTTTGCGACGTACACATCCGACTGTCGTCGGCCGCCAGAAACAGCACCATGCGGGCGATGTCGGGCGGGTAGAGCCGGTCTCGCAAACACTGGCGTTCATCGATTTGCCGCTCGCCTTCCGGGCTCAACCACAACTTGACTTGGCGATCGGTCATGACCCAGCCCGGCAGCACGCAATTGACCCTAATCTTCTCTGGCCCGAACTCGCGGGCAAGCGCCCGCGTCAATCCGGTAATCGCGGCCTTGGCGGTGACGTAAGCGGGGCAATCCGGATCGCCGACGAGCCAGGTGATCGATCCGAAATTGACGATCGAGCCGCCGCCTGCATCGCGCATCTGCGGTCTCACGGTTTGTGCGGCAAAGAATTGATGCCGTAGGTTCACCCGCATTCGGTCGTCCCAATAATCGACCGTGACGTCCTCTGTGCGGTGGCGGTCATCGTTGCCGGCGTTGTTCACGAGGACGCGGATGGGCCCGTGCCGGCGCGCCGTCTCGGCGATTGCGGACCTGAGCGCGTCGATGTCCCGCAGGTCGCCGGAGATGAAATCGGGAGGCGTGTGACCTGCTCCCGCGATGTGGTCGATGAGCTTGCGCGACGGCTCTTCAGCGATGTCGACGAAAACAACGCGCGCGTCCTGCCGGCAGAAATGCTCGACCAGGCTCGCCCCGATGCCGCTGCCGCCGCCGGTGATGAACACCGTTCTGCCCTCAAGACTCGGGTAGCGGGCGGGGCGGTCGATTTCGCCCTTCATCGGGAATCCAGGAACATGGCTGTCCGATATACCCCGTCCGCGGGGGCGGCGTGAAGCTGGGGTTGCCGATTTGCATCCGTGACAAGGCTCGCGAAGTTCGGCAAACCCGATCACATGTCAGTGACCGAGGCTCCGTCCTTCGAACGCTCCGGTGATGAGCGCGCTCGTGCCCGGCTCAGGCGCAACCGCGCGCTTGCAACCGGGCTTCTCGGCCTGATGGCCGCCGTTTTCGCCGGGACCCACTTCATCGCCGATCCGGGTATCCCGACGCTTCTCCTGCGCGCCGCGACTGAAGCAGGCGTAGTCGGAGGTCTCGCCGATTGGTTTGCCGTTACCGCGCTTTTCAGGCGTCCCCTCGGTTTGCCGATACCGCACACCGCGATCATACCGGCCAACAAGGATCGCATCGCCGCGACATTGGGCCGTTTTGTCGAGCGCAATTTCCTGACCGAGGAAGCGGTTACTGCGCGGATACGCAACGCCGAAGCGGCGCGGCGGCTCGCGCAATGGGCGGCGCAGCCCGAGATCGCCGCCGCGATCGCCGACTCTGTGACGGCCGGTCTGCCCTATGTGGTTCGCTCGCTCAACAATCCCGACCTTCACGATTTCCTGAGCCGCACGCTCGGCGAGGAGCTGCGCAAAGCGGACATCGCGCCGGTCATCGGCCGGACCCTCGAGCTTCTGTTGAGGAGCGGCGAGGTGGACCCCCTGTTCGATCAAGCCATGGCCGCCGCAATGGAATGGCTCGACCGGAACCGCGGACGGTTCGAAGCGCTCGTTGAAGAGCGCAGCCGCTGGTGGATTCCGAAAGCGATCGACCGCAGGATCGCCGCCGTGCTCGTGAACGGCACGATCGAGCTGCTGAGCGATTTACGGCAGGAAGACAGCCAGGCGCGTCGCGATTTTCGAAGCGCGCTCGACCGGTTGATTGCCGATCTCGTGCAATCAGCGGCACATCGCGAACGGCTGAACGGATTGAAGAATCGTCTCCTCGACCATCCCGAGATGAAAGCGTGGTTGTCGTCCGTGTGGCAGGAGCTGGCGCGAATCGTGCTCGACGACCTCGAGCGGCCCGGTTCACGTACGCGAGCTGCGATCGAGACGGCGGTCGCGACGATTACTCGTGCCGTCGCGGGCGACTCCGCGATGCAGCGCCACATCGACTCGCTCTTCGAGCGGCTTGCCGCCTATCTCGTCCGTTGGCGGAGCACGATCGGCGCATTCATCTCGGATGTGGTCAAGGGCTGGGATAGCAAGGCTCTGTCCAGCCGGCTCGAGCTCGTGGTCGGGAGCGACCTTCAGTATATTCGGATGAACGGTACGATTGTAGGCGCCATCGTCGGCTGCGTCCTGTTCCTCGCCGTCCACCTCCTCGGATCCGGTCAATAGACAGCGAGGACCTTGCGCGTTTCGAGATCGACGATCACCCTCTCGGTATTGATGATGATGAAACCGTAGGCCGGATGATCGGGCACTTCGGCGAGCTTGATCGACTCGGGGATTACATCGCCCCGGACGACGTCGGTGCCCGCGGTCACCGTAGGACCGTTCTGGACCATTGCCCATCCGCGGACGGCGGGCTCATCGGGGATGCCTTCTTCCGCGCGGCTTGCGGGACTGAGGACAACGGCGAACAAAAGCCCGGCGCAAGCGAGCGTAGATCGTCTCATTGCGGCCTCCCTGTCCCCAAGGAATGCCGAGATGCCTACGAACGTTCCCAGTCTAGGCAACTGCGACGTCGTTCCAGAATCCAAAGCGACCGCGCACTGCCTCCATCCGCGGGAGCGGGGCTTCGTACGACCACGCCGCCCGGCCGTGACGGCCAGCCAGGGTAACCACGTCGTAGAACTGAACACCGTGCGGGCAGGCCCGATCGGAGTCGTTCTTCGGGGCCTTCTCGAGGAACCGCATCGACACGCTTCCGGCCGGAAAGTAGGCATACCCGCCCACCTCGACGATATCGCCGCTTTCAGCAATCACCTCGTCATCGACGGTCGCTTTCATATCTCCTCCCGCGGCAAAGCTGGGCCAACCTCCTTTTAGCCCCGGAAGTTCATTGAAGCGAGAGATCAGGATCGCGGCGAGGGCGGGCGGCCCCCCGGCCTGCCGCATATCCAGGCCCAGGTCGCCAGCATGGGAAAAGTCCAGATGAGGTGGACGAGCTCGGGCCATGTCCGCTCGACGTGAGTTCGAAGAGCAGCTGCCGCAAGTGCCCACCGCGTCCGGTGATTGGGGCAAGCGCTTTCGCGGGGAGCGCTCATAGTCGCCCGTCGAGATGCGCGGAACGCAGGGAAGATGAGCCGCAAACGGGCTGTGTGCGGTCCGGCGCCAACCTTATAGCTCGGCGTCAGATGAGCATCGCTGCGGGGATGATCGACCACTCGGAAAACCGCGCCGTCGGCATCCTTTGGATGCTGGTGACGATGTTCTGCTTCATCTCTCTCGATAGCTGCATGAAGTTCCTGCTCGGGAGTTATCCGCTCGTCGAGGTCACCTGGGCGAGGTTCTTTTTCGCAACAGTGTTCGCGGGCTTCTTCGCCGGGCAAGATTTCCCCGGCATCCTCGGAAGCCGGGCGCCCCTCCTCCAGACCGGCCGGTCATTGATCCTGATGCTGACGACGGGCGTATTCAACGCGGGCGTTCGCATCGAGCCCTTGGCGACGGCCACCTCCATCATGTTCACGAGCCCCATCCTCGTGACGGCGCTCTCGGTGCCGCTCCTCGGCGAAAGGGTGGGAATGAGGCGCGCGTTCGGTGTCGCCGTGGGCTTTCTCGGAGCGATCGTGATCGTGAGGCCGGGCGTAGGCGGTCTCGGCATCGGAGCGCTGTTCCTGGTCGTCGCGGCGCTCCTCAATGCCAATTACCAGATCCTCACCCGCAAGGTGCGTGTCCACGACCAGCCGATGACATCCCTGTTCTATACCGCGGCGGTGGGCGCGATCGTGACGAGCGCCATCGCGCCCTTCGAGTGGCAGTGGCCGACCGCGTCCGGCTGGGCGCTCTTCGCTTTATCGGGATTTTTCGGCTGCGTCGGTCATCTCTGCCTGATCCAGGCGTTCCGGCGGGCGCCGGCCTCGGTCGTTGCTCCCTTCTCCTACTCCTCCCTTCTCTGGGCGACTCTCTCCGGCTGGTTCATCTTCGGCGAATGGCCCGACCTGTGGACCTGGACCGGGGCGGCGCTTATCATCGCAAGCGGGCTCTACATCTTTCATCGCGAACGGCGTCACAAAAACGAGGAACACACATGAGCGTCACCCAGCTGAAGACCCGAACCACCGAGTGGCAGGAGCGCGTAGACCTTGCGGCGGCATTCAGGCTCGCCGAGCACTTCAATTGGCACGAAGCCATCGCCAACCACTTCAGCCTGGCCGTTTCGCCCGATGGCAAGCGCTTCCTCATGAACCCGCGGTGGCGTCACTTCTCTCGGATCAAGGCTTCCGACCTCCTTCTCCTCGACGCCGGCGATCGCGAGACGATGAACCGCCCGGATGCGCCCGATGAGACCGCATGGTGCATTCATGGCCGCATCCACGCGCTCCTTCCCCATGCGCGTTGCGTCCTTCACGTTCATCCGCCGTATGCGACGGCGCTCGCCACCCTCTCCGATCCCGAGATCAAGCCCGTCGATCAGAACACGGCACGGTTTTACAACCGCGTCGCCTACGATCTCGGCTTCGAAGGCATGGCGATGTCGGACGACGAGGGCGAGCGGTTGGCGAAGCTGCTGGGCAACCGCAAGACCATGATGATGGGGAACCACGGGGTGCTGATCGCGGCGGGAAGTGTGGCCGAGGCATTCGACGAGCTCTACTATCTCGAGCGGGCGTGCCAGACGCTGGCCCTCGCCTATTCGACCGGCAGGCCCCTCAACGTGATGTCCGACAAGATCGCCCAGCGCACGGCCGAGGACTGGGACCACTACGCCGACTCAGCCTTCACGCATTTCGAAGAGATGAAGAAGGTCCTCGACCGCAAGGACCCGAGCTACGCCGAATGAACTCTGTCGAGGTGCGACCGGGAGAATCCGCTTCGGACGAATCGCGCTTCTGGCTTAGCGCACGCGATCATCTCGTGCGCTACGGCCCCGCGTTCGCGCCGGTCATTATCGAGCGGGCGCAAGGAAGCTACGTCTACGATTCGCACGGCCGCGGGATTCTCGACTTCACCTCGGGCCAGATGAGCGCGATCCTCGGGCATTCGCATCCCGAAATCGTGGACACGGTGAGGACGGCGATCGGCGAGCTCGATCATCTCTATTCGGGCATGCTGTCGCGCCCCGTGGTCGCGTTGGCCGAGAAGCTCGCCGAAATCACGGGTCTCGATCGGGCATTGCTTCTCTCGACGGGCGCCGAATCGAACGAGGCCGCGATTCGGATGGCCAAGATGTATACCGGAGGCTTCGAGATTGTCGGCTTTGCCCAGTCCTGGCACGGCATGACCGGGGCGGCCGCCTCCGCCACTTATGCCCATGGCCGCAAGGGTTCGGGCCCGGCACTCCCCGGCTCGTTCGCCATTCCGGCCCCCAACGGCTATCGCCCGCGCTTCGGGGAAGGCGACGGCTACGATTGGCGGGCCGAGCTCGACTACGCCTTCGACCTTATCGACCGGCAGTCGACCGGCAACCTCGCCGCGTTCATCGCCGAGCCGATCCTGTCGGCGGGCGGCATGATCGTGCCGCCCGCCGGATATTTTCGCGCCCTCAAGAGCCACTGCGAGCGCCGGGGCATGCTGCTGATCCTCGATGAGGCGCAGACCGGGCTCGGACGAACGGGCCTCCTCTTCGCCTGCGAGCGGGATGGGGCGAAGCCCGATATTCTGACTTTGTCGAAGACGCTGGGCGCCGGCCTGCCGCTCGCCGCCACCATCACCACACGCGAGATCGAGGAGAAGTGTTACGAGCGGGGCTTTGTGTTCTATACGACCCATGTCTCCGACCCGCTTCCTGCCGCGGTCGGTCTCAAGGTGATCGAGATCGTGCTCCGCGACCGCCTGGCCGAGCGTGCGCGAGAAGCCGGGACGAGGCTCAAGACGGGCCTCGAGAGCCTCATGCAGAAACACGAATGCGTCGGCGACGTGCGCGGACACGGGCTTCTCGTCGGAGCGGAGATCGTCAAGGACCGCCGCTCCCGGGAGCCGGACAATGAACGGGGAGATGCGATCACCGAAATGTGTCTCAAGCTTGGCCTGTCGATGAATATCGCGCGCATCCCGGGCCAGGGCGCCGTGTTCCGGATCGCCCCGCCGCTCACGGTGAGTGATGAGGAGATCGACCTCGGTCTTGCGATCTTGGACGACGCCATATCGGCCACGGCCGGCCGCAACATTTAACGGAACGAAGGACTGGAGTTGGCGTTCGTTAGCACAGCGATGCCTTGCCGCCTTGCTTCCGCTCCGACACTGCATGCCGCTCTGATCGGCTCCAGTTGCAAAGCTAGAAGGACCATCATCGCGTTGTTCCATGCGGAGGACCTTCAGAATGTGCGATTACAGTCTTCATTTCGTCGCGTCCAGGCCAGCCAAGGTCGGCGACAAACTCGTCACCACCAAGTTCGGCAACTCGATCACCGGCGGCTTTGCGGCGATCGGAGAGCCCAATGTCGCGGTGTGCCTGCTTCCCGGCACGGAAGTGGCCTTCGAGCACGAGGTCGAGGTCGATCACGCCTTCGGCCGTCTCCTGCCGAGGCTGCGCTTCGGCCGCATCGAGGCTTCGGTTGCGCGCTTCCGGCAGATCAACATGGATCAGCCGCACACGCATCATGACGCGCTCGAGTTCCCGAACGGACAGGTGGTGCCGCTGACCAGGCTTCGTGAGGGCCAGTTCGCGACGGTGCTGCAGCTGCCGGCGAGCTCGCGGCCCGCCCACACCGAGGCTGCCGTGCCGGCCCAGGACGCGCTCGTCGAGTAGGGTGTAAGAAGGAGGAGCCGCTCGTCGAGAGCGGCTCCTCCTACCACCAGACTAACGCGAACCCCCACAGAGCGAGGATCGCGCCAGACGCGAACCTCAGAGGTATGCGCGGCGGAAGAACCTTTTCCGCGAGCACATAGAGCGCAAGCCCCAGGATCCAGTCGAGCTCCATTACCCCTCCGTAGAAGAGCACGGCCATCAGGACTGCGCAGCAGCCGACGCAGTAGAGGCCATGTCGGAGTCCCATGCGAAGTGCCCCTAAGGACCCCGTTCGCCAGTTGCGTCCCAACCAGAAAAGCGGCGCCTGACATTTGCGCAGGCACGCCCCCTTGAGCGGGGTCATCTGATAGAAGCCGGCCGCGATGAGGACGAGGCCTCCTGCTGTGCGGCTTTTGACGGCCATCATCCCCGTGAATGGCACAATCTGATTGAAGCCGAGGTGGAGAAGCGCCGCGCCCGCGCTGAAGGCCGTCCACACCAGAACGTAGCCCAGCGCGAACTGGCCCATTCTCCCGCCGCCGCCGAGCTTACGGTCGATCGCGGCAAAGGTGAGCCCGGCGGGCGCGGCGGACGGCAGCATCATGGCCAGCATCATCGTCCACCACATGACAAAGACGAGGAGGCCATAGGCGAGCCATCCGTAGCGGCCCGTCATGAGAGCATCGCCAGTCCGGATCATCGCGGCGCCCGCTACGACGATCACGAGCGCGAGCGCTGCAATGACGATCAGCCGCTCGCGCACCAGCGCGGCCCGGAGAAAGCTGTGCGGCGGCCGCCCGGAAACAGTGTCCATGGGTGCCCGGCTAGTGGACGATCCCCTTGCCGGTCAGGTGCAGCATCGCGAGATGCGCATGCCGGCCCGACCAGTCGAGTTCGATCGCCCCTCGCGTCTTAGTTGTGCTCGAGGCGAATTCCGCTTCGGTGAACTCGAACCCGCTTCGCAATGTCAGTTTGGCGAAGTGCGGCGCACCGGTGACGGGATTGCGGATTGGCTCGGCGGTAGCCTCGACAACATTCTGGACGCGGAAGCGGCCGGTCGCGTTCTGTACGTCGGCTTCGAACTCAATCGGCCGGAAGATCGGCTCGTGGACCTTGTCGATCATGCTGGCGAAGACCTGGAAGAAGGTCGCTCCGGGCTCCGTCTCTTGCCCGGCCATGATCGCGAGGAGCGCATCGCGCTGCTCGGCCGTCGCGGCCTCATCGATGATCGGCTGGATCTCGCCCCTTCCCTCGTGGATCGGCCCCGGCCATGCCGCAACTCCCGCCCACTTGATCCCATCGAGCCGGACGTCCCCGAAATACCCCTCATCGATGCGCATTGCGATCGTGGCGTGACAGTTTCCGTAGGTCGGCAGGGCATTGAACTGGCAAGGACAGCTGTAGTCGCAATTGCAGGTCGCGACTTCGGGACCCCGGATCATCCAGTCGACAGCCATCGTGCTACTCCTCTAGTTCCGGCGCGTCATGCATCATCATACCGCGTGGCCCGGACGAGGAGAAGCAGGTCCGTTCAGCCCCTCCCCCGTTCGGCGAGCTGATGCAAAACGAGAACCATCGTCGCATGCGCATCGGCCGAGCCGGTATTCAAGAGCTTGTGCGGCCGGTCGCCGCGGAAACGGATCGCCTCGCCCGTCTTGACGGTCCGCACCTCGCCGTCGCAGGTGACTTCGAGCTCGCCCGCAAGCATGTAGAGATGCTCGACCGTTCCGGGCGGATGGGGATCCGACTCGAGCACCCCGCCAGGCTTGGCCTGGAAGTCATACCACTGGAGGTCGTCGACGAGCTCGAGCGCGCCCGCGATCGCCAGCCGGCACAATCCATCCTGACTCTCGAGGATCGGAATGCCCGACCGGGTCTGATGCTCGCGAAAATTGGAGCCCGTGTCGTCGCGCAACATCTCGTGCATGGTGGTGTCGAGGGCGCGGGACAGCCGATGCACCGTCCCGATGGTCGGATTGGTCTCGTTGCGCTCGATCTGCGAGATGATGGATTTGGCCACTCCCGATTGCTCGGAGAGCTCGCCTAAGGACATATTGTACGCTTTCCGGAGCCTCTGGATGGTCTTGCCAATGGCCGGGGCTGCTTCGTGGTTCTGTGCCCCTTGCGGTTTCCGCGTCCGGCGCATTGACATTCGGCCGTTCCTTTCTTAGTACTACTGTTCGGAATAACGAACGTTCGGTATTCCGAACTGCCGATCGAACCTTTATCGTCGGAAGCGTCGGGAGATCAACGGCTTTTCTGCCGAAAGGGCAAATCCGATGCGTGCCGTCGAGACTGGGCCGAAATAGCGAACGGAACAATCATGCGCTACTTCCCGCTTTTTCTCGATCTCGATGGCGGCGCCGTGCTGATCGTCGGCGGAGGAATTGAAGCGCTGAACAAGGCGCATCTTCTGGCGAAAACCGGGGGAGATCTGGCGGTTGTCGCCCCTGCCCTCGAGCCCGAACTCGCGGCAATGGTCGAACATGGCCGTGTCCGTTGGGTCGCACGCTCGTTCGACTCCAAGCTCCTGGATGGCGTCGGCGTGGTCTTCGGCGCGGACAGGACACTCAACGCGGAGGTCGCCGCGGCCGCGCGCGCCCGGAATATTCCCGTGAACGTGGTCGACGCGCCGGAACTTTCCACGTTTCTCACGCCATCGATCGTCGACCGTGATCCCGTTGTTATCGCCATCGGCACCGAAGGCACTGCTCCGGTGCTTGGGCAGGGCATCCGCGCCAAGATCGAGGCCATGTTGCCGGAAGGCTTGGGGAGGCTCGCGAAGTCCGCCGGCGAGCTCCGGGCCAGGGTTGCGGCGGCGGTTCCCGCCGGCGGACGGCGCCGATCGTTCTGGACCCGCTACTTTTTCGGGCCGATCCGGGAAGCCTTCCTTACCGGTGATGGCCGAACCTATGCCCACGAGCTCGAGACGGCCCTTGCCGGTCACTCCTCCCCGCCGGCGGGGCGGGTCTCGCTCGTGGGCGCAGGCCCCGGTGATCCTGAGTTGCTCACGCTCAAGGCGCATCGGAAGCTCCAGGAGGCCGACGTCATCGTCTACGATCGGCTGGTCGGCGAAGGGGTGCTCGAACTCGCCCGGCGCGATGCGAGACGCATTCCGGTCGGGAAGACCCCATTCGAGACCTCCCCGCGGCAGTCGGACATCAATGCGATCCTGATTCGCGAGGCCAAGTCCGGCCAGCATGTTGTGAGGCTAAAAGGGGGCGACCCTTATGTCTTCGGCAGGGGCGGCGAGGAGCAGGCCGCGCTGGCGGCAGAAGGCATTCCCGTCGACGTCGTTCCGGGCATCACGGCGGCTCTCGGCTGCGCCGCATCGATCGGGCTCCCCGTCACCCAGCGTGGCCAAAACCGGGCGTTCACGATCCTGACCGGCACCTCCGAGCACGGGGTCGCCGATCATGATTGGGACTCCCTGGCGAAACCCGGCGCGGCTTTTGCGATCTACATGGGCGTCAACGCCGCAGGCGACATCTCCGCCCGGCTGCTCGATTCGGGCATTTCACCCGAAACTCCGGTGACCATCGTCGAGAACGGCACGCTGCCGACAGAGCGCGTCTTCACGACGACGATCGGCAGCCTCTGGGAGACTCTCGCGCTCGAGGGCGTCGACGGCCCGGCCATCATCTATGTCGGGCTCACGCGTCCGAAGACCTCTGCCGAGATCGTCCCCTTCCCCGTCCGCCAGGACATCTCAGAGACCATGCTGAGGGCCGCTTCGTGAGCAACACCGAAAAGGGACAGATCCTCACCGCCAACCGGCTCCGCGACGGCGAGGTCGTTTTTTTGACCCGCGCCGGGCTTTGGAGCCAGGCGATCGACGAAGCAGCGCTTGCTCTCGAGCCCGAGGCCAAGGCGGCGCTCGAAGCGCGCGGCCGCGAGGCCGAAAACAACAATGTCGTGACCGGCGTCTATCTCTTCGACGCCGAACGCGTCGATGGCCGCATACGCGCGAGCCATATTCGCGAGCGCATCCGCACGCTCGGCCCGACGGTGCGCGCCGATCTCGGCAAGCAGGCCAAGGGCGAAGGCGGCGCCTTTCCCGCGGTCCTTTTCGGAGTGTGACCATGTACCGGTATGACGAATTCGACCGCCAGTTCGTGAATGAGCGCGTCGAGCAGTTCCGAGATCAGGTCAAGCGCCGCCTCGCGGGTGAGCTGACCGAAGACGAGTTCCGCCCCTTGCGTCTCATGAACGGGCTCTACCTGCAGCTTCACGCCTATATGTTCCGGATAGCAGTGCCGTACGGCACCCTTTCGCCGCGCCAACTGCGCATGCTCGCCTACATCGCCGAGAAGTGGGACCGCGGCTACGGGCATTTCACGACCCGGCAGAATCTTCAGTTCAACTGGATCAAGCTCGAGGATACGCCGGATATTCTGGAGGCCCTGGCCCAGGTCGAGATGCATGCGATCCAGACCTCGGGCAATTGCATCCGGAATGTCACCACAGACCACTGGGCGGGCGCAGCCGCGGACGAGCTCGCCGATCCGCGTCCCGTGGCGGAGCTCCTTCGCCAATGGTCGAGCCTTCACCCGGAGTTCTCGTACCTTCCGCGCAAGTTCAAGGTTGCGGTCACCGGCTCGCCGCACGACCGCGCCGCGGTCAAGGTCCACGACATCGGTTTGCGGCTTCACCTCAACGATGAAGGCGAGCGCGGCTGGGAGGTGATCGTCGGGGGCGGCCAGGGCCGCACGCCGGTGATCGGCATCACGGTGCGCGATTTCCTGCCCGAACACGAGCTCATCGCCTATCTCGAGGCGATCATGCGCGTCTACAATCTCTACGGCCGGCGCGACAACAAGTTCAAGGCGCGCATCAAGATCCTCGTTCACGAGCTCGGCGCGGAGAAATTCAAGGCCGAGGTCGAAGCAGAGTATGCCCGGCGTCCGCAAGCGACGACCGAAGTCGAAGAGCGCGAGCTCAAGCGCATTGCGGATTATTTCGCGCAGCCTCCCTTCGAGAAGCTCTCGCGGTGGTCGCCCGCCTTCGAGGAGGCCCGCGCGCGCCATCCTGAGTTCGCCCGCTGGGTGCGCACGAACATCGCGCCCCATCGCATCGACGGCTATGCCATCGTCAACGTCTCGCTCAAGCCCGAAGGGGGCATCCCGGGCGACGCCACGGCCGCGCAGATGCGGGCCGTCGCCGATCTCGCGGAGCAGTACAGCTTCAACGAGCTGCGGGTCAGCCATCATCAGAATCTCGTTCTGCCGCATGTGAAGCGGAGCGATCTTTTCGCCATTTGGGAAGCGCTCGTCGAAGCCGAGCTTGCAGCGGCCAACATCGGGCTTGCCGGCGACATCATCGCCTGCCCTGGGCTCGACTATTGTTCGCTCGCGACCGCCCGCTCCATTCCGATCGCGCAGGCAATCTCCCGGCGCTTCGCCGATATCAACCGGCAGCACGAGATCGGGCCGCTCAAGATCAACATCTCGGGCTGCATCAACGCCT
>JBJMRA010000179.1:0-12915 GCA_045802365.1 Hyphomicrobiales bacterium | reverse complement strand
TGCTCAAACGCTTCACGACGTATGGCAAGCAGCCGAACGAGCTCGAAAAGGAGCAGACGTCGGCGGTTTTCGCTCCTGTTCGCCGCGACGGGCCGGACGGCCGGAAACTGAAGAAGAAAAAGAACGGCTGACGTTAGGTCCTCAGCAGCCACTCGTGCTCGGGCGCATTGTGGAACCTCCACGTGCGCTTCGGCCCGGCCATTACATTGAGGTAGTAGAGATCGTAGCCGTGGACGGCGGCGCAGGGGTGATAACCGCGTGGCACGAGAGTCACATCGCCGTCCTCGACGACCATCGCCTCGTCGAGTGAGCGATCGTCCGTATAGACCCGCTGGAAAGCGAAGCCCTGGGCGGGATTGAGACGGTGATAGTAGGTTTCCTCGAGGAGCGACTCGCGCGGCAGGTCGTCCCGGTCGTGGCGATGCGGCGGATAGGATGAGGTGTGGCCGCCGGGCGTGATGACCTCAACGACAAGCAGGCTCTCGGCCGGCTCGGTTTCGGGAAGGATGTTCGTCACATAGCGGGTGTTGGTGCCTTTGCCGCGCGTCTCCCGGCCAAGCGAGTCCGGTTTGATGACACGCGGTGACAGGCGGTCCGATCCCGGCGCCGTGCAGACGCCGAGTTCGAGCGGTGTGATGGCTGCGACCTGCCAGGGCGAGCCCGCCGGTACGTAGATCGACCATGGCTTGCCGTCGAAGGGCGAGGCTCGATCACCGAGCTCGCCGAAATCGCTGTCTCCGATCCGGACGCGGCCCTTGCCCGCGACGAACACGAGGCATGTCTCGCGGTCGCTCGTCTGAGCCTCGGCGGATTCGCCGGGGTCGAGCTTCCACAGGTCGAACCCGACATAGGTCCATCCCGCCCGCTCGGGGGTGATGTGAATGACGCGGCCGCTCCCCGCGTCCGGCTTAACAAGGAGATGCTGGCTCACAGCAGCCCGCCTTCCTTCAGGAAACGGACGAGATTGTCGTGTCCCATCTTCGCGTATTTCGCGGGCGGCGCTTTTCGCGGGTCCTGCTCGGCCTCGACCACCACCCAGCCAGAATAGCCGGGAAGCTCGCGAAACACGGAAACGTAATCGACCATGCCGTCGCCGGGCACGGTGTAGACGCCTGCGATCACGGCGTCGAGAAACGACCAGTCCTTCTCTTCCGCCTCGCGCCGAACGGCCGGGCGAACGTCCTTGCAATGGACGTGCGAGATGCGGCTGCGGTAGTCGCGCGCGAGCTTGACCGGATCAGCGCCCGCCCAGGTGGCGTGCCCCGTGTCGAGAAGGAGATGCACGGGGTCGATCGTCTCGTGCATCAGGCGGTCGATCTCCTCCGGGGTCTGCACGACGGTTCCCATGTGATGGTGGTAGACGAGCCTGAAGCCGTCGTCGCGAAGGAGCCTCGCGAGCGTTACGAGACGCTGGCAGAACGTGCGCCATTCGTCGTCCTTCATAATGGGACGCGCCGAGAGCGGCTTCGACTTGTCGCCATGGACCGTGCGCGTGCACTCAGCGACGATGAAGATGTCGGTGCCCATCTCCTTGAGGAGGCGGCGATGGTGAGCGGCTTCGGCGAACTCGGTCTCGGCGTCGCGCTCGAGGAGAAAGATCGAGTGCCAGCCGCCGATGAGATCGAGCCCATAAGCATCGAGAATGGGCCTGAGCTTCGCCGCATCGCGCGGGAACTTGTTGCCGAGCTCCATGCCTTCGAAGCCCGCCGCCTTGGCGTCGGTCAGGCACTCCTCGAGCGAGATCCAGCCGCCGAGCTCCTGCATGTCGTCGTTGGACCAGCCGATCGGATTGGCGCCGATGCGGATCGTCATGCCCTTGCTCCCTTCGTTCAATCGCCGACGTGCTGCATGGCGAGATCGGACTCGTATTTGCGGCGCGCCGCCTCCACCTCCGCACGCTCGGACACTTCGGGCACCGCCACATCCCACCAGTGACCGCCCGCTTCCGTCGAGATCATCGGATCGGTATCGATCACGACAACGGTGGTGCGATCGTTCTGCCCGGCCTTTTTCAAGAGGCGCTCGAGGTCGGATACCGATGAAGCTTTATCGGCGACTGCGCCGAGGCTGCGGGCATGCGCCGCGAAGTCGATCTCCGGAATGATTTCGTGTTTAGCATCCTCAAAAAGGTTGTTGAACCGGGCGCCGCCCGTCGCCTTCTGCAAGCGGCTGATGCAGCCGAAGCCGCGATTGTCGAGAACGACGATGACGAGCTTGGTGCCGAGCATCACCGACGTCGCGATCTCGGAATTGAGCATGAGATAGGAGCCGTCGCCGACCATCACGATGACTTCCCGCGAAGGGTCCGCCATCTTCAGGCCGATGCCGCCGGCGATCTCGTAGCCCATGCAGGAGAAGCCGTATTCGAGGTGATATGAAGAAGGATAGCTCGCCTGCCACAGCTTATGGAGCTCGCCCGGCAGCCCGCCCGAGGCGCAGATCATCGATATTTCGCGCCCGAGCGCGCGCTGCACCGCTCCGATCACCTGGGCGTCGGAGGGAACCGCATTGGTGGGTGCGGTCACCGCATCGGCGGCCTTTATCCACTCCTTGAAGGCGGCCTTGGCCGTCGACGTCCATGCGTCCGGCGCCTTGTAGGCGCCGAGGTTGGCCGAGATTTCCTCAAGTCCGACGCGGGCATCGGCGATAAACGGCAACGCCCTGTGCTTGGTCGCATCGAAACTTTGGACGTTGAGCCCAATGATCTTCTTGCCCGGGTTCTTGAAGAGCGCCCAGGAGCCTGTCGTGAAATCCTGAAGCCGGGTTCCGACGGCGAGCACGACATCAGCCTCCTCGCAGAGCCGGTTCGAGGCCGAGGTTCCGGTGACGCCGACCGCTCCCATGTTGAGCGGATGGCTGGACGGCAGCGACGACTTGCCGGCCTGCGTTTCGACGACCGGGACGCCATGCCGCTCGGCAAAGGCGGCGAGGGCCGCCGATGCTTCCGAATAGAGTACGCCCCCGCCGGCGATGATGACCGGCTTCTTGGCCTCACGGAGGAGGCCGACGGTACGGGAAAGCTCGTTCTCGTCCGGCCGCACGCGGCGGGGAACCCACAATGTCTCGGCAAAGAAGCTCTCAGGATAATCGAAGGCTTCCGCCTGCACGTCCTGGCAGAGACAGATCGTGACGGGACCGCACTCGGCGGGATCGGTCAATACCGTCATCGCCCGGTTCATTGCCGCAACCAGCTGTTCCGGACGGGTGATCCGATCGAAATAGCGGGAGACCGGCCGGAAGCAGTCATTCGCCGAGACCGTGCCGTCGCCGAAGTCCTCGACCTGCTGCAAGACGGGATCGGGCTTGCGGTTGGCGAACACGTCGCCTGGAAGAAGAAGCACCGGAAGCCGGTCGACATGCGCTACCGCCGCGCCCGTCACCATGTTGAGCGCGCCGGGACCGATCGAGGTGGTGCAGGCCATCATGCGGCGGCGGCGCATCGCCTTGGCGTAGGCGACGGCCGTATGCACCATCGCCTGCTCGTTGTGAGCGCGATAGGTCG
Source organism: Hyphomicrobiales bacterium (assembly GCA_045802365.1). Lineage (GTDB taxonomy): Bacteria > Pseudomonadota > Alphaproteobacteria > Rhizobiales > Aestuariivirgaceae > JBJMRA01. The sequence continues at coordinate 9,413 of JBJMRA010000179.1, read as the reverse complement.
GGAGCTCGTTCCTGACACCATAGAGCGCCTCGCCGAAACCGGCGACGTTGCCGTGGCCGAAGATCGCCCACATGCCCGCAAACAGTGGGACCTTTCGCCCCTCGATCTCGGTCATCTGGCGGGTGAGGAAGCGCGCCAGCGCCTGCGCCATCGTCAAGCGAACGGTCTTCATCTCTACCTCCTCAGGCGGCCTTCCTGTCGCGCGCCTTCTGCCATAAGTCGACGAAGCTTTGAAAGTGCGAAGCCATTTTGTCGACGGTGGGATGATCGATAGGTCCCTCAAGCGCAAACCCGCGCACAAACGGCGCGCCGGCGGCGGCCTCGAACGGCATCGTCGCGCTGCCCGTCGCGATGATCCCGCGGCAATGAGGGTCGCGGGCTGAGATGATCTCGCCGATGCTCCGCGATAGGACGGCCGGGGCCGGCAATGCCCACCAGTCCGGCTTGATTCCCGTCCCGTAGAGCCGGTCGACGGCTTCGTCCGCAGGCTCCGACCCGGCCACGACCTCAATCATGAGCTCGCGCCCGATGCGGCGCGCGGCATCGAACACGGCGCCGGCCATGTCGCGCTCCTCCGGGTCGGCACTCACTCGGTATCTGACCGTATGGGTGACCGGCCATTCGATGAGTTTCGACCCGATGTCCTGGGAGTCTTGGATTTCGAGAAGCCGGCCGATCCATAAACCGCTCGACCTGGCCTCGAACAGCGCTTCCGGGCCGTGCCGGTCATCAAGCAATACACCGAACCCGGATTGGCCGGCAGCCAGACGGCCGATCGCCTGGATAGCCGCTACGGCATCGAGCGCGTGGTCCAGCCCGAGAATGAGGAGATGAGGGGGCGCGGGCCGGCGTGTCGTCGCCCAGTGAATGTTATTGATTGCTTCGTCTTTGCGGAGCGCACGATACGGGCTGCCGTGCTCGAGAAAGAATTGCAGCTCTTCAAACGTCGGGATTTCGGGGGAGCAGAGGAGGCGCGAGACCGCGAACGCGCCGCAGGCATTTGCCCAGGTCGCGCAGGTCTCAAGCGGCTCGCCCCTGAGCCAGCCTCGAAGGAAGCCCGCCATGAAAGCGTCGCCCGCGCCGAGCACGTTATAGACCTCGATCGGGAAGCCCTTTCCCACGATGCCGTCTTCGATCCGCTCGGGGATCTCGGCCGGAAACACGACGCACCCCATCGGCCCGCGCTTCAAGACGAGGGTCGCGCTCGTAAGCGACCGTATCGTCCGGAGCGCGGTGAGTGTCTCCTCGGCCGCGCCGGCGATATGCACCTCCTCCTCGGTGCCGACGATCAAATCGCAGTCGGGCAGGATCGATTGCAGGTGCTCCGAGACCCGGTCCGACTTGATGTAGCGCTCTTCCCCCGCCGCGTGGCCGGCGAGCCCCCAGAGGTTGGGCCGGTAGTCGATGTCGAGCACGACCTTGAGGCCGTTCCTGCGGGCAATCCCGACCGCCTTGCGCTGGGCATGGTCGTTGAGCGGACGGGCGAAGTGCGTGCCGGTGACGAGCACCGCGCGGGCGGCCGAGATGAACGCGGGATCGATGTCGTCTTCGCACAAAGCCGAATCGGCGCAGTTCTCGCGATAGAAGATGAGCGGAAAGGTGCGGTCGTTCACGACTGAGAGGAGAACGAGCGACGTCAGCCGCTGCGGGTCGGTCACGATCCCGTCGAGCGCCACGCCTTCGCGCGCCATCTGTTCCCGGATGAACCGGCCCATCTGCTCGTCGCCCACCCGGGTGATGAGACCGGACTTCAATCCGAGCCGGGCAGCACCGATCGCGATGTTGGAGGGGCAGCCACCAACCGATTTTGCGAAACTCGCGATGTCCTCGAGACGCGAACCGATCTGCTGTCCGTAGAGATCGACGGACGAGCGCCCGATAGTAATGACGTCGAGTCGGGCTTCAGCCGAAGCCATCGGGCCGCCTCCTTCGTGAAGAACCGATGGACCGAACGAAAGAGCAATTCCAAATCGCAGTCAATTCGGAATAGGGTGGCGCGCATTGGGGAGAGGAGCTGTATGCCCGCCATCCGTCGCGCGCTCATTTCGGTCTCCGACAAGGCCGGCCTCGTCGAGCTTGCCCGAGCTTTGGCCGGCCGCGGAATCGAGCTCGTCTCGACCGGCGGCACGGCGAAGGCGCTCGCCGCGGCAGGGATCACGGTCACCGATATTGCGACCGTGACCGGCTTTCCTGAAATCCTGGACGGACGCGTGAAGACGCTTCATCCGGCGGTGCATGCCGCGCTTCTCGCCCGTTCCGATGACCCGGCGCATCGGGACGCCCTTGCGCGACACGGAATCGCGCGGTTCGAACTTGTGATCGTCAATGTCTATCCATTCGAGGAGACCGTCGCACGAGGTGCGGCTTGGGACGAGGCGATCGAGAACATCGACATCGGCGGGCCGGCGATGATCCGCTCCGCCGCCAAAAACCACGCGAGCGTCACGGTGGTGGTCGACCCGGCTGACTATCCGACGCTCCTCGAAGAGCTCGAATCGAGCGAGGGCGAAATACCCGATGAAACCCGTCGCCGGCTCGCCGCCAAAGCCTTCGCCCGGACCGCCGCTTACGATGCCGCCATCAGTCAATGGTTCGCGCGCCACGTCGATGAGACGGCTCCCCCCTACATCGCTTTCGGGGGAAAGCTCATGCAACCGCTGCGTTACGGCGAGAACCCTCATCAGAGCGCCGCCTTCTATGAAACTGCTGAACGCCGGCGGGGCGTCGCAACGGCCCGCCAGCTCCAGGGCAAGGCGCTCTCCTACAACAACATCAACGACACCGATGCGGCTTTCGAATGCGTCTGCGAGTTCGACCCGGCAGGGGCCGCTGCCTGCGTTATCGTGAAGCATGCCAACCCGTGTGGCGCCGCTCTCGGCGGCACTCTGTTGGAAGCTTATGCGCGAGCGCTCGCCTGCGATCCCATGAGCGCCTATGGCGGGATCGTTGCCTTCAATCGCTCGCTCGACGGCGAGACGGCGCGCGAAGTGGTCAAGCTCTTCACCGAGGTAATCATCGCGCCCGCCGCGACTGCGGAAGCTTGTGAAGCCATCGCCTCGAAGCCCAATCTCCGGCTCCTGCTCACGGGAGGGCCCGCCGATCCGAGCGCGCCCGGCCTCACGGTCAGATCGGTTGGAGGGGGCCTGCTCGTCCAGTCGCGCGACATAGGCCGGGTGGATGCGAAGAACTTCAAGATCGTCACCGCGAGAGCGCCTAGCGAGGACGAATTGCGCGACCTCGTCTTCGCGTTCACGGTGGTCAAGCACGTCAAGTCGAACGCGATCGTCTATGCGAAGAACGGGGCGACCGTCGGAATTGGCGCCGGGCAGATGTCGCGCGTCGACGCCGCGCGCATTGCCGCGCAGAAGGCCGAGGACGCAGCCCGTGCCCAGGGCTCTCCGCTGCCCTTGACGGTCGGGTCGGTGGCTGCCTCAGAGGCGTTCTTTCCGTTTCCCGATGGTCTCCTGCAGATTCGAGACGCGGGAGCGACGGCGGTCATCCAGCCCGGCGGGTCACTGCGCGACCGCGAGATCATCGCGGCCGCGGATGCTGCGGGCCTCGCGATGGTCTTCACCGGCATACGCCATTTCCGGCATTGAGCGAACGGTTCGCCACCATCACCCCTGTCATTCCCGGGCTTGTCCCGGGGACCCATTCATCCGCCCACACGACACTACTCCGCAGCGGCGGGCGCTTCGGTCTTGACCTTGTGGCCGAGCGCCGGGCTGCGGGTCCGGCGCAAGAGCTGCTGGTCGGCGATGACGCCGATCAGGATGACCCCGCCAATCACCGCGAAATTGAGCGAGCTCGGGATGCCGAGAAGATTGACGAGGTTCTGGAGGACCTGCAGCAGGATCGTTCCGAGCACGACGCCGAGGATCGAGCCCTCGCCGCCGCGAAGCGAGCAGCCGCCGAGCACGGCGGCAGCAATCGCATAGAGCTCATAGAAGTTGCCGTGCGAGGCGGGCGAGATCGAGCGCGTATACATCGCGATGAAGATCGCCGAGAGCGCCGTCAGTCCACAGCAGATCACATAGGCCGCCACGACCACCCGGCCGGTCGCGATGCCTGAAAACCGCGCGGCCTCCTCGTTCTTGCCGACCGCGAAAAGATAGCGCCCGAAGACCGAGCGATGGAGAACGACGGCGAGCACGAGCGCGGCGATGATGAACGCAACCATGCTGTGCGGAACGCCGATCGTCCGGCCGGTCGTGAGCCATTCGAGCGTCGGGAAGCTCTGGCCGAATGCGAAGCCTTCGGTCGCATCCTTGGTGTAGAAGCGGGCAACGCCTCGGTAGATCAGGAGCCCGCACAGCGTCACAACGAAGGGCTGAATGCCCACTTTGGTGATGAGAAACCCGTGCACGAGACCCATGACGATGCCGATCCCGACGACGATCAACACCGCGAGGCTCCATGGCACGCCGCCACTGGTGATGAGGTCGATGAACACGACGCCGAGCAGCGCGATGATCGATCCGACCGAAAGCTCGATGCCGCCGGTGATGATCACGAAAGCTTGGGCGAGCGCGAAAAGACCGAAGAGGCCGATGAGGTTGGCCGTGTTCGAGAGGTTGATCGGCGAGATGAACCGCGGATTCATCACCGCGACGGCGATGCCGACCACCAAAATGAGGATGAAGAGTCCGAGATCTTTCTTGAACATGGTCAGTTGAGCGTTTTCCCCACCGCGAGTCTGAGGACGTTTTCCTCGCTGAACTGAGGGCGATCGAGGAACCCCGATATGGCCCCTTCGCACATGACCGCGATCCGATCGCTCACGCCCACCACCTCCTCCATGTCGCTCGAGATCATGAGCACGGCGACGCCTTGATCGGCTAGCTTACGCATCAGCGAATAGATCTCCGTCTTTGCGCCGACATCGATCCCCCGCGTCGGCTCGTCGAAGATGATCGCATTGGGCCGCATCGAGAGCCATTTCGCGAGCACGACTTTCTGCTGGTTACCACCCGAAAGGGAGCTTGCTGGAGAACGGACGTCGGCGGTCCTGATGCCGAGCGCCTTGCGCTGGCTATCAGCATTCTCTTTCTCGCGTGTCGGCTCGACGAGACTGCACCGGCTATATGACGAAAGGTCGGGCAATGAGATGTTCTCGGCGATAGAGAAATCGAGCACCAGCCCCGAACGCTTGCGATCCTCGGGGACGAGATAGAGCCCGCTCCTGATTGCGTCGCGTGGAGCGGTGATATCGATCCTCCTTCCGCGAAGGGCGACGGCTCCAGCGAGCTTGGGATCGATGCCGAAAACCGCGCGCGCAAGCTCCGTCCGGCCCGACCCGACGAGGCCCGCGAGGCCGAGAATCTCGCCCGAGCGGACATCGACGGAAACCGGGCGCTCGGGGAAGGCGGTCGTCCGTAGCTCGCTGATCTCGAGGCCGTGGAATGCGGGCGGCCGGGCTGGTGCAACATAGAGAGACTTGAGGTCGCGGCCGATCATCAGGCGGATCATCCGATCGTGCGTTATCTCTTCGCGCGGCAGTTCGCCCGCGAGCCGGCCGTCGCGCAGGACCACGACGCGGTCGGCGCATTGCTCGACCTCGTTGAGCCGGTGGGAAATGAAAATCACGCTCACCCCGCTCCCCCGGAGCTCCTGGATGACTTTCATGAGGCGTTGCGTCTCGGTGATCGTCAGGCTTGAGGTCGGCTCGTCCATGATCACCAGCCGCGCATCGAGCGAAAGCGCGCGGGCGATCTCGACGAGCTGCATCTGGGCGAGCGAGAGCTCCGCGACAGGGGTTTCGGGGCCGAAATCGGCCCCGAGCTTCGCGAGGAGGGGACGGACCCGTTGATTGAGCGCCTTCCGGTCGATGAGCCGCAGCGGCCCCCCTTTGAGAGGTTCCCGGCCGATGAGGACGTTGGCGGCGACATCGAGATTGTCGAATAGGTTGAGCTCCTGGTGCACGAAAGCGATTCCGCCGGCGATCGCCTCATTCACCGAGAGCGCCTCACGCGGAATGTCGTCGAGCTTGATGGTGCCGGCGCTTGGCGCGGTCACTCCGCCCAAGATCTTCATCAAGGTGGACTTGCCGGCGCCGTTCTCGCCGATCAGTCCCAGGACTTCGCCGCGCCCGATTCGCAAGCTGACCCGATCGAGCGCAACAACGCCCGTATAGATCTTGCTGATCTCGATGAGGTCGAGCAACGCGTCACCAGGGTCCGCCGGCCGGGAGACCGACTATGACCCGCGATGGATGGCGAGGAAAGAGGGCCTGCGGCCCTCTTTCCGGTCGCTTAGCCGCTGACGCGGGCCTTGAGCTCCGCTTCGAAGGCATCGACGTTCGATTTGTCGATGATCTTGGTCGGCACGATGATGAGCTTGTTCTCCGGGACGACCGACTTGTCGCCCTCGAGATACTTCGCCATCAGCTTCATGCCCTGGTAGCCCCACTCATAGGGCTGTTGCACCACGGTGCCGATAATCGTGCCCTCACGCACGCCGCCGAGCGTGATCGGATCCTCGTCGAAGCCGATCACTTTGATCTCGCCGAGCTTGCCCGCTTCCTTCAGCACCTCGTAGATGCGCGGGGTGTTATATGAATAAAAGCCGATCATGCAGGTGATGTCCGGATTGGCGGAAAGCGTGTCTTCGACGTTGCGCTTGGCGCGGGTCTGGTCGATGTCATCGCCGCGCACATCGACGAGCTCGACTTTCGAGCCCTTGATCGCTTCCTGCACGCCCTCGATGCGCTCCCGTGCATTGTCGGCGCCAGGCAGCCCGACGAAGCCCATGCACTTGCCGCCATCGGGCAGCGCTTTCAGCACCAGCGATCCCGCCTGCTTGCCGGCATCGGTGTTGCTCGATCCGATATAGGCGATACGGTTCGACTGCGGCGCGTCGGAATCAGTCGTGAAGAGCGGCACCTGGCTTCCGACCCGGTTCAAAGCCTCGGTCGAGGTCTTGGGATCGATGGCGCTCACCATGATCGCGCTGACGCCGGCCGCCACGAGATCGTCCATGAGCCGCTGCTGGATCGCGGCGGCCGCCTGCTCGGGATATTTGAACTGCAAGTCGTAATTCGGGAGCTCCTGCTGGGCCTTCTTTACCCCGGCCTCGGCGAGCTTCCAGAAGTCGGACGCGCCGTTCACGACAAAAGCGAGCTGCTTCTTGTCCTGCGCATTGGCACCCAATCCGAGCGCGAGCGTCAATACCAAGGCGGCACTGGCGACTGCTAACCGTTTCATGCGTTCCTCCTCATGGCGATATTGTATTACAATACCAGTAAAGCCGATCGAGGCCCGAGCGTCAACGCTTTTGTATGATGAATCGAGCGTCCCGCTTTCCCTTCATCCCAATTCCCGATAGATACTCCGGGATGAACGAGGCTCAGCCACGCGGAGTGGTGCTGATCACAGGCGCATCGGGCGGCATCGGCGAGGCTTTCGCCCACGCGGTGGCAGCGGACGGACATGGATTGGCGATCGCCGCCCGGAGCGAGGCTGAATTGTCTCGCGTGCGAGAGGCGATCGAGACCAAGTATCGGGTCCCGGTCGCGGCATTTTCGCTCGACCTCGTGGAACGCGGGGCTTGCGATGCGCTCGCCGAGGCGCTGGCCGAGCGGGCACTTGTGCCGGACATTCTGATCAACAACGCCGGTTTCGGGCTCATCGGGAAGGCCGCGCGACTCTCGCGCCAGGCCCAGCTCGAGATGATAGACTTGAATGTCCGTGCGCTGACCGATCTTACGCTGCGCTATCTCCCGGATATGATCGCGAGGCGCACGGGCGGCGTCGTCAATGTGGCCTCGATCGCCGCCTTCATGCCGGGGCCGCAGATGGCCGTTTATTTCGCGACCAAGGCGTTCGTGCTTTCCTTCACCGAAGCGCTCGCCGAAGAAGCGAGGAGCACGGGCGTTACCGTCACCTCGGTGTGCCCGGGTCCAGTCGAGACCGGTTTCCAGGCCCGGGCCGGGATGAAGCGGGCGCGGGCCTTGAGCCGGATCAATCCGATGTCCGCAGAAGAGGTCGCGCGCGCCGGCTGGGCCGGCTTCAAGTCCGGCAAGCGGACCGTCGTGCCGGGGCTGCTCAACAAGATCACGGCCTACTCGACACGAGGAGCACCGCGGAGACTGCTCCTGCCCATCCTGCGCCGCGCCGTCGCAAGTGCGAAGGCTTGAGGATCAGCCCCCGGCATGGCAGCCTTCGAGCTGCGGGCTGCGCGGCATGATTCGCAAGATCCTTATCGTCCTCCACTCCGAGAGGTCGACCCCCGGCCGGGTCGGGCTGATGCTCGTCGAGAAGGGCTACGAACTCGATATTCGCCGACCCTGTCTCGGCGATCCGCTGCCCGACACCCTCGCCGAGCACGCCGGGGCGGTTGTCTTCGGCGGGCCGATGAGCGCCAACGATTCAGATGCTTTCATCAGGCGCGAGATCGACTGGATCGGCGTACCTCTCGCGGAAGAAAAGCCCTTCCTCGGCATCTGTCTCGGGGCGCAGATGATGGCCAAGCAGCTCGGCGCAACCGTCGGCCCCCATCCCGACGAGATCGTCGAGATCGGCTACTATCCCCTGGTGCCGACCGCAGCCGGCGCAGCGCTCGGCCCCTGGCCCAAGGTCGTCTATCATTGGCACCGCGAAGGCTTCACGCTCCCGCTAGGCGCCGAGCTCCTCGCGAGCTCGAACGCTTTCGAGAACCAGGCCTATCGCTTCGGGCCGGCGGCGTTCGGGATCCAGTTCCATCCCGAGGTGACGCGCCTCATGATGCATCGCTGGTCGGTTTCAGGCGCCCATCGGTTCGTGCTCAAAGGCGCCCAACACGGCAGCGATCATCTCGCCGGAAACCTCCTATATGACCCAACCGTCAAGGCATGGCTCTGGGATTTCCTCGACCTGTGGCTCGAGCGCGCCATGCCGCGGGCCGTCGCCGCTGCCGCCTGATTGTCATATCCGCACAGCCGTACAAGGTTGCGTTAACTCCTAACTTGCTGGCGGGGTTCGGTTTTCAATCGTTTGGAAACGTTCTTGGGCGATCATCACCACTCTGGCTCGCAAGTATGGGTGAGCGGCGCCAGGGCGGGGATCAGGTACAGCGTACCCGGCCAGAGTTGAGAGCGGGGAGTCTCAAGCGGGGCTCCTCGCTCGCATTCCGGCCCCGCGCCTTGACCCCATTCCGCCGCGCGGCATAAGTCTTGGCGGTCATGGGGCTGCTGGATGATCAGGTTTGCATCGTTACGGGTGCGGGCCAGGGCCTGGGAGAGGCCATTTCGCTTGAGATGGCGAGAGAGGGCGCAACGCTCGTCCTCCTCGAGCGCAATCCCGAAACGGCGGAGAAAGTGGCGACGCGGATTCGCGCGAATGGCGGGAAGACCGAGCCCTACGCGATCGACGTCACCGATTACGGCGCCTATCGAGAGGTGGTCGATGATGTCGTCCGCACGTTCGGCGGCATCGATG
>JBJMRA010000178.1:0-20655 GCA_045802365.1 Hyphomicrobiales bacterium | reverse complement strand
GGGGCTCACGGGCAAGCCGCTTCGCCTCGAGGAGAGCCAGGCCGCCGCAGCGGTCGGCCAAATCGCTCTCGCCCACGCCTGGTCGGAGGCGCTCCGAAAGCGGGAGATCGTCGCCGCCCAGGTGCTGGTCACCCTCAAGGACACCGAAGAGCGCCGCCGCTACCTCAATGCGCGCGCGACGATTTGGCGGCTGCTCGACAGGCGCGCCGTGCCGGTCATCAACGAGAACGACACGGTGGCGACGAGCGAAATCCGCTACGGCGACAACGACCGGCTCGCGGCGCGCGTCGCCTCGATGATGTCCGCTGATTGCCTTATCCTCCTCTCCGACGTGGACGGGCTTTACACCGCACCGCCCGGATCCCCGGGTGCGATGCACATTCCGGAGGTTAAGGAGCTGACACCCGACATCGAAGCGATGGCGAGACGCCCGACGTCGGGAATGGGTTCGGGCGGCATGGTCACCAAGATCGAGGCGGCGAAGATCGCGCTTGCGGCGGGCTGCAGCATGGTTATCGCCTCCGGCCACCAGCAGCACCCGCTCAAGCGGCTGAGCGAAGATGGCCGCTGCACGTGGTTCCTCGCGAAAGCGACACCGCTTCAATCGCGCAAACGATGGATCGCCGGCGCTCTCGTCCCGATGGGCCGGCTCGTAGTCGATGCGGGGGCGGCGGGCGCTTTGGCGCGAGGCAAAAGCCTGCTGCCGGCCGGCATCCGCCGCATCGAAGGGGCCTTTGCGCGGGGGGACGCTGTGAGTATCGTCAAGGAGTCCGGGGAAGAGATCGCCCGCGGGCTCGTCGCCTACGATATCGTGGACGCCCAGCGCATCGCCGGGCTCAAATCGGCCGAGATCGGCAAGGCCCTGGGGTTCAGGGGACGCGACGAGATGGTGCATCGCGACGATCTCGTTCTCATGGGAATGGAGCGCTCATGAACATCGCCATCGACCAGGATCTGGCCTCCATCATGCGCAGCATCGGTGAGCGGGCACGGGCGGCGTCGCATAGGCTCTCAGTCGCCTCCGCCGGCCAAAAGGATGCCGCTCTCGCCGCGATGGCGCGAGAGGTCAGGAAGGATGCAGGGCTCATTGCGGCTGAGAACGCCGGCGATGTCGCGGCGGCCAACCAAAAAGGGCTCAAAAGCTCCTTTGTCGACCGGCTGACGTTGACGCCCGAGCGGGTCGAGGCGATGGCCCGTGGCATCGAGGAGATCGCGCGGCTTCCCGACCCAGTCGGCACGGTGATCGCGGAATGGACGCGCCCCAATGGCATAGTCATCCGCCGAGTCCGGGTGCCGATCGGCGTCATCGGCATGATCTACGAGAGCCGCCCCAACGTGACGGCCGATGCCGGCGCGCTCGCCCTGAAATCGGGGAACGCGGTGATCCTGCGCGGCGGCTCCGACGGGCTGCGATCGTCGGCGGCCATCGTTTCGGCCCTGCGGCGCGGGCTAGCGGCGGCAGAGCTTCCCGAAGACGCCATCCAGATGGTCTCCACCACTGATCGCGCGGCGGTCGGCATGATGCTCGAGGGACTGAACGGCACGATCGACGTTATCGTGCCTCGAGGCGGCAGGAGCCTTGTCGAACGCGTCCAGTCGGACGCGCGCATACCGGTCTTCAGCCATCTCGAGGGCGTCTGCCACGTGTACGTGCACGCATCGGCCGATCTCGAAATGGCAGAGGCGATCCTCCTCAATTCCAAGATGCGGCGCACCGGCGTGTGCGGAGCGGCGGAGACCGCGCTCATCGACCGCGGCTGCGCCGCCACGCACCTCAAGCCCCTGATCGATGCCCTGATCGCGGCGGGCTGCGAGGTTCGCGGCTGTCCGGAAACAGCCGCCGCCGATTCCCGGGTCGTCCCCGCCACCGAGGCCGATTGGCCCGCCGAATATCTTGATGCCGTCATCGCCATGCGCGTTGTAGGCGGCATCGAGGAGGCGATGGCCCACATCGCCCGTTATGGCTCGCAGCATACCGATGCGATCGTCGCTGAAGATCAGGCCGCGGCCGAGCGCTTCCTCGCCGAGCTCGACAGCGCCATCGTGCTCCACAACGCTTCGACGCAGTTCGCAGATGGGGGCGAGTTCGGCTTTGGGGCCGAAATCGGCATTTCCACCGGCAAGCTTCATGCGCGGGGGCCGGTAGGCGTCGAGCAGCTGACCACCTTCAAATATCAGATCCGCGGGGCGGGGCAGACCCGCCCGTGATCCCCATCCCGCTCTTCGGCTGCGGGCAGCGCATCGGGCTCTTCGGGGGCTCCTTCAACCCTGCCCACCGGGGCCATTTCGCGGTCGCCCTCTACGCTCTCAACAGGCTCAGGCTCGACTGGGTCTGGTGGCTTGTCGCGCCGCAGAATCCGCTGAAGGACGCCCGCGATTACAGTGATTACGCCGAGCGTCTGGAGGGCGCCCGCAAGGTCGCCCGCCATCCCCGCTTCGTGGTGAGCGATCTCGAGAAGAGGCTCGGCACCACGACGACGGCGTCGACGCTGATCGCACTCCGGAACACGGTTTCCTCGGCCCGCTTCGTGTGGATCATGGGGGCCGACAGCTTCGCCACCCTAGACCGCTGGAACGATTGGACCAGGATCCCAGAGTCGTTGCCGCTTGCGGTTTTTGCCCGTCCCGGCTTCTCGATCCGAGCCCTCCAGAGCCCGGCAGCACTTCGCTACGCGCGCTACCGGGTGCCCTTGGCCGAGACCGCCCTCCTCGCCGATCTCGCGCCTCCTGCCTGGGCCTTCATTCCGATGCCCTTACGACGCGAGAGCTCTTCGGCCATCCGCGGGACCGTCATCCGCCCGTCATCAGATGGGCTCTTGAATGGAACCCACCGTCATCTTACTCTTACTCTGTCGAATCCCTGAGGAATTGACGCAGTCCTGATGAAGCGTTGCTCTCTGAAAGAGGACATCAACCCTGATAGCACCAGCGAAGTCGAACGGTGCGCGTAAGCGCGCCGTGGGGGGCTCCTCTGCGCCGAAGCGCGGAAACGAGCTTCCGATATTGAACACCATCCTGGCCGAGCTCGACGATGCGAAGGCCGAGAACATCGTGACAATCGATCTCGACGGAAAGGCGGCCATCGCCGATGGCATGGTCATCGCCTCCGGCCGCTCGAACCGTCACGTGGGTGCCATCGCCGACCATCTGATCGAAAAACTCAAGGCAACCGGCAAACGCGACCTCCGGATCGAGGGAATGCCGCATTGCGACTGGGTTCTCGTCGACGCCGGCGAAGTGATCGTCCACATTTTCCGGCCCGAGGTACGCAGCTTCTACAACCTTGAGAAGCTTTGGTCGGAGCACGCGCCCGTCGAGCGCTTGGCGGTCTGAGTCTAAAAATACGCATTTTGGCGGTCGGGCGGCTCAAGGCCGCGCCCGAAACAGCGCTCGTCGACGACTATCTGCGTCGTGCCGAGAGCTCCGGCCGCGCCTGCGGCGTGGCAAATATCTCCCTTCATGAGGTGCCGGAATCGCGAAGGGCCACCGCTGACGAACGCAGGCGCGAAGAGAGCGCCGGACTGGTCCGGCTCCTGCCCCCCAATGCCTTGGTCATCGCCCTCGACGAACGCGGCTCTCAGCTGACGAGCAGCGGTTTTGCCGACCTGATCCGGCGACATCTCGAGCGGGGGACGTCCGACTTCGCCTTTCTCATCGGCGGGCCGGATGGATTGGCCGAGGCGCTCTGCAAGGATGCCGGGCTCGTGTTGTCGTTCGGATTGATGACCTGGCCCCATCGCCTCTGCCGGGTCATGCTGGCCGAGCAAGTTTACCGGGCGGTGACGATTTTGGTTAATCATCCGTATCACCGGCCGTGAGCGGTCACAGTCGGGACGAAATTTGGACATGCTCTCCAAATAGACGGGGCCAATGAGGGCGTCACTGCTGTCAGACATCGGCCGGCTGGCAGCTGTTCCTTTTCTGCTCGCGCTCCTCATTGGTCCCGCTTCGGTCCTGGGCGAAGGCGCCCAGCCCTCGCAGGACCTCGATCTCGTTCAGAAGCAGCTCGATGCCTCTCTTTCCCGCCAGGCCGAGATCTCAGCCGAGCTCGATGAGATCGGCCGGGAAGAAGCCGCTCTGGCGCAGAAGGCGATCGAGCTCGGCGAAACCATCCAGTCGCGCGAATCCGCAATCACCTCCGGTGAGGACCGGCTACGGGTGCTCGAGGGAGAAGCCGTTCAGCTCAGGTCGGACCTCGCCGGACGGCGGACTGCGATCGCGAAGCTCCTCGCGGGACTTCAGCTCATCGAGCGAAATCCGCCGCCGGCCTTGGTGGTCGCGCCCCACGACGTGCTCGCCGCGCTCCGCGGTGCGATGATGTTCGGCAGCGTCGTCCCTGAGCTCAAGGGAGAAGCCGAAAAGCTCACCCGCGAGCTCGCGCGCCTCGATGAGCTCAAGACCCGCACCGCCGGCGAACAGACGAAGCTCAAGGACAACCTCGCGAAGCTTACCGCCGCGCGTAGCGAGCTGATCGCCCTGCAGGAGCGCAAGACGGCCTTGCATGCCGAAACCGGCGACCGGCTCAAGGCCGAGGAGCTTCGCACCAGTGCTCTCGCCACAAAGGCCAAAGACTTGAAGGAGCTGCTCGCGAGTCTCGAGCGTGACCGCCTGAAGGCAGAGGCCGAAGCCAAGGCCGAGGCTGAAGCTAAATCGGAGAAGGACGCGATCGAAAGCAAGCTCAAACTGGAACTCGACGCCAAGGCCAAGGCCGAGGCGGACGCCGCGGCGCGGCGCGCCGCCGAGCGCGCCAAGCAGCCGCACATCGCTTTCGCGGAGGCGCAGGGGAGCCTGCATTACCCGGCGCAGGGCAGGATCATCAAGGTTTTTGGGGCGGACGACGGATTCGGCGGCAAGACCCGCGGCGTCTTCGTCACCACGCGCGCACAGGCGCAAGTCGTTTCACCCGTCGATGGCCATGTGGAGTTTGCTGGCGCTTTCCGCTCCTACGGCGAACTCTTGATCTTGAATGCCGGAGACGGTTATCATGTTCTCCTCGCCGGCCTCGGAGAGATCACCGCCGAACAAGGCCAGTTCGTGCGGGCAGGCGAACCGGTCGGCACGATGGGTATCACGCCTGCGCCAGGTACCGTCGCAAGTGATCAGGGGCAGGACGGAAAACCCGTTTTATACATAGAGTTCAGGAAGAATGGTGAGGCGATCGACTCCTCGCCGTGGTGGGTCGGCGGTTTCGCACAAGCCCGAGGATAAGGCAGAGCAGAAGATGAAAATTCGTACGATTGGAATGTTCCTGGCGGGCGCCGTGTCGGCGACCGTGATGTGGCAGGCCTTCGATGCCGCTACGGCCGCATCGAACGCGGATACCTACAAGCAGCTGAACCTGTTCGGCGACGTGTTCGATCGCGTGCGCTCCGACTATGTCGAGCAGCCGAATGACGAAAAGCTAATCGAGTCGGCAATCAACGGCATGCTCTCCGCGCTCGATCCGCATTCGAGCTACATGAACGCCAAGAACTTCCAGGACATGCAGGTCCAGACACAGGGCAAGTTCGGAGGGCTCGGCATCGAGGTCACGATGGAGAACGGCATCGTGAAGGTGGTGGCGCCCATCGACGACACGCCCGCCGCGCGCGCCGGGATCATGGCCAACGATCTCATCGTCAAGCTCGATGGCGCCGACGTGCAGGGCATGACTCTCAACGAAGCCGTCGACAAGATGCGCGGTAAGATCAATACCTCGATCACCCTCAGCATCGTGCGCGACGGCAAGGATCCCTTCGACGTCAAGCTGACGCGCGACGAGATCAAGGTGAGATCGGTCAAATCGAGCATCGAGGGCCGCGACAAGGACATCGGCTATATTCGCATCTCCTCCTTCACCGAGCAGACGCAGGAGGGCCTCGAGGCCGCGCTCGCGTCCATCAAGAAGGATGTGGGCAGCAAGCTCAAGGGCTACATCATCGATCTCCGCAATGATCCGGGCGGGCTCCTCGACCAGGCGATCTCGGTCTCCGACACCTTCCTCGACCGCGGCGAGGTGGTGTCCACCCGTGGACGTCATGCCGATGAGACACAGCGCTTCAACGCGCAACGCGGCGATCTGAGCGACGGCAAGCCGGTCGTGGTCCTTATCAACGGCGGCTCGGCCTCGGCTTCCGAGATCGTGGCCGGGGCGCTTCAGGACCACAAGCGGGCGATCATCATCGGGACCAGGTCCTTCGGGAAGGGCTCGGTTCAGACGATCATACCTCTCGGCAGCCAGGGCGCGCTGAGGCTCACGACCGCGCGCTATTACACGCCGTCGGGCCGCTCCATCCAGGCGCGTGGTATCGATCCCGATACCGTGATCGAGCAGGAGCTGCCGCCTGAGCTCCAGGGCAAGGACACCTCGACGCGTGGTGAAGCGAGCCTCAGGGGCCATCTCCAGAACGAGGCCCAGGGCGAGGAAGGCGGCGGCTCGTCGGCCTATGTTCCCGAGGACAAGACCAAGGACCTGCAGCTCAAAGCCGCGATCGACATCCTGCACGGAGTCAAGGTCGCCTCGAACGCCAAGCCCAAGCCGTCGAAGCCCTCCAACAAGGCCGACACGGACGCGAATCCAGACGTGGACGCGAACTGAGCGGACGCCGTAAGACTGGAACGGGACGCCTCGTTGCGTCCCGTTCTGACTCGGGGATCAACCACAGCGATTCACCATCGGCCGGGCAGCATGAGCTCATGAGGAGCTCTCGCGTCAGGCGATCGGGACCTTCCAGGGACGTGAGTCTCGCTTTCGCTCCGAATGGGCGAAAGGGCTTGGCGACCGCGGGATCATTCTCATCCCGGTGAGCGCCGCTTATAAGAGGCGTCCGAGTCAGTGGATCATGCAGTCGAAATCTGAACTGGGCTACCGGCCCTGCGTCGGCATCATGCTGCTCGACCGGACGGGCCGGGTGTGGATCGGCCGCCGCGCCGACAAGCCGAACCCGGAGGGCGACGGCCTATGGTGGCAGATGCCACAGGGCGGCATCGATCCCGGCGAAGATCCGCGCGACACGGCGCTTCGCGAACTCGCGGAAGAGACATCCATCCGCTCCGCGACCATCATTGCCGAGGCGCCGGAATGGTACCGCTACGATCTGCCCGAGCAGCTCATCGGAAAGTCATGGGGCGGTCGCTATCGCGGCCAGACTCAAAAATGGTTCGCGGCGCGCTTCACCGGTGAGGACAGCGAGGTCGATCTCAGTCCGCCCGGCCACGAGCGCGAGTTTGACGCCTGGCGCTGGGCGCGGATGGACGAGATGCTCGACCTCGTCGTGCCGTTCAAGCGGGCGGTCTACGAGAAGGTGATCGCCGCCTTCCGCCATCTTGAAGGATGAGCGCTTCGATCTCGCACATGCGGCAAGCTATTGACTTTCCAAGCCGATGCGCCCACATGCGGGTGCGACGCGCCGGTCTCGAACCAAGAATTGCGTGAAGTGTGCCTTCGAGCGCACCATTCTGCCGGCGAGTAATCCCCCAAACATTCCCGTCACGCGGAACGTTTCAGCGCCGTCAAGGCTCGCCTCCGCGCGGCCGTTCGGATATGCGGCGCTGCTCATCTCGTTCCGAACAGAGGTATTTTCTTTGACATCCTTTTCCGACCTTGGTCTCTCTGCGGCACTGCTCAAAGCGCTTGTCCAGGAGGGCTATCAATCACCCACTCCGATCCAGGCGCGCGCAATTCCTGAACTCCTCAGGGGACGCGATCTGCTTGGCATCGCCCAAACGGGGACCGGCAAGACGGCGGCGTTCGCCCTGCCGATCATTCAACGGTTCGCGTCGAAAGCCGCGCCGGCCGAGCCGCGAACCTGTCGCGTCCTGATTCTCGCACCGACCCGCGAGCTTGCCGCGCAGATCGGGCAATCCTTCATCACCTATGGCCGTTTCCAGCGCCTGCGCGTTTCGACGGTGTTCGGCGGCGTTTCGATCGGCAAACAGATCCATAGCCTCGCTGCCGGAGTCGATGTCCTGGTGGCGACGCCGGGCCGCCTCGTCGATCTCATCGAGAGGCGGGCTCTTACGCTTGCTAAGGTCGAGATTTTGGTCCTCGACGAAGTCGACCAGATGCTCGATCTGGGCTTTATC
This sequence comes from Hyphomicrobiales bacterium, assembly GCA_045802365.1. GTDB lineage: Bacteria > Pseudomonadota > Alphaproteobacteria > Rhizobiales > Aestuariivirgaceae > JBJMRA01. Next base: position 12,591 of record JBJMRA010000178.1, on the reverse strand, counting down.
CATGCCATTCGCCGGATCACCTCTCTTCTGCCTCGTGCGCGGCAGAACCTCTTCTTTTCGGCGACGATGCCGAAGGAAATCGCTGCACTCGCCGACGGACTGCTGCGTGATCCTGTCAGGGTCGAAGTCGCGCCCGCCGCGACCACCGTCGAGAGCGTCGACCAGCACGTTATTCACATCGACAAGGCGGCCAAGCTGAGATTGCTCGCCGATCTCATCGCGCGCGGTGGAATGGGAAGGACGCTCGTCTTCACACGGACCAAGCACGGCGCCGACAAGGTGGTGAGGGGCCTCGAAGCCGCCGGCATCCGATCCGCGGCAATCCACGGCAACAAATCGCAAGGACAGCGCGAACGCGCGCTCGCCGGATTCAAATCCGGCGACATCGTCACCCTCGTCGCGACCGATATCGCGGCGCGCGGCATCGATGTCGACGGCATCACGCATGTCGTGAACTACGACCTGCCGAACGTTCCCGAATCCTATGTGCACCGTATCGGCCGCACCGCTCGGGCCGGAGCCGCAGGAACAGCGATCGCCTTCTGCGATGCCGAGGAGCGCGGGCTGTTGCGCGACATCGAAAAGACGATCCGCCGGACAATCCCGATCATGCAGCATGAGCTCGCCGCCCGGCTGCCGCAGGCCGTGAACCGCGTGCCGGCGAAGAACCCGCGGAGGCCCTCCAACGAACGCCAAGCTCACGCGAACCGCACCGCGAAGCCGTCGTGGATGTCCGACCTCAATCGAGGCAAGGAGCGGCCGCGCAAACCCGGCCGCGGTCAAGCCGCCGTCGCTTACGGCGGCTGATCGGGCGCTCTACAGCGCCGATTGCAGCGCTTTCAGATGGTCCAGCGACTCCTGCGCGCGGCGGCGGGTTTCGGCGTCTTGCGCGTCCGCCACGTCTTCTTCGAAGTCCCTGACATGCTGCGCGAGAACGGCGGCATCGAGCTCCGCCATCGGGATGGCCGTCTCGGCGAGAACGGTGAGCCCTCGGGGGTTGACCTCGGCGAAGCCGCCTCGGACGTAAATGCGGTCCCCCTGGCCCGACTCCCGCGTGACGGTCAGCACGCCCGGCCGCAGCGTCGAGAGGACCGGCGCGTGGCCGGGATAGATGCCCATCTCGCCCTCGGTGCCCGGAATGGTGACGGAGGCCACCTCTTCGGAGAGCAGAAGCCGCTCGGGACTGACGAGCTCGAAATGAAGCGGCATAGAGATTATGCCGCCTCGGCGAGCCGCTCGGCCTTGGCGATCGCCTCTTCGATCGTGCCGACCATGTAAAACGCGGGTTCGGGCAGGTGATCGTACTTGCCTTCGCAGAGGCCCTTGAAGCCCTTGATCGTGTCCTCGAGCTTGACCTGGACGCCGGGCGAGCCTGTGAACACGGCGGCGACGTCGAACGGCTGCGACAGGAAACGCTCGATCTTGCGGGCCCGCGCCACCGTGAGCTTGTCCTCTTCCGAGAGCTCGTCCATGCCGAGAATGGCGATGATGTCCTGAAGCGCCTTGTAACGCTGAAGAATGACCTGCACCTGGCGCGCTATCTGATAGTGTTCCTCGCCGATGACGCGGGGATCGAGCATGCGTGAGGTCGAGTCGAGCGGATCGACCGCCGGGTAGATGCCCTTCTCTGCGATCGAGCGCGACAGCACCGTGGTCGCATCGAGATGCGCGAAGGAGGTGGCGGGGGCTGGGTCGGTCAGGTCGTCGGCCGGCACGTAGATCGCCTGCACCGAGGTGATCGATCCCTTCTGCGTCGTCGTGATGCGCTCCTGAAGCGCGCCCATGTCGGTCGCAAGCGTCGGCTGGTATCCGACGGCGGAGGGAATGCGCCCCAAGAGCGCGGAGACTTCCGAGCCGGCTTGCGTGAAGCGGAAGATGTTGTCGACGAAGAAGAGGACGTCCTGCCCCTGGTCGCGAAAATATTCAGCGACCGTCAGACCCGACAGGCCGACGCGGGCGCGCGCCCCGGGCGGCTCGTTCATCTGGCCGTAGATCAGCGCGCATTTCGAGCCGGCGGCGGTGCCCGCTTTCCTCGGGTCCTTGTTCACACCCGATTCGATCATCTCATGGTAGAGGTCGTTGCCCTCGCGCGTGCGCTCGCCAACGCCGGCGAACACCGAATAACCGCCGTGCGTCTTGGCGACATTGTTGATGAGCTCCATGATGAGCACGGTCTTGCCGACGCCGGCGCCGCCGAAGAGGCCGATCTTTCCGCCCTTGGCGTACGGCGCGAGGAGGTCCACGACCTTGATGCCGGTAATGAGGATCTGCGCTTCCGTCGACTGCTCGACGAATTCAGGCGCCGGTTGGTGGATGGACCGCTTCTGCATGGCGCCCACCGGGCCTGCTTCGTCGACCGGCTCGCCGATCACGTTGATGATGCGCCCGAGCGTTGCTTCGCCGACCGGAACCATGATGGGCGAACCCGTGTCGACGACGGTGTGCCCGCGCACGAGGCCCTCGGTCGAATCCATCGCGATCGTCCGAACGGTGCTTTCGCCGAGGTGCTGCGCCACCTCGAGGATAAGGCGGTTGCCGCGGTTCTCCGTCTCTAGCGCGTTCAGAATTTCAGGCAGGTGTCCGTCGAACTGAACGTCGACCACGGCACCCGTCACCTGTCGGATGCGTCCGGCCGACCGGTTCGAAGTCACTGCAGCAACTGCGGCATCATTCGCCATTCGCGTAATCCTCTTCTTTGTCCTGGTTCAGAAATCGACAAGATCAAGCCGCCGCTCGAGCCTGGCGACGCGCTCATCGAAGCGGTCCATGCGCTGCGACAACCCGCTGAGAAGGGCCAATATTTGGCCCTGAATGATCTCGATTGCCGAGACGCGGCTCTTAATATCGATCATCTCCAGCTCGATTCGTTCCTGCGAAGCGCGAATTCGACGAAGATGTTCGAGGACCCGATTTTCGGTCTCTTCGGTCATAAACTCATAATGCCTCGGCGCCCGAAATGATCTCGATCAGCTCCTTGGTGATCTGCGCCTGCCGTTGGCGGTTGTAGCGCAAGGTGAGCTTGTCGATCATATCGCCGGCGTTGCGGGTGGCATTATCCATGGCGCTCATGCGGGCGCCTTGCTCGGAGGCCGCGTTCTCGAGGAGTGCGCGAAACACCTGGACGCCGATATTGCGGGGCAGGAGGTCGGCGAGGATCTCGCCTTCATCGGGCTCTGCATCGTAGATCGCCCCTTCGAGCTCGGGCGCCCTGCCGGCGCCAGGCACGGAGGGGATGAGCTGCAGCGCCGTCGGTTTCTGCGTGATGACCGATTTGAATTCCGAGTAGAAAAGCGTGCAGACGTCGAACTGTGCTTCTTCGAAGAGCTTGAGAATTTTCACGGCGATGCTCTGGGCGTGGTTGAAGCCCAGAACCCGCGCCTGCCGCAGGTCGACGACATCGATGATGAAGCGCCCGTAGTTGCGCCTCAGGATATCGTAGCCCTTCTTGCCGACGCACAGAATCTTGATTGTCTTGCCCTCGGCCGTGAGCCGGTCGGCATGCTCGCGGGCAAGCTTGGCGATGGTGGAGTTGAAGGCCCCGCAGAGGCCACGCTCCGCCGTGCATACGACCAGAAGATGGATCGCATTCCGTCCCGTTCCGGCAAGCAGCGCCGGAGCGTCCGCGCGTCCTTCGAAGGCCGAGGAAAGATTGCCGAGCACGTTGGCCATCCGGTCGGAATAAGGCCGGGCGGCGAGCGCGGCCTCCTGGGCGCGGCGGAGCTTCGCCGCGGCGACCATCTGCATCGCCTTGGTGATCTTGCGCGTCGCCTTGACGGAGGCGATGCGGTTGCGGAGGTCTTTGAGGGAGGGCATTCGATCCCGTCAGGCGAAAGCCTTGGCGTAGCTCGACACCAGATCCTTGAGCTTGGCGCCGGTTTGCTCGGAGATCTCCTTCTCGGTCCGGATCGCGTCGAGTATATCCGGATGGCCCTCGCGCATCAGGCGGAGAAGGCCGTCCTCGAATTCGCGCACGCGCCCGACCGGGAACGGGTCGAGATAGCCGTTCACGCCGGCATAGATGACGACTACCTGCTCCTCGGTCTTGAGCGGTGAGAACTGGGGCTGCTTCAAGAGCTCGGTTAGCCTAGCGCCGCGGTTGAGGAGGCGCTGCGTCGCCGCGTCGAGGTCGGAGCCGAACTGCGCGAAGGCCGCCATCTCGCGGTACTGCGCGAGCTCGCCCTTGATGCGCCCCGCCACCTGCTTCATCGCCTTGATCTGCGCGGAGGAGCCGACGCGCGACACCGAGAGGCCGACGTTCACCGCCGGGCGGATGCCCTGATAGAAGAGGTCGGTTTCAAGGAAAATCTGACCATCGGTGATCGAAATCACGTTAGTCGGGATATAGGCGGAGACGTCGTTGGCTTGCGTCTCGATTACCGGAAGAGCGGTGAGGGAGCCAGCGCCGTTCGCGTCGTTGAGCTTGGCGGCGCGCTCGAGAAGCCGCGAATGGAGATAGAACACATCGCCTGGATAGGCTTCGCGGCCGGGCGGACGGCGCAAAAGGAGCGACATCTGCCGATAGGCGACCGCCTGCTTCGAGAGATCGTCGTAGGCGATCACCGCATGCATGCCGTTGTCGCGGAAATATTCGCCCATGGTGCAACCGGCGAAAGGCGCCAAATACTGCATCGGCGCCGGGTCGGAAGCGGTCGCGGCGACGATGATCGAATATTCGAGGGCGCCGTTGTCCTCGAGCGTCTTGACGAACTGAGCAACCGTCGAGCGCTTCTGGCCGCACGCGACGTAGACGCAGTAGAGCTTTTCCTTCTCCGGGCCCGCGACGTGGATCGGTTTCTGGTTCAGGATCGTGTCGAGAATGATGGCGGTCTTGCCGGTCTGGCGGTCGCCGATGATGAGTTCGCGCTGGCCGCGGCCGATCGGGATCAACGCGTCGACTGCTTTGAGGCCGGTCGACATCGGCTCGTGCACCGATTTACGCGGTATGATGCCGGGCGCCTTGACATCTACGCGGCGCCGTTCGGTCGCCCGGATCGGCCCCTTGCCGTCGATAGGAGTCCCGAGGGGATCGACGACGCGGCCGAGCAGCTCTTTGCCGACCGGCACTTCGACGATGGCACCCGTACGCTTGACGGTGTCGCCTTCCTTGATGTCGCGGTCGGAGCCGAAGATCACGACACCGACATTGTCGATCTCGAGATTGAGAGCCATGCCGCGGATGCCTCCAGGGAACTCGACCATCTCGCCGGCCTGCACGTTGTCGAGACCATAGACGCGAGCGATACCGTCGCCGACGGACAAGACTTGGCCTATCTCGGAAACTTGCGCCTCCTTGCCGAAATCCTTGATCTGGGCTTTCAGGATGGACGAGATTTCAGCGGCGCGGATATCCATTAAGCTAGTCCCTTCATGGCGATGCGCAAATTCTGCAGCTTGGTTCGGAGCGAGTTGTCCACCATGCGCGAGCCGACCTTCACGATGAGGCCGCCGAGGATCGCAGGGTCGATCTTGAGCGTGAGATCGACATCGCGCCCAATGGCAGATTTAATGGCCGTCTTCAACTCGCGCTGGCGAGCTTCCGCGAGGGACTCCGCCGAGGTGACCTCGGCCGCCACCTCTCCCCGCGATTGTGCGACGAGGGTGCGATAGGCCTTGATCATTTCGGAGATCACGAACAGCCGGCGATTGCGGGTGACGAGCCGGATGAAATTCAATGCAAGCCCGCCGATTCCGGCCTGGGCACAGATTGCTTCGAGCGCGGTCAGCTGATCGTCCGACGAGAACACGGGACTGCGGACGAGCCGCCGCAAATCCTCCGACTCGTCGAGCAATGTTTGGAAGCGCGCGAAGTCGGCGCCGATCCGGTCTACCTCGTTTGCTTCGCGGGCAAGCTCGAGCAAGGCTCCAGCGTACCGCCCTGGGACCCCCGCTACAGTTTCGCTCGTTGCCGCCACGGTGCCTCGCTGGTCACGCCTCGGCCCTTCACGAGCCGGATAGCTCAGGCCGAAGCACTTGAATTTTTTGGATTATCGCGCCTAGCCGACGCGTGCGTCCCAATTGATCCCCAGGGTCGCGCGCGTGGGGTTATCACAACGCCAAAAGACTCGCAACAGGATCGCAATGTCTGGAAAGAGTGGGGCCCGCTCGTCCGCGAGCCCCCGCCAAAGTCTGGTTACTTGATCGCCTGCCGTGCCAGGCGGCGAATATCGCAACGCGCGATGCCCAGATCGGCGAGATCCCGATCACTAAGGCCCTCCAGTTCGGCGATCGTTCGGTTGAACTTGCGCCAACGTTTGTATCCACGGGAAAGATAATCGAACATGTTGATCCCTCACGTCGTTCGGCCGCTGGATCGCTGACCGACATAGAGATAAGGTGCGCTGCAGCATTTTGTGCAATGCGAAATCAACGGGGCTGAATCCCGGTATTGGAGATTAAATTTTAACCATTTCGCAAGCTGTGGCGTCCTGGCAACATGGTTTTGAGCAAATACGCGGGCACACTTGATGAGGCCTTTCGAAATCAGTTACGTCTGACTTCGGATTCGGCGGAAGTGGGCCTACGGCGCGCAGGGGGCGCCCGTTCCGCGAGGGGATGAGTGGATGACGCAGCAAGCCCGCCCGGCTTTAGCACTGCCTTCTCTTGTGACGCGCGGCCTTATCGCCCTTTCGCTATGCGCCATGACCCTGCTGTCCGGGTGCACCGAGATCGGCCGCGCTGGTCCCGGCGAGGTTGCAATCACAAAGGGCGCCGGCGATCTTGCAGGCTTTACCCTCATCGACGTCAACGCGGACACGATCCCGCCCTACATGCTCGCCCGCCGCGGCGATGCCGGCGGGACCGTCAGCACCGGCTACTCCCCGCGAATCCGGCTTTCGCCGGGCGACGTGATTAAGGTGAACATCGCCGAAAGCAAAGAAGGCGGCCTGTTCGCGCCGCTTTCGGTCGGCGGCACCTCCTTCACCAATGTCAGGGTGGATCATCGCGGCATGATCTCTCTGCCCTATGCCGGGCGGCTCTCGGTGAGCGGTCTCGATACACAGGCCGTCGAGGACCGGATCAAAAACAAGCTCGCCGGAGTGACTTTCGAGCCTCAGATCTATGTGGAACTCGTTGCCGACCGGTCGAGCACCGTTCTCGTGACCGGAGCGGCGCGCACACCGGGCCGGTTCTCGCTTCTCGAAGGCCCGTTGACGATCATCGATGCCGTCAACCGCGCTGGCGGACCGGCTCAGGCCGCCTACCAGACCGACGTCGTCTTGCGGCGTGGCCATACCGTTCGGAGAATGCCGCTCAGCACGATCGAAGGCGGGCGAAATATCCAACTTCAGCGTGGCGACGAGATCGTCCTCGAAAGCAATCTCAAAGTCTTCAACGCGCTTGGCGCAGTGGCCAAGACCGGTCAGATGGAATTCCCGAAGGCCGAGTCGTCCCTGCTTGACGCACTCTCAACCGCCGGCGGGCTTCAGAACAACCTCGCGCATAACACCGGCGTCTTCGTGTTCCGCTTGGTCGAGCCGCATGCGTGGCTCGACAGCCAGGGACACTGGCAGCCCGGCCCGGTCATCTTCAAGTTCGATATGTCGCGGCCTGAGTCCATGTTCTATGAGCAGGCCTTTGCGCTCAAGCCGAACGATACGATCTACGTGACGAACGCGCCGGCGGTTGAATGGGTCAGGGCCATTGCGCCGATCGCCAGCACGATGGCGGCGTTCCGCGGCGGCATATCGACTACTTCCGCCATCTCGAACCAGGTCGAGGGGCAATAATCGGAAAGGTGCGCCGCCAATGAGTTGAGGTCGAGCGATGACGGTCGCCGTCCTGGGCTCAATCAACGTCGACATCACGGCATATCTCGAGCGCCTTCCCAAGCCCGGCGAGACCCTGCACGGGCGAGAATACAAGATCGGATTGGGCGGCAAGGGCGCGAACCAGGCTGTGGCCGCGCGCAAGCTCGGGAGCGACGTTCGGTTCGTTGCGCGGACCGGAGCAGACGCGTTCGGCGAGACGGCTCGGCGCGAGCTCGCCGCCTACGATCTCGATCTCACTGCGGTGCGGGTCGATGCGGGGGGCTCGACGGGCATCGCCATCATCAATGTCGGAGAGAACGGACAGAACTTCATCTCGGTGATCGGGGGCGTGAATCACGCGATCGATGCCGGGGATGTGAAGCGTGGGCGTTCGATCTTCGAAATGTCCAAGGTTCTTCTTCTTCAGCTCGAGACGCCGCTCTCGGCCTCCCTCGAAGCGGCGAAAATGATACGGAGGGCAGGCGGCACAGTGATCCTCGATCCAGCACCGGCACCGAAATTCCTCGATAGACCGGTTCTCGAGGGTGTCGACATCCTCACGCCGAATGAAAGCGAGGCCGACGCGATTCTCGGCTGGCGCCCCTCGGGCGAGGATGATGGCATTCGGGCGGCAGCCGAGCTCCGATCGGCGGGTGTCCCCGTCGCCATCGTGAAGCTCGGAGCGAACGGAGTGGCAATCGCCTCTCCGGACGGCGAATGGTTCTGTCCGGCCTTCGAAGTGGACGCCATCGATACTGTCGCCGCGGGCGACTGCTTCAATGGCGGACTGGCTCACGCGTTGGAGGAAGGCCGGCCGCTCGTCGAGGCCGTGCGCTTCGCGTCCGCCTGCGGCGCTTTGTCCACAACGCGGAAGGGCGCCTCGGCAGCCGCTCCGACGAAGCAGGAAGTCGACTATTTCCTCGCCTGTGCTCGATTGCGGGGCAAGTGACCTTTGGATAGAGTCCGCCTGAATACTGGGAGGATTAACATGTCACGACTGATCATGAACCGCCGCGGGGCGCTCGCGATGATAGGCGGAGCGGCAGCGCTCCCCTTCGCAGGTCGCTACGCGAGCGCAGCCGGCACGCTCAAGGTTCTCAACTGGCAGGGCTACGGCACCGACGAAAAGTGGGCGCTCGAGATCTTCAAGCAGAAGACGGGTCTCGACGTCGTCCACGATTACTTCAACTCCGAGCAGGAGATGCTCACGAAAGTAAGGACGAGCCCCGGCACCTATGATGTCGTCCTCATGAACAACATCTACGTCATGGAAGCGGCGAACGAAGGCCTGATCCAGCCGATCGATACGGTAAAGATCACGCACTTTGCCGATCTGACGCCCGCTTTGCGCGATTCCGAGCGCTTTGCGAAGGACGGCAAGCACTACGCGATTTCGTGGGTGTGGGGCCTTACCTCATTCGCCTACAACACGCAGAAGATTCCAAATCGGCCCGATTCGATCGAAGCGCTCTGGGACCCCGCGCACGCCGGCAAAGTCGGTTGGCGCGACGATGCGCTCGAATCGATCCAGATGGCGGCGCTCGCGACCGGTCAGGACATGAACGCGCCGGCCGACATGGATAAGATCAAGGCCAAGCTTCAGGCGCTTAAACCGCAGATCAAGACCTTCTGGTCGTCCGAGGACGAGTGGAACAAGTACATGGCGGCGGGCGACTACGACATCGCGGTTTACTGGTCGGGCTCGGCGGCTCGCTCCAAGAAGGCGATGAAGCTGCCGGTCGAGTTCGTGGTTCCGAAGGAGGGAGCGATCGGCTGGTTCGACGGCCTCACGATCGCCGCCAATGCTCCGAACCCGGACGGCGCCCACCAGTTCATCGACTTCATGGTGAGTCCCGAGTTCTACGTGAAATGGGACACCGACGTCGGCGCACCGGCCTCGGCTAATGCGAAAGCCAACGCGGAGCTCCCGGAGGATGCGTTGAACCGCAAGGTGCTCGGCGATCCCGAAGTCGTGAAGCGGGTGCAATGGATGGCGCCCGTCTCGCAAGAGCAGCGGCAGAAGAACCAGGAGCTCTGGGACGAGGTGAAAACCGGCTTCGCTCAGTAGCGGCTCGAATGACCGGGGCGCGCCGTCGGACGATCACGATCGTCGGGCTGACGGCGCCCGCCTATCTATGGCTGGCGCTGACGGTTCTCTTTCCCCTTTGCGCCATGCTCTATTTCAGCTTTCTCACCTTCTCGCCGATGGGCGGGCGCGAGACGGAATTCACGCTCAAGCACTACCAGTCGTTCTTCGAGAAGCGCATCTACTGGTACAACGCCTGGCGCTCGATCGAACTCGCGCTCTACGTCACCGGATTTTGCCTGCTGTTCGGTTACCCGGCGGCGCTCGGGCTCGCCAAACACATAAAGGGCAGATGGCGAGAGGCGATCTTCCTGCTCATTATCCTGCCCTTCTGGTCGAACGCCCTCGTGCGCACCTTCTCTTGGACCATGGTGCTGCGTGAGCCTTTGAACCTTCTCTTCACCTATCCCGCGATCGTCATCGGCCTCGTCCACGCGTATCTGCCTTATGCGATCCTCACCTGCTACATCTCCCTCGAAGCGATCGATGATTCGCTGCTCCAGGCGGCGCGGAGCCTCGGAGCGACGCCCGCCCAGACCTTCGCGCGAGTGACTCTCCCGTTGAGCCTTCCGGGCGTGTTCGCGGCGGTGTTCTTGATCTTCGTGCCGGTGATCGGCTCCTTCATGGAGCCGCGCATCTTGGGCGGCAAGGATGCGATCATGCTCGGGCCGATTATCGAAGGGCAGTTCAACACGGCGTTCAACTGGCCGCTCGGCGCCGCGCTCTCCTTCACGATGCTTGCGATCGTGCTCATCATTCTCATCGCCGCCTCACCGGTGCTCAAGAAGCAGCTCGCTCCCGCATGATGGACAAGGTCGTCAAAATTTTCCTCGGCGCGGTGCTCGTCTTCCTCTATCTCCCGATCGCCGTCATGATCCTCATGGCGTTCAACCGCTCGGCGCTCTACGAGCTGCCCTTCACTTTCGACACCATATGGTTCAAGGCGCTCCTTTCCAACGAGCGGCTGATGCGAGCGAGCTGGAACAGCGTGTGGATCGCCACCGTCAACGCGATCATCGCGACGATACTGGGCACGCTCGCCGCTTACGCCTTCGCCCGTTTCGAATTCCGCGCCAAACGGGTCCTTCAGCTTCTGCTCTTTCCGCCGATCACCATACCGTGGCTGATCATCGGCACGTCCATGCTGATCTTCTTCTTCTGGACGGGCATCGGACGGGGGCTGCATTCCATCCTTCTTGGTCATGTGGCGCTCTCGCTGCCCTATGTCATCGTGGTCGTCGGTGCGCGGTTCCAGAGCTTCGGGCCGCAGCTCGAGGAAGCCGCGGCGACGCTCGGGGCGACGCCCGCCCAGACCTTCCTTCGAGTGACCGTGCCGATCCTCGCGCCCGGCATCGTCGCCGCCGCTCTCTTCGCCTTCGCCGTGTCGTTCGACCAGTTCGTCATCTCATACTTTCTCGCCCCGCCAGGAACCTCGACCCTGCCCGTCGAGATCTATACCGCGATCCGCAAGGGCTTCACGCCTGAGATCAACGCCATTTCGTCAATCATCATCGTTGTCTCGATGGGCCTCATGCTGGCCGTCGCGCGGCTATACAAGTTTGGCGGAGAGCGCTCGTGAGCCGCGTCGACGTCAACCGCGTCACCAAACGATATGGCGCTCTCGCGGCGCTGGAAGACGTCTCGATCGGTTTCGAGGACGGCGAATTCTTCGGCCTCCTCGGACCGTCGGGCTCCGGCAAGACGACGCTTCTCCGCGCAATTGCCGGCTTCATCGCGCCGGACTCAGGCTCGATCAGCTTCGACGGCGAGCGCGTCGAGAATGTCGCTGTCCATCGGCGCGGCATCGGAATGGTCTTCCAGTCATATGCGTTGTTCCCGCACCTGACCGTGACCGAGAATATTGCGTTTGGGCTCGATGTGCGTGGCGTGGCCCGGCAGGAAGCCGCGAAGCGGGTCGAGGAAATGCTGCGGCTCGTCCGCCTTCCGGGATTGGGAAGCCGCTATCCGCGACAGCTGTCGGGCGGCCAGCAGCAGCGGGTGGCGCTCGCGCGTGCATTGATTACGAGGCCCAAGGTGCTGCTGCTCGACGAGCCTTTGGGCGCGTTGGATCGGAGACTTCGCCAGGAGATGCAGGTCGAGCTGCGCGATATTCAGCGACGCTCGCGCGTGACGGCGATCTTCGTGACCCATGATCAGGAAGAGGCGCTGACGCTCTCCGATCGGATCGCAATCATCAACGAGGGCCGCCTTATCCAGATCGGCAAGCCGGGCGAGGTCTACGAACTGCCGCAGAGCGTGTTCGCGGCGCAATTCCTCGGCGACGCCAATGTCTTTCACGGAAGAAGGGAAGGGAACATGCTCGCGCTTGCCGATGGGACCGTGATTGCGATCGCCGCCGGTGAGGGCGATGCCGCCATCGTGCGGCCGGAGAAACTCTTCGTCACTGCGGCACAAGGCAACCCGCCGGGCGACAATACGCTTCAGGGCGAGATACTTCAGGCGGTCTATTCCGGCGCGAGCGTCACTTACAGAATCAAGACTGCCGCGCTCGGCGATATGCCGCTCCTCGCCTTCATCCAGAACCAGACCGGGGAGGTCCTGGCGCCGGGCTCGGCCGTGACGGTGAGCTGGGACCCGCGGCACACGATCCCGGTGGCCGGATGAGCGCCGGTCGCCTGCGTTTCGGTCCGCTCGAGCGGGCGGTCCACATTTCGATCGACATGCAGCTCCTGTTCGCGGAGGGAACCGAGTGGGCGTCGCCGGCCGTGTTTGACATCCTGCCCGTGGTCGAGCGGC
>JBJMRA010000177.1:0-6521 GCA_045802365.1 Hyphomicrobiales bacterium | reverse complement strand
CCGCCCGATCATGTCGAGATCGGGATACTCCCCTTTATCGCCGGGCGTTCGGTCGCCGACTTCGAGAAAGACGACATCGGCGTCGCTGCGGTTCAGGAGATGGTGGCCGTCGTGTTTGCCGGCTGGGATGCCCGCCGCCATGCCGGGCCCGAGCACCTGTTCGCAAGCATTCCGAAACGAGAGTGGCTTCGCCTTGAAGGATGAACACGAATTCGTCCTGCTTCGTGTGCCAGTGGCGTTGAGAGGACGCCGTCCCCGGCGGCAGCCGCACGAGGTTGACGCCGAAATTCACGAGGCCGGTCGCATCTCCCAACCGCCGCCTCTCTCCGGCTTCGACCAGAGTCCGGAACTCCGGGGGATAGTCCGAGCCGGTCATCGCGGGAACGCTCGACGGATCGAGCGCCGGCAGCATCGGCTGTGTCTTGGTGGACATCGGAGGCTTCGTGTAGCGCCAGACGAACGCCGGCGGCAGGTTTCGGAGGACTAAGCCGAGCCGCTCGATATCGAGGCCGGCCGCGGCATCCTCCGGCAGCGGCGGCGTTGCGAAATAGGTAAACTGCACGAGCCTGCCGCCCGGCGAGAGCGCCGCCCTCATGGCGCGGCCGATCTCGTTCCTGACGGGGTCGGGCATGCTGCGGAGCGGCAGGCCCGATAGGAGTTTCGGCGTGCCGCTCAGCCCACGGCGATGAAGAATGTCCGGAAGCTTGCGCGCATCCGCTTCGATGACCTCGACGCCGGGCAAGATCATCCGCAAATGGCGGGCGAATTCCGAATCGAATTCGACGAGGATCAGTCTTTCGCGGTCGACTCCCGCCTCGAGAAGAGCGAGGGTGAACACGCCGGTTCCAGGCCCGAGCTCGACGACCGTCTCGCCGGGCGCCGGAGCGAGTGCGACGACCATAGCGCGCGCAAGCGAGCGGCCGCTCGGCGCGACCGCGCCGATCCCGAGCGGCCGCCGCAGGTAGCGCCGCCAGAAGAGGAATGACGAAACGCCCATCCCTGCGCGAGGGCGTCAGGACAGCCTGCTGAAACGCAGAAGCGTAAAGAGGCCGAACGGCCGAAGCGGCGTGAGCTCCTCCAGTTTGAGCCGGTCGTTCACCATGAGCGTGGGGATCGGAAACTCGGGCCGCCATCCGAGCAGGTCCGAGAAGCGCGCGAGATTTTTCTCGATGAGGCCGCGCAAACCCCTCTCGACGCTGAAATGATTGACGATCACGATCTGCCCGCCGGGTCTCGTGACCCGCGCGAGCTCGTGCATCACCGCCGCGGGATCGGGAACGACGGTCATCACATACATCGCTGTCGCGATGTCGAAGGTCCGGTCCGCGAAGGCAAGCCGCGTCGCGTCCATCTCGCGAAGCTGCTCCACGTTGCCCAATCCTTCCCGCTCGACTCGCTCGCGCGCTCGCGCCAGCATCTCGGAGGAGAGATCGATGCCGGTGATCTTCAGCGATTTCTTGTAAAAGGGGAGCGACAGCCCAGTGCCGACCCCAACTTCGAGCACCCTGCCGTCGTAGCGGTTGACGCAAGCCGTCGCGTTCGAAATTCCGACTTCGAGGAGCTTCCCGAATGTCAGATCGTACACCGGCGCCCAGCGCCGGTAAGCCCTGACGACATCGCGATTGTCGAGATCGGCGAGCTTGGCGTTCGCCCCCATTGCGCCTCCCGCATCCCTCAAGCCGCTACAACCGCTTCTTTGGCGGCCGGCACGGATTCTGACAAGTCCCCAGATGTCCTGTTCGCGCGCGCAATGAACCCGCCGCCGAGAACGCGGGCGCCCGAGGCCGGACGCTCGTAGAGCACGCACGCCTGTCCCGGCGCCACGGCATGGACGCCGGCTGCGATGCGCACCCGTGGCAAGTACTCGCCGGCGCCGATCTCCGCTTCGCATGGCGGCCGGGTCGACCGGATCTTCGCGAAAACGGACTTCGGCCGACGAGGCAGCTCGCCGCCGAGCCAATTGAATGCCGCAAGCTCCATGTCATACCCGACGAGTGATGAGCGGGGACCGACAACGATCCGCCGGCTGCGAGGCTCAATCCTGATGACGTAGAGGGGTTCCCGATCGGCGATGCCGAGCCCCTTGCGCTGACCGACGGTGAAGTGCGCGATTCCTGGGTGCCTGCCGAGCTTGCGGCCGTCTTCGTGAACGATGTCGCCGCCTTCCATCGCATCGGGCCTGAGCTTTGCGATAAGGCCGGCATAGCGACCATCGGGCACGAAGCAGATGTCTTGGCTGTCCGGCTTTTCGGCGACGCTCAGAGCCAACGCCGCGGCGATCTCGCGGGTCAACGCCTTGCGGATCCGCCCCAGCGGAAACCGCAGATAATCGAGCTGGCTCTGGGTCGTCGCGAACAGGAAATAGCTCTGATCCCGGCTCATATCGGCGGGAGTGAGGAGCTCTCGCCTGCCCGATCCATCTGCCGCGGGGGCACTGTCGACATAATGTCCGGTGACGAGAGCGGCGGCGCCGAGCGCCTTCGCCCGCGCAATGAGGTCCGTGAACTTCACGGTCTGGTTGCAGCGGATGCAAGGAACTGGCGTTTCGCCGTTTATATAGCTCGTGACGAAATCGTCGATCACCTCGGCGCGGAAGCGGGATTCGTAGTCCAGCACGTAGTGCGGTATGCCGATCTGCGCCGCCACCCGTCGCGCGTCGTGGATGTCCTGCCCCGCGCAGCACGACCCCTTGCGGTTGACGGCCGCGCCATGATCGTAGAGCTGTAGCGTGATCCCGATGACATCGAAGCCCGCCTGTTTGAGGAGCGCCGCCGCGACGGACGAATCGACTCCGCCCGACATCGCGCAGACGAGGCGGATCCGGCCGGGCTCTCCGGCAAGGCCAATGGTGTCGCGAATCTGGGTTGAAAGATCGCTCGGAAGCTGCATGGCGTGCGATAGATGGCGCTCCGGAAGCCAAAAGTAAACGCCGCGAGGCTTCCGCTGTCCTAATTTGACGCAAGGGCCGCCCCGAATTTGCAATTTGTTCGGAACTGCTTAGCCCAATCTTAAGCGGGTTCTCCTACCCTGCCGTCTGTGAGTGCGTCCCGAGTAAGGTGATGATCGGTCAGTTGCGTCCGCGCGTGAACTACGTCATCGGGCCCGATGGCAGTCCGCTCACCATTGCGGACCTTCCCCCGCCGGGGACACAGCGTTGGGTGATCCGCCGCAAGGCCGAGGTCGTCGCCGCGGTCCGCGGCGGCCTGTTGAGCCTCGAGGAGGCGTGCGATCGCTACACTCTCACGGTCGAAGAATATCTGAGCTGGCAGCGCTCGATCGACAAACACGGTCTTGCCGGCCTTCGTACCACGCGCATCCAGCAATACCGCCAATAACGGCTAGCAGCCGGGGACCGTGAAGGCGCCGATCCGCGTGTGCCATTCGGTTGGGCTCATGGTCCTGTAGTACTCGTTGGTGTACCAGAACTGGCACCCACCGACCGGATCGACGGTCATCGCGCTATAATCGCCCCACCGGTTCGAGCCCGTCTGCGAACCGCGGCCCTGTTTCAGGAGCCTCTCCCGCTCGAGCGTTCCGGGCGGATCGCCGGGAGACCGTGTCGCATACCGGATGCTCGGGAAATCGGCTCTGCCCGAGGCCGAATAGCCGAGCGCGATATTGCCGTCCTTGTCCATGGCGATGCTTCCCATGAAGCGATCGAGCCCGTCGCCGAGGTCCTGGGTGCCTTCCTGGAACAAGGACCAGCTGCCGCCGTCCTTCCGCAGCTCGAACCATCTGACGGCCGCTCCGGCGCTGCCGGTTCCCCCGCCGACCGTGAAATTGCCGACCAGCGATTTCTGGGTCCCAATCTCGCGGTAGGCGAAGCGGTGCATTGGCCACTCGCTCACCGCATCGACCTTCTGGACGGTATTCTTCTGCGGGATGCAGTCGAATTGAAAGAACCCGCACACCGTATAGGTGAAGGGCGAGATCGGGATCGACTCGAGGCGGGTGAACGTACTTTGGGCCGGCCGGCCGAAATGGGGGTTGAGGCGGAACAGCTCGAGGCGATCGGCGCCGCCATGGAACTTATTGTCCTTGAACGTGTAGAACAACCCACCGCCGCTCGGCGTCGAAGCGCCATCGACATCGGCTGGAAGCAGGAAGTTCGTCTCGCCGGTGAACTTGACGAACCCGGCGCTCGGATCGCCGATGAGCATCTTGTCCCGATCGAAAGCAAAGGCGTCATAGGTCGAGGTCGAGGCCGTCGCGTTGTTGGCCGATACGTAATAGCCGCTCGGCCACACGCCGACTTTGAAGTAGTCCGGAAATTCGCCGACATCGAAGACATAGGTGAAGTAGGAGCCGAGGGGATCCCGGGTCCGCGAGACGGCAAAGCACAGATGATTGGGATAGGCCAATTGAGCGAGCAACCAGCGGTTGGCAATATCGTCATACAGAACGATCGGATCACCCGCGTCGGTCGTGCAGGGAGCAGTCGAAAATAGGCTGCTCAGGTTGAAAGCGGGCGTCGCGAGCGTGCCGTCAGCTTTATTGTAAATACCGAGTTTGGTTGCGTTGACGGCCTGAACGAAATGGTACTTCCCGACGTCGCCGATCGGGTCGGGCGGGGTGCAACCGCCGCAGGCGGCGGGATTGCGTGCGCCCTCGAAGCTCAGATCGGCTGCGGGCGTTCGTCCGATCCCAGGCCATGTGGACGAGGCCAGTGGATCGCGCGGAGCCGTGCGAAACCATGTGCCGCGCCTGCCCACGTCCGCTTCGCCGGCGAGCGGATTGATGCGCGGAGGCGTCACGGCGTGCTTTCCTTCCGCGGCCCTCGGCAGAGCCGTCACGGGAGGACTAATCGCGAACGCCTCTGCTGTTCCCGAGAGCGGGCCATCCGCCGCGCGCGCGCGGCCAAAGTGGAGAAGGAACGTCATCGCCAAAATGGCGGACGCGGCAATGGCCGTACGCAAATACATCATCCAATTCCCTCGGTTTGGTATACCCACTTCTCTCACCGGCTTTCATCATCTACTAGACCGCGCGTCAATGTCCCAAAACCTCCACGACGTTTCCGTCGATCCCCGCAACGCCGACATCCTGATCTCGATCAACGGCAAGCTCTTCCCCCGCGCGGAAGCGATGGTTTCGGTATTCGACTCGGGCTTCGTTCTGGGCGACGGGGTTTGGGAGGGGCTGCGATTATATGACGGGGGCATACCGTTCCTGCGCGAGCACATCGAGCGGCTCTATGAGGGCGCGAAGGCGATCTTCATGGATATCGGCATTCGGCCGGAGGAGATCGTCGGCCGCATCTTCGAGTGTCTCGACGCCAACCGGATGAAGGAGGGGGTCCATATCCGCCTGATGGTCACGAGGGGCGTCAAGGCGACGCCCTATCAGGATCCGCGCGCGACGATCTCGCCCCCGACGATCGTCATCATCCCCGAATACAAGACACCCAAGCCCGAAACATTCGACACCGGGTTGCGGCTCTTCACCGTTAACGTGCGCCGCGGCGCGCCCGACGTGCAGGATCAGAAGCTCAATTCGCACTCCAAGCTCAATTGCATTCTCGCGTGCATCCAGGCCGCCAATGCGGGCGCCGATGAGGCGTTGATGCTCGATCCCCTGGGCTTCGTCGCGACATGCAATTCCACCCACTTCTTTCTTGTGAGAAAGGGCGAGATATGGACGTCGAGCGGTCAGTACTGCATTCCCGGAATCACGCGCGGCGCCGTCATCCGCCTTTGCCGCGAGAACACCATCCCCGTTCATGAGCGCCAGTTCTCGCTCTACGACGTCTACGGCGCGGAAGAGGCATTCGTGACGGGCACCTTCGCCGGGCTCACGCCCGTCCGCGAGATCGATGGCCGCACGATCAAAGCGCCGCTCGATGTCGCGACGTCGTGGGCGGGAGCCGGCCCCTTCACGCGCAAGCTCAGCGGCCTTTACCGCGATCTCTGCCTGCTCGAAGCGACGCGTCGGCTCGCGTGAGCGGCGACGTCACCCTCGCGATGTGGTCGGGCCCGCGCAACATCTCGACCGCGATGATGTACGCCTTCGGCAACCGCCCCGACTGCTTTGCGTGGGATGAGCCGTTCTACGGTTTCGAGCTTGCCGCGAGCGGGCGCGACCACCCGATGCGAGCGGAAATCATCGCCGCCAGCGAGACGGACCGGGACGCGCTCGTGGCGAGGTGCCTCGGGCCTCCGCCTCGAGGCAAGCGCCTCTTCTATCAGAAGCACATGACTCATCACATGCTCGCCGGTTTCGACCGGACATGGATCAAGGGACTGACCAACGCCTTCCTGATCCGCTCGCCCGAACGCGTGCTCGCGAGTTATGCGAAGAAGTGGTCGGGTGTCAGCCTCGGCGCGATCGGTTTCGTCGAGCAGGCCGAGCTGTTCGATCTCGTCTGCGACCATCTCGGGCGGCCGCCGCCGGTGATCGATGCCGACGACGTGCTTTCACGGCCGCGCGATGTGCTTCGAAAGCTCTGCGAAGCGTGCGGCATCGTCTTCATGGAAGACATGCTCGCCTGGCCGAGAGGCCCCAAGCCGTTCGATGGGGTCTGG
>JBJMRA010000176.1:0-24634 GCA_045802365.1 Hyphomicrobiales bacterium | reverse complement strand
TCGACGAGATGGCTCTGCGCCAGAAGGTGCAATTCGTCACCTCCCGGGATGGTGTTCAGCTGGCCTGGGCAGAGGTGGGCGAAGGGGAGCCGATGCTCAAGGCACCCAATTGGCTGAACCATCTCGAATATGAATGGCGCAGCCCCGTCTGGGGACCTGCGTTGGCAGAGCTTGCGCGCAATTGCCGGCTCGTCCGGTTCGACCAGCGGGGGACTGGCTTATCCGATTGGGACGTGGAAGAGATTTCCCACGATGCGATGATTCGAGACATGGCCACTGTTGCTGAGGCTGCCGGTCTCGGCAGGTTCGCACTGCTAGGGATTTCGCAGGGTTGTGCGTTTTCGATCCGATATGCGGTCGAGAATCCGGACCGTGTTACGTGCCTGGTGCTGTTGGGCGGCTATCTTCGCGGTCGGCTCAAGCGACCGGATCCGGAACAGAGAAAACTCTATGAAGCTCTGACGACCATGATTCACGATGGCTGGGGCTCACCGAATCCAGTCTTCCGGCATTTCTTTACATCGACCTTCATGCCTGATGCATCGCCAGAGGCGGGTGCTAGCTTCGATGAACTCCAGCGTATCGCCACGAGTACTCATAATGCATTGAGGCTGTGGCATATGAACGCTCAAATAGATGTCACACACCTCGCTAAACAAGTGAGAGTCCCAACGATGGTTCTGCATTGCAAAGGCGACCGCGTCTCACCTTTGGACGAAGGACGCCTGATGGCAAAGCTGATCCCCGATGCGCACTTTGTTGAGCTACCCGGAAACGACCATGTTCTCTTGGGCGGATCTCCAGCTTTCGATCAGTTCTTCAGCGAAGCAACGGCTTTCTTGAAAATCCACAACTCGTAGCGTCCCGATAGCCATGGCCGCCCGAGTTATTGTGAGTGATGGCGAATGACAAGAGGCCGGGCTTCGGAGCGGCCGTGAGGTCGAACTGATGGACCCGTTCCCCACTCCCGGCGCCGCAATTGTCCGCAATGCCCGGGAATGGGGCGCCGGCGACGCGCTCGCTTTCCCGGAAAGCGGGGAACGCGCCAGCTATCTGGAGCTCTATGACCGCTCGAGGACCCTTGCTCGTGCTCTCCTGGCGCTTGGGCTCGGCAAAGGCTCTCACATCGGGATCATCGCCGAGAACAGGATCGAGTGGCCCATCGTCCAGGTCGCGGTAGCGCTCATCGGCGGCGTGCTCGTTCCGCTGAACACCCATCTCCGACAAGAAGACCTTCAATACGCTCTCAGTCAGTCAGGCGTTCGAGCGCTGTTTGCTTCAGAACGGTTTCGTTCGAACCTCTTTCTCGAGATGATCCGGGCTTTGCGTCCGGCGCTTCCCGATCTCCAACATGTTCTCGTTATGGGTAGGCCCGGGACGGACGAACTCTCGTTCGAGGAGGTGATTGCAGCGGGCCGAGCCAGCAGCGCCGATCTGCCCGAAGTCCATGCCGACGATGTTGCAGCGCTCCTCTACACCTCCGGCACGACCGGTTCTCCGAAAGGCGCGCTCCTCACCCACCGCGGTATGATGCAGAATTCTTGGGAGACGGCAGCGCGTCTCGGGATCACAAGGAGCGATCGGTGGACGTCCATCATCCCGCTCTTTCATTGCGCCGGTTGCATCATGAATCTTCTGGGCTGCCTTGAGACCGGAGCCTGTTACGTCGGTGTTTCCGCCTTCGACCCCGAACTCATGTTCCGCGTCATCGAGAAGGAGCGCTGCACCGTGCTCTCCGGCGTGCCGACCTCTTACCTTGCGATGCTTCAGCATCCGACCCGCCACAGCTACGATCTCACATCATTGCGGACAGGCACATGCGGCGGGGCCGATTGCAGCCCCGAGCTTCTCCGCCGCTGCGCCGCGGAGTTCCCGCAGCCGCAGCTCTGCCAAGTCTACGGTCAAACCGAGGCGAGCACGCTAATCGCATGTCCCGCGTCGGATGATCCCGAACGGTTCGAAACCGCCGGCCTGCCGCTTCCCGGATTTGATCTGCGCATCACCGATCCCGTGAGCGGGACCGTACGACACCCGGGGGAAATCGGACACATCAAGGTGCAGGGGCCCATGGTGATGAAGGGCTATTTCGGGAGCCCGAAGAGACCGCCGAGACCATCGACCAAGGCTGGCTCAAGACCGGCGATCTCGGCCTCCTCACTCCATCAGGACGGCTCATCATCTCAGGCGGCCGGCTCCGCGACATGATCATCAGAGGCGGCGAGAACATCTATCCGGTCGAGATCGAGAACGTACTCGCGCGCCATCCTGCCGTTGCAGGCGTGGCGGTCTTCGGCTTAGCCGACGCCTATTACGGCGAAATCGTCGCGGCGGCCGTCCGCCTGCGCCATGCGGCGTCTTCAGGCGAGCTCGCGGAGTATTGCGCCGCACGGATTGCCCGCTTCAAGGTACCGGCACGGTTTTTCGCGGTCAGCGAATTTCCGCTCAATGCCAGCGGCAAGATTCTCAAGCGCGAGCTGAAGGAGATGTCCGGTGCGCTGGAGCAATTGTCGTGACGCGAACGATTACGTTCTGGTTCGATTTTCACAGCCCCTGGTGTTACCTCGCAGCGACGCGCATCGGTGCCCTCGCGGCCAGTCATGACGCCGACCTCCGCTGGCGCCCTCTGCAGGTCGCCCGTCTGGTCGAGGCGATCGGCGGCCGCCGCTCGCTCGAGGAAAATCCGGCCTTCGTTCGCTGGTACAAGCAGGACCTTCAGGACTGGGCGGCCGTTTACGGCCTCACAATCTCGTATCATCCCAACTTTCCGCTTAGGCCATCGAGAGCACTGCGAGTTGCGCTCTATGCCGCGGAACACGGCTTGGCCGAGGCTTCGGTTCTGAGGATCATGCGCGCCTACTGGTCGGAGGCGGCCGACATTTCGGATTTGGACATTCTCCGCAAGCTTGCTCAAGAGACAGGTCTCGATCCCACCGGCACGGCCGAGGCCGCGGTGTCGCGAACTTATGGCCTCGAGCTTGAAGCCAATACCCGCGAAGCGATCGAGATGGGCGTCTTCGGCGTGCCAGCGTTCGTTCTCGACGGCAAAATCTTCTTCGGAAATGACCGGCTGCCGCTGCTCGATCGCGCACTCGGCGGAGATTGGCTCGACCGTTTTTCCGCGAGCCTGTCCTGAAGCCGCCCCCTGAGCCGCGCGAGAGTGGCTATTAAAGACGAAGTCGTTTACGAGTCGGCGTACGATCTGTTCGACTATGAGTTGATTCATGCGCGCTGCCCGCCTCATTCCTCGCTCGACCCTCACGTTCCTTCTGGCAAGCTCTGCATTCGCCGGGCTGATCGCGGCACAACCGGATTGCGCCCTCGCCGAAATAAAATCTTACCGGCTTTCAGAACTCAACGGCTTGAACGGGTTTCGCATCAAAGGCGAAACTGCCGGTGATCTAAGCGGCACCTCCGTTGCCTCGGGCGACATCAACGGGGACGGTTTCAGCGACGTGATCATCGGTGCCCCGGAGGCCGATCCCAGCGGTGCCTCATCGGGGGCGACCTACGTATTTTTTGGGAAGGCGAAAGGCGCCCCGAAAGATGTCAATCTGTTCAACCTGAACGGCTTGAACGGCTTTAGCGTTGCGGGTGAGATTGCCGGTGATCGCAGCGGCGGCTCGGTTTCCGCGGGCGACATCAACGGTGACGGCTTCGACGATCTGATTATCGGCGCCGCCGGAGACCCCAATGGAGACGGATCCGGTGCCACATACGTCGTGTTTGGGGCAGCGGGCGGCTTTCGCGCGCAAGTCAATCTATCCACGCTCAATGGAACGAATGGCTTCAAGATCAATGGCGAAGCGGCCGGCGACCGAAGTGGCACAAGAGTATCCCGCGCTGGCGATTTGAACGGCGATGGCTTTGAGGACCTGCTCATAACCGCACAGTGGAAGCCTGTGATCTATTTGATTTTTGGTGGTGGCGATTTCCCGGCACAGATGGAATTGAGTTCTCTCGATCCAGCCGCCGGTCGTAAGTTCGAGTTCGATACCGGCGAAGGCTGTCGGTCCCAGGACGTTGCTCCAGTGGGAGATGTAAACGGGGATGGATTCGACGATGCCGTCATTCAACACTGCTATAATACTGGTTACGGTGGTAAACTCTATAGTGACTTGTTGCTTGGTGCGCCAAACCCACCCTCCGGTACTTTGGTCTTCGGCCCGCACGCTCGAGTTCGTCCAGCCGGCGACTTCAACGGTGATGGCTTCGATGATCTGACAGTGTTGAGATATGACAATAATCTCGTGGTGTTTGGGGCCGACCCGCCGGCAACCACGCCCGTCTTCGGATTTCGCGGTTTAACAACGGGCGCTTCGACCGGCGATATGAACGGCGATGGGTTGGACGATCTTCTCCTTGGATCGGGTAACGCAGGTTACGTGATATATGGTAAAGCAACGGGGCCTTACCCTCATCTCGATCTCCTCGATCTCGAGAGGGACAGAGGATTCAGCGTTCTGCCGGAGTCGAGCGACGATGCCTTGGGCAGGTCTATTTCGGCTGGCGACTTCAACGGGGATGGTTTCGACGATCTGATGATCGGCGCTCCGCTGGCCGATCCGAATGGCTCGAGCTCTGGGGCCACCTATGTCTTCTATGGAACTCCAACGGTCGCGGTCAATAAGATTGGGACGGATGCGGACGAATTGCTGATCGGTGGTCCGCTGGCGGACTTCATCAACGGCGAAGGGGGTAATGATCGCATCACCGGTAAAGCTGGAAGCGACTTCTTGCTCGGCGGAGACGGCGATGACCTTGTCAACGGCGCACAGGGTGACGACCTCCTGAGAGGCCAAAATGGGCGAGATGTGCTCACCGGCGGTCCCGGCGCCGACCGTTTCTCCTACACGAAGGCGACGGATACTCTTCCTTGTCCGCTCTGCGATGTCATCACTGATTTCGAACCGGGCAAAGACAAGATTGACCTCCGCCGAATCGATGCGCGCAAAGGCGCTGGAAACCAGGCTTTCACGTTCTTGGGCACAAAACGCTTCACGGGAGCCGGCGGCGAATTGCGCTATCATCAGTTCGGGGGCATTACCATCGTCTCCGGCGACATCGATGGTGACAAGCAACCAGACATTCAGGTCAAACTGATCGGACAATTCGCTCTTAGCAAGAGTGATTTGCGTTTGTAGAACTCAAGAAGGGCGACCACCAAGACCGCTCGCGAACCCGGCATTTCACCTCGACCGCTTGAGCTGCCAGCAGGCGGCGACACGGCTTGTCGGGAACTGATGGCTATAACAGATGTCCATCGTGTCGGAATCGACGAGCGAGATCAGGTACTGCCCGTCGTCATCGAGCATGATGCCGCCGGTATTGTCGGGCTTGAGCGCGCCGATGATCGTCTCCTTGTATTGTCCTCCCGACATCTCTCCGGCGAAGCGATTGCCGTGCTGTTCCTTGATGACATAGGTGAACTCGATTCCATTGTCGGGGAAATTCGGACCAGGACCCTGCGCCACGCGATAGGGGTTCGACCCGATATGCACCGCATAGGCGGTTCCCTTCCAGGTCCCGACGAGGTCGGGACTGCCTTGCGCCGCGCCCGGCAGCGCCGATGCTGCGATGATGAATAAGGCGAGAGAGAATGATCGGCGATGCGGCATACAGGGCTCCCCGGTTTGCCGGCTCAGTCCGGCGGCAAGAAGTTGGGATTGTACAGGACCTCCCAGAGATGGCCATCGGGATCCTGGAAATAGGCGGCGTATCCGCCCCAGAAGGTCATCTGCGCCCGCTTCACGAGGCGCGCTCCGGCGGCGAGAGCGCGCTCCATCGCCTCGTCCACTTCGCGCTCACTCCTGACGTTGTGCCCGAGCGAAAACTCGCTCGGGCTCGGAGGCGTCGGCGTAATTCCGGCGTCATGGGCGAGATCGGCCCGCGCGAACAAGGCGAGCTTAAGACCGCCTTCGAGGTCGAAGAAGGCGACGGCGCCGTGCGGGAATTCGGTGCCGAAGATCCCCTTCGTGTTGAAGCCCAGGCCATCGCGATAGAACCGCACGGATTTCTCGAGATCGTCGACGCCGATCGTGATCACGGTGATTCTCGGTTTCATGGATTGCTCCTTTCCCTGCCGCCTCAGACCGGCTCTCCGCGCATGAGCTTCGGCAACTGGCCCGTCTCCCCCGCGGCTTCACGCGTGAATAGTGTCTTGAGCGGGGCGATGCGATCGACCGCCATGAGACCAAGATCGCGGAGGGCGCGCAACCCCGCATCCTCGTTCGAGAATAGCCTGTTGAGCCCGTCCGTCGCGACTGCGGTCGCAACCGTATCGAAGCGCCGCCGGCGCTCGTAGCGCGAGAGCACATCGGCGCCGCCCGGATCGAGACCGAGCGCCACTGCCTCGGCGATGCATTCGGCAAGGGCGGCCGCGTCGCGAAAGCCCAGGTTCAGGCCGAGACCGGCGATCGGATGGATGACATGGGCGGCATCGCCGATGAGAGCAAGCCGCTTCCCGACGAACGAGTGGGCGAGAAAGAGGCCGAGCGGATAAGCATGGCGCGGGCCGACCGGCGTCACCCTTCCGAGATGCGTACCGAAACGGCTTCGCAGCTCGTGCGCGAATCCTTCGTCGTCGAGCGCCATGATGCGCCGGGCCTCGGCGGTGCGCTCCGTCCACACGAGCGATGAGCGGTTCCCGGTCAAGGGCAGAATCGCGAATGGGCCGCTCTCGCGGAAGTGCTCCTCGGCGCGGCCGTGATGGGGAAGCTCGTGCGCGACGGTGGCGACGATGCCCATCTGATCGTATGGCCAGCCCTGGACCTTGATGCCCGCCGCCTGGCGCGCCGGCGAGTCGCGGCCGTCGGCCGCGATCACCAGGCTTGCCCGTATGCCAGTCCCGCCGGCGTCGATCCGCGCGAGCCCCGGCGCAAATGCGAAGCTGGTGACGGCCGTCCCGGTCCTGAGCTCGATGTTCGCGGCTGCGAGCACCTTATCGAGAAGCGTCGCGTAGAGATGGCGGTTTTCGACCATGTAGGCCGATGGCGCGGCCTGCTCTTCGAAATGGAGAAGCGCCGGCCTTGCCTCGCCCCGCGCATCGGTCACGACGATCTCATTCATGGGCTGGGCGTGAGGAGCGATGGCATCCCACGCCCCGAGCGCTTCGAGCATCCGCTTCGATGAGGCGGTGATCGCCGAAGCGCGGCCGTCGAACGCCACGTCGGCGAACCGTCGCGGGTCGCTCCTGTCGATGATGACGACCTCAACAGGACGGCGTGCATGGGGGCCGCCAAGCGCCAGCGCCGCGGCAAGGCCGTTGAGCGCCGCGCCGATCACCGCGATATCGGTTCCGGTCTCCACTTCCTTGAGGCCCCGGTTTCCGGAATACATGGGATCGGGCTGGCGCGCTACGGAGGGGAAGAATGGGCAGGGGCCTCGAGACGCTTCTCGAAACGCTCGATCTCGACCCGCTCGAGGTCAATCTCTTCCGCGGCTCGAGCCCGAAGGTCGGGTGGCAACGCGTGTTTGGCGGGCAGGTCGTGGCGCAGGCGTTGAGGGCCGCCCAGCGCACCGTCGAGCCCGAGCGTGGGATACACTCGCTCCATGGATACTTCATCCGGCCCGGCGATCCCGAGATACCCATTATCTATGAGGTCGCGCGCGACCGCGACGGGCGGAGCTTCACGACGCGGCGCGTGATCGCCATCCAGCACGGTCATCCGATCTTTTCCATGATTGCCTCCTTTCACGCGGCGGAGGATGGCTTCGAGCACCAGATGGCTATGCCCACCGTGCCCGGTCCCGAAGCGCTGCCGAGCGAACGCGACCTCCTGTCGTCATTCGCCGGAAAGCTGCCCGATGGCATGCGCCGCTACTTCGAGCGCGACCGGCCCATCGAGCTTAGGCACTGCGAACCCGGCCACTATCTCGATCCGGCAAGGCACGTCGGATTGACACAGGACGTCTGGTTCAAAGCCACCGGCAAGCTGCCGGATGTCCCCGAGCTTCACCAGTGCGTGCTCGCCTATGCCTCGGATATGACAATTATCGACACCGCGCTCGTCGCGCATGGGACGAACATCTTCGATGGCGGACTTCAGCTTGCGAGCCTCGATCATTCGCTGTGGTTCCACCGGCCGTTCCGCGCCGATGAGTGGCTGCTCTATGCCCAGGACACGCCCTCGGCGGCCGGAGCCCGCGCCTTCAATCGCGGGCTCATCTTCAGCCGGGATGGCCGGCTCGTCGCATCGGTTGCCCAGGAAGGCCTGATCCGCCGACGGCGCGCCTGATTAGGTTTTAGGCGGCGGACGTATCCTGCCTAATTATCGGGCTCCGTTGGGGGTGCGCCTTTGGTTTGTCCGGAAGAATATATAACCAGTGCAAGATCTTAGGCTCGGGCGCGGCGCTTGGCATGAGATTTGTTAGGCCTGCTGCAATGCAGCATCAAAGCATGGAGCAGGCCGTGAACAGGGTAGTACCGAGAGCAGCCATCGCGATCGCACTTCTGAGCGTCATGTCAGCCGCTCCCGCGGCGGCGCAGGAAACCAAGCTCGATACCGGCGACACGGCATGGATGCTGACCTCAACCGTGCTCGTCCTCCTCATGACCATTCCCGGCCTCGCCCTCTTCTATGGGGGAATGGTGCGCAAAAGGAACGTTCTCGCCACGGTGATGCAAAGCTTTGCCATCACCTGTCTCGTGACCGTGGTCTGGATGATTGCCGGTTACTCTCTCGCCTTCACCGACGGCGGCTCGATGACCTCCTATATCGGCGGGCTTTCGCGTCTCTTCCTCGCGGACATGGGGAAGGAGACGCTCAAGGGCACGATCCCCGAAACCGTCTTCATGTGTTTCCAGATGACCTTCGCGATCATCACGCCCGCCCTCATCGCGGGCGGCTTCGCAGACCGGATGAAGTTCTCCGCCATGATGTGGTTTATCGGGTTATGGGCGGTCCTCGTCTACAGCCCGATCGCCCATTGGGTTTGGGGCGGTGGCTTCCTCGCCGGCCTTGGCGTTCTCGATTTCGCGGGCGGCACCGTAGTCCACATCAATGCCGGCGTGGCTGGCCTCGTCGCCGCTCTCGTTCTCGGTCCCCGCTGGGGCTACCGGTCGGAAAACATGGCGCCGCATAACCTTGTTCTCTCGCTCACCGGCGCTTCGCTGCTGTGGGTCGGCTGGTTCGGCTTCAACGCCGGCTCCGCAGTTGCCTCAAACGGCGCGGCGGGAATGGCGATGGCGGTGACGCAGATCGCCGCGGCCGCGGCGGGGCTCGCCTGGATGTTCGCGGAATGGGTGAGCCATGGGAAGCCGAGTGTTCTCGGCATCATTTCGGGCGCGGTTGCGGGCCTCGTCGCGATCACGCCCGCCTCGGGCTATGTCGATCCCATGGGCGCGCTCGTGATCGGCATCGCCGCGGGGCTCGTGTGCATGTGGGCCGTGACCTGGCTCAAGCCGAGGCTCGGCTATGACGATGCGCTCGACGCCTTCGGGGTCCATGCGGTCGGGGGCTTTCTCGGCGCCATCCTGACCGGCGTGTTCGCGCGGGCGGCGATCGGCGGCGCCGCCGGAGCGATCGAGGGTAACCTCGCTCAGATCTGGGTGCAGTTCCTGGGCACGCTCGCCACCATCGCGTGGTCGGGGCTGGTGAGCTTCGTCATCCTCAAGGTGATCGACGCCCTCATCGGGCTCAGGGTCGGCAAGGAGACCGAGATCGAAGGCCTCGACCTCAACCTCCACGGCGAGGTCGTCCCGTAGCACCTCAGGCGGCGCGTGGGTGGATATCGCGTTCGATTGCCTTGCCGATTTCCATCCTCGCCTTGGTCAGATCGTGCATCGCCTGAAGATTGATCCAGAACTCAGCGCTCGTCCCAAAGAAACGAGCGAGTCTCAGCGCAGTATCGGCAGTTACCGATCGCTCGCCCTTAACGATTGCGCCGATACGGGTCGCCGGCACTCGAAGCGCGATCGAGACCGCATTTATCGACAGTCCGAGCGGCGCCAGGAACTCCTCGGCGAGTACCTCGCCCGGGTGAGTGGTGACGCGATCGGGCGTGGGAATGGTTTCAATGGTAGTCGACAATTTCGACATCGCCAGCTCCGTCCTTTGTCCAAGCAAAACAGACCCGCCACTGGTTATTGATCCTAATCGAATAGTAACCCTGGCGATCCCCTATAAGTGCTTCGAGGCGGTTCCCGGGGATCGCCCTCAGATCATTGAGATCCCTGGCCTGATGAAGCATATCGAGCTTCCGCAACGCGGAGCGCTCTATGGCAATGAAGCGCTTGACACGCTCCCCTCGCCACAGGCGCTCCGTATCGCGGCCGGCAAACGACCGGATCATTGCCAAACGTAGCGCGTTGTACGCCGAACGTAAAGCCCCGGCCATTTAACCCGGCCTTAACCCTGTCCCGCCAGAGTGGCGTTAACCTTTCGTTTGCCGCGATAGCGGGACCATGGCAGTCGACCATCCGATCGATACCGATGACGGCGCGATCCCCCGCGCCGTCCGTCGTTTTCTGCGCAATCGCCTGTTCGAGCTGTTCGGTTTCGGTCTGTTCTCGGCCGGGGCAGCAGCGGGCGTGGCGCTAGCCACCTGGTCCCCCGCCGATCCCTCTCTCAACCGGGCGATCGGCGGTCCGGTCGCCAACCTGCTCGGCTATGCCGGCGCAGTCATCGCCGATGAGCTCATGCAGTTCCTAGGGCTTGCGAGCATAGCCGCGGTTGCGGTCCCGCTCGCCTGGTCGGCGCGGCTCATGAGCCATGACCCGATCCCGCGGCCGGTGAAGTCGGTGCTCGGCTGGATGGCGACCGTGCTCGCCGCGGCGGGCTTCCTGGCTCTTCTTCCCTCGCCTCACTCCTGGCCTCTCGAAGCGGGGCTCGGCGGGCAGGCGGGGGACGTGCTTCGCGATGCCCTGCTGAGCGTCCTCGCCTTGGGACTCAAAAACCTTTTTGCCACATTCGTCGCAGCGATGATGCTTGCCGGGACCGCCATTCTCTCGGCAACGGTCGCAACCGGGATCGGCCGCAGCGAAACGAGCCTCATCACCCGCGTCTTCGGCGAAACGGTGAGCGAGGCTATGCTGTCGCTGACCGGAGCAATCCAGCACGCTTATCTCGGCTGGCGGGCGCGCGCGGCGCTCAAGCGTGCGCTTAGACCCGCTCCCGCTCCGCAACCGGAGCCGGCCGGCGAAAGCCGCTTCATTCGGCTGGCCGGCATTGTCGGGGCGATACTCCATTCGCGGCGACGCGACTCGTCGGGCCGCATCGAACCCGTCCTTGGCAGGCGGCCAGGGCGGAACGAGCCGTGGCTCAAGCTTCCGGCGCACCAGGAACCCGAGGAGGCCCAGGTTGGAAGGGACGCCACCCCTGATCCCGATGAGGAGGGGGAAGATGATGAGGGAGCCGCTTCGCCGCGGATCGAGCCGCGGACCACGGCCATCAGTCAGGCCAAGGTCAAGCGCCGCAAGGCCGACAGCTTTGAATTTCCAGCCCTGACGCTCTTGGCTGAACCCAAGAAATCGAACCGGGGTGCGGAGCTTTCCGAGGAAGCGCTCGAGCAGAACGCCCGGGCGCTCGAGGGGGTGCTCGAGGATTTTGGGGTCAAGGGCCAGATCATCAACGTGAGGCCCGGGCCAGTCGTCACCCTTTATGAGCTCGAGCCTGCGCCCGGCATCAAGTCCTCGCGGGTGATCAGCCTTGCCGACGACATCGCGCGATCGATGAGCGCCGTTGCCTGCCGGGTCGCTGTCGTCTCGGGGAGGAACGTGATCGGGATCGAGCTGCCGAACTCCAAGCGCGAAACCGTCTACCTCCGGGAGCTCCTGGGTTCGGAGGTGTTCGAAAAGACGACCCTCAATCTGGCTCTGGCGCTTGGCAAGAACATCGGCGGGGAGCCCGTCTTCGCCGATCTCGCGCGCATGCCGCATCTGCTCATTGCCGGCACGACCGGCTCCGGCAAGTCGGTCGGGATCAACACGATGATCCTGTCGCTCCTCTATCGGCTGCCACCCGACCGCTGCAAGCTCATCATGATCGACCCCAAGATGCTCGAGCTGTCAGTCTACGAGGGCATCCCGCATCTCCTCTCGCCGGTCGTGACCGATCCGCGCAAGGCGGTGGTGGCGCTCAAATGGGCGGTACGCGAGATGGAGGACCGCTACCGCAAGATGTCGAAAGTGGCGGTGCGCAACATCGACGGCTTCAACGCCCGCTTGGAGCAGGCGGCGCGGAAAGGGCAGGCGGTGACGCGCACCGTGCAGACGGGCTTCGATCCCGAGACGGGCGAGCCCATCTTCGAGAAGGAGGAGATGTCACTCCAGCCGATGCCCTACATCGTCGTGATCATCGACGAGATGGCCGACTTGATGATGGTCGCCGGCAAGGACATCGAAGGGGCGGTGCAGCGCCTTGCCCAGATGGCGCGCGCTGCCGGCATTCACGTCGTCATGGCGACCCAGCGCCCCTCGGTCGACGTCATCACCGGCACCATCAAGGCCAACTTCCCGACCCGCATCAGCTTTCAGGTCACCTCGAAGATCGACAGCCGCACCATCTTGGGCGAGCAAGGCGCCGAACAGCTCCTCGGCCAAGGCGACATGCTTTACATGGTCGGGGGCGGCCGCATCGGCCGCCTGCACGGGCCCTTCGTATCGGACGACGAGGTCGAGAAAGTCGTCAAGTTCCTGAAATCGCAAGGCTCGCCGGAATATGTGGACGCCGTCACCGAGGAGGAGCCCGAGGACGGGGCCTATGGCGAAGGGCCTCTGGGCGATGACGAGGCGGGCGGCGGCTCGGGCGATGATCTCTATGATCAGGCGGTAGCGGTCGTGCTTCGCGACAAGAAGGTGTCGACGAGCTATATCCAACGGCGGCTCCAGGTCGGCTACAACAAGGCTGCGAGCCTGATCGAGCGGATGGAGAAGGAGGGGCTGATCTCGCAGGCGAACGCGACGGGCAAGCGCGAGATCCTGGTTCCGGGAGACAGCGCCCGCGCTTGATTAGGCCGCCCAAAATCAGCCGGTTTGTTGGGTATGTGTGGCTCGCGATGCGGGATTTGCCCGCGTGCAACCCGAGGGGAAGATTTATGAAAGGCAAGCCAGCCCTGCCGAAGGCGAAACCGAGTTTCCCCATCGCCCTCCTTTCGGGACTGGCTTTGGGGGCCATCGCGAGCCTTGCTCACGCCGAGAAGAAGCCCGACCTGACCCCCGAGCAGACGGCGGCGGTCGAGGCCGTCGGCGACTACATCAACGGATTCCGCTCGCTCCAGGGCGAGTTCACGCAGATCAGCCCGAAGGGAACGGTCTCGAAAGGCGTTTTCTATTTGAAAAAACCCGGGAAAATGCGGTTCGAATACTCCCCGCCCAACCCGTTCATCATCGTCTCGGACGGCACCTGGGTGACGATCAAGAATCGGGAGAAGGATCGGGCCGACCAGTACCCCCTGTCCCAGACGCCGCTGCGGCTCGTTCTCGACGACAACGTCAACATCTATAAGGAAGCGGACATCCTCGACGTCCAATCGGGTGATGGCATCGTGACCGTCACTCTCGAAGACAAGAAGAAGACGGTTCCCGGACACCTCGTCCTCACTTACGACGAGAAGCAGAAAGCCCTCCAGCAGTGGATCATCGTCGATGGGCAGGGCCGCCAGACCACGGTGTCGCTCGAGAACGTGGTGGCGGGAGTCGACGCCGACCCCAAGCTTTTCACGATCAAGGTGACTCGGCGCGGCCAGAAGAAGGACTAGGCGCTCTCGTTATTGTGACCGGTTTGGCCATTGAAAAGGCGATTGGCCGTTTCTAATTTAGGCAGGTGCACGACGAGAAAGGCCGCGGTTCCGTGCCCCCCGCTTGAACGGGCCGCGGTTCGAAGTGCACGCGCCGGTATCCCCTCCCGGCGCAATTGCGCACGAGGCGCCGGGCCGCCCAGACCCCGACTGGGCGGCCCACTTTTTGCAGCAGCTTAGGTCTGGGACGCTCAAGGCGCCGGCGGCGCGGCCACCTCTCTGATTTGCTCCCGCTGAGCCCTGTGAAGGTGGCCGGAGGACCGCTAAGCTGCACATCATGGCTTGGAGCATAAGCGATCAGCGGCGATTGAGAACGTGGCTTGCCGCGGTCTTCCTCGGCGGTCTTGTCGGCTATGGCTATATGTTCGTGATGCATCCGGTAATGCTTATGGATTCCGGCGAGCCAAGCTTGGGCGATGCGCTCAAGGGATTCCGGACCGGCGTGGTCATTGCGGGCCTTGCGGTCTGGTTTGAGCTCTACGGGATGCGGACGGCTATCGGCAGTTGGTTGCGCCAGTTGAGCTTCGCTCCAGCGTTCGCGGCACGTGAAGCAATTCTCGCAATCATCATCGTCGCCAGCCTCGTGCTCAATGCCGCCCTTTCGCGCTGGATTGATGGGGCGGAGTCCATCTTCCACTACCCACTTCATAATCTTCTCATCGATGCTGCATTCTCCTTCGCGGTATGCGGACTGATTCTGTTTGTCATTCAGATGCGCCACCTGATCGGTGCGCGGACCCTGACGAACATTCTTCTTGGCCGTTATCACCGGCCGATTCGGGAGGAGCGCCTGTTCGTCTTTTTCGATCTCCGTGAATCCACCGGGATTGCGGCCGCGATCGGCGATGAACGGTTTCACGCTCTACTTTCCAGTGTCTTTGCGGATGCCGACCGGGAGATCGTCGACTACGGCGGCGAAGTGCATTCCTACGTCGGAGACGCGATGATCGCCACATGGCCCCTTGGAGATCAGAAAGGGAACGCTCGCGCCGTGCTGGCGGTCTTCGCAATTCTGGACGGTCTTGCCAACGCATCTTCGAAGTATCGCAGACGCTTCGGCGTAGTTCCCCGATTCCGGGTGGCACTCCACGGCGGCCCCGTCATTGCCGGCGAATGCGGAGACAGCAAACGCCAGATTACCTATTTGGGCGATGTCCCGAATGTCGCCGCACGGCTCGAACAGCTTGCCAAGGTTATCGATGCCGATGTCGCCATTTCCGGCGAAATGCTGCCACGTCTTGCGCTCCCTCCCAATGTGCACGTTCTGGATCGCGGCATGCACACGGTAAATGGCGTCGGAAGGCCCTTGCACGTCTTTTCGCTCAGACGGAGTGAGAGTCCGGCTAAACCGACCCTAATGGCGCCGTCCTCAGAAAAGCTCGCGACCGGTCGGCGCTGATCTTTCAGCGGGTCCGATCCTGATTCACCGAATATTCGACAGCCCTTATCAACGAGTCTAGCCACACGCTTCGCGATGGCACAACCATCGCCTAGGCTGGTTCCTTTGCTATAGCCCGGCCCATGCCTCTTCCCATCCCCGTTCCATCCGATCCCGCGCTTCCGGCCAGGACCTCGGTCGCCGTCATCGGCGGCGGCATCATCGGCGTCGCGACCGCGCTCGAGCTCGCCGAGCGCGGGATCGATGTCACGCTCATCGAGAAGGGTGTCATCGCCGGCGAGCAGTCGAGCCGCAACTGGGGCTGGTGCCGCCAGATGGGGCGCGATTCGCGCGAAATCCCGCTGATCCGGGAATCGTTGCGGCTCTGGCGCGGTATCGATGCGCGGATCGAGGGCGAAACAGGCTTCCGGCAATGCGGGATCATCTACTTGTGCGAGACCGAGGCGGAGCTCGCGGCACGGGAAAAATGGTACGAGGAGAACGCCCGCCCTTTCGGACTGTCGACGCGTATGGTGACGGGTGTTGAGGCGGACGCGCTGCAGCCCGGCTCGACGCGCAAGTGGCTAGGCGCGCTCTATACCGAAGACGACGGCCGAGCCGAGCCGTTCATCGCCGCGCCCGCAATTGCGATGGGCGCGCGCCGGAAGGGCGCGAAGGTCATTACGGGTTGCGCGGTGCGCGGGCTCGAAACGAACGGCGGGCGCCTCTCGGCCGTCATCACCGAACGCGGACCGATCGCTTGCGACAGCGCCGTCCTCGCGGGAGGCGCATGGTCGCGCCGCTTCTGCCAAAACCTCGGCATGCAACTGCCGCAGCTGACCGTCATAAACTCGGTGATGCGGACCGATCCGATCGACGCAGGGCTGGAACGGTCGTGCACAGGCGGCAAATTCGCGCTACGCCGGCGGCTCGATGGCGGCTACACGATCGCCCATCGTCATCTCTCCGTCGCCGATATCGTGCCCGACAGTTTCCGGCTGTTCTTCGCGTTTCTGCCGGCGCTGCGGGTCGATTGGCAGGGTTTGCGCCTGAGGCTCGGCGGCCGCTTCCTCGATGAGGCCCGCCTCAAGCGGCGGTGGTCTCTCGACGAAACATCCCCCTTCGAGGAGGTGCGCATTCTCGATCCCAAGCCCGTCGACGATATCCTCGACGAGGCTGCGGCGAGCCTTCGGGATTATTTCCCGGCGTTCCGCGGCATGACGATTGCCGAACGCTGGGCGGGCGCCATCGATGCCACGCCCGATACGGTCCCACTGATATCCCCGGTCGATGCCTTACCCGGCCTCATCCTTGCGACGGGCTTTTCGGGTCACGGCTTCGGGATCGGCCTCGGCGCCGGCCGGCTCGTCGCCGATCTTGCCACGGGCGCAACGCCGTGCGTCGATCCAAAACCCTTCCGGCTCGGCCGCTTCTTCGACGGGAGCAAACCCAAGCCGACCACCGGCCTATGAGTGGATTGAGCGTCCGGCGACCGCCATGGCCGCTTCCTTCACCGCCTCCGAAAGCGTCGGGTGGGCGTGGCACGTCCGGGCAAGGTCCTCTGCCGAGCCGCCGAATTCCATGAGCACCGCGACTTCATGGATGAGCTCGCCCGCGAGCGGACCCAAGATGTGGGCGCCGAGCACCCTGTCCGTCCTCGCGTCGGCCAGGATCTTCACGAAGCCATCGGTCGTCTGGTTAGCCTTGGCGCGGCCATTGGCGAGGAACGGAAACTTGCCCGCCCGGTACTCGACGTTCGCGGCCTTGAGCTCTTCTTCCGTCTTTCCAACGGCGGCCACTTCCGGAGCCGTGTAGACGACGGACGGGATCACGTCGTAGTTCACATGTCCCGCCTGACCGGCAAGCATTTCGGCCAGCGCCACGCCCTCGTCCTCGCCTTTGTGGGCGAGCATCGGCCCCTGGATCACATCACCGATCGCATAGATGCCGGGGATCGCCGTTTCATAGCGGTGGCCGACCTCGACTCGGCCCTTCGCGTCGCGCTGCACGCCTAGCTCATCAAGGCCCAAGCCCTGGCTGTAGGGGCCACGGCCGACCGCCACCAGCACGATATCAGCCTCGATCGCGCCGGCGTTTCCGCCGACCACCGGTTCGACCGCGAGTTG
Source organism: Hyphomicrobiales bacterium (assembly GCA_045802365.1). Lineage (GTDB taxonomy): Bacteria > Pseudomonadota > Alphaproteobacteria > Rhizobiales > Aestuariivirgaceae > JBJMRA01. The sequence continues at coordinate 7,396 of JBJMRA010000176.1, read as the reverse complement.
GACCTTGCCGCCCTTCTTCTCGGCCGACGTGGCTTTGCTCGACAGCTTGAACGTGAACCCCTGACGAGCGAGGAGGCGCTGGAACGATTTTGCGATCTCGAGATCCATGCCGGGCAGGATGCGATCGAGATACTCGATAACCGTCACCTTGGCGCCGAGCCTTGCCCACACCGAACCTAGTTCGAGCCCGATCACGCCGGCGCCGATCACCGCGAGATGTTGGGGCACCCGGTCGAGCATCAAGGCGCCGGTCGACGATACGATCTGCTTTTCGTCGATCTCGATTCCCTTGAGCGGCGTCACGTCGGAGCCGGTCGCGATCACGATCGCTTTGGCCTCGAGCGTCTGTTGAGCGGAGCCGTTCGTCACCTCGAGCTTCCCGGGCGCGCTGATCCGCGCGGTCCCGCGATGGGCCGTCACCTTGTTCTTCTTGAACAGGAAATCGATCCCTTTGGTGTTGCCGTCGACGGCTTCCTGCTTGAAGACCATCATCTGCTCGAGGTCGAGCTTCGGATCGACCTCGATGCCCATCTTGGCGAATGCATGCTTGGCTTCCGCGAAGCGTTCCGATGAATGGAGGAGCGCCTTCGACGGGATGCATCCGATATTGAGGCATGTGCCGCCGTGCGTGGCGCGCTTGTCGACAACGGCGACTTTCATCCCGAGCTGTGCCGCGCGGATCGCGCAGACGTACCCCGCAGGCCCGGTGCCGATAATGAGAACGTCGAAGTTGGGCATCAGAAGGGGGTCCCGTCTTTGCGAGCGAAGATATACTTTCCGTCGGCACCGAGCCGGGCGTGCATATCGATATCGGGGTAGCTGACTTGGTCTGCCGCTGTTCGATCGCCGACGACCAGCAACAGCACATCGTCCGATGAGCGGTTGACGAAGCGATGGGCATCGCCCGTTCCGGCGGGAAATCCGGCGCACATGCCGGCCCCGAGAATCTGCGCGCCGGCATTGGTTTCGAGCGTCACCTCGCCCTCGAGCACATAGACGAACTCGTCCTGCTTCGAGTGGGCGTGACGATGCGATGATTGTCGGCCCGGAACGATCCTTGTCAGGTTTACGCCGAAATTCTTGAGGCCGGCGTGATCGCCGAGCCGCCGATTGAACCGCTTCTGATTGTCCGCCCGGTACGGAAGCGGATAGCCGGTCTGGTTCGTCTCGGTGACATCGCGCGGATCGAAGGCGGGCGGCTCTAGCTCGGCCATCAACTGGCTAGCAGTAGGCGAGCTTGGCGTTTCGCAAGCTCCTGCAGCGAATCGGAGCCGAAATCAATTTCACGGCCCTCAGGCGTCAGCCATTCGATGGAATGGCCATACGGTTCGACTCTGACCGTCTTGAAGAACTCGGGCTCGCGCAAAGGAGTATAAACCTTCCCGATCGCCAGGAAGTGCCTGAAATCCACGACACCCTCGTAGCCGTCATTCCAGACGATCTTGAGCACTCCGTGAATAACCGGTTCTGCGGACACGATCCGCAAGAGATCTGTCATTTTATCCAGCCAGGCTCCTCGTGATTACGGCAATTCTTCCATGCATGCATCAGTGCTTCCCTTCGGGATGCCGCCCAATCTTTGACTCTCCTCAGATTGGGGGCAATTAAAGTCCCTTTCAACAGCTCAAGGCTGCCGATTGTTATCGCTCCTCGTTCTCCGGCGCAAATTGCATGGAAATGTGGCGGAGGGTGCTCATTAAAGAAGAACTCGACCCTTGTTCCATCGAACATCGCCACGGCCGGCATTGCTAGAGATCAAGGAGCGCGCGCTGCGGATCTTCGAGGCCCTCCTTGATGCGGACGAGGAACGTCACCGCCTCGCGTCCGTCGACGATGCGGTGGTCGTAGGAGAGCGCCAGGTACATCATCGGCCGGATCGCGACCTGGCCGTCGACCGCGACCGGGCGCTCCTGGATCTTGTGCATCCCCAGAATGCCGGACTGCGGCGCGTTGAGGATGGGCGTCGACATGAGCGAGCCGTAGACGCCGCCGTTCGAGATCGTAAACGTGCCGCCCTGCATTTCCTCGATCTTGAGCTGGCCGTCGCGGGCGCGCTTGCCGAAATCGGCGATGGCCTTCTCGACGTCGGCGAAGGACATGCGCTCGGCATCGCGCAAGACCGGCACGACCAGGCCCTTCTCCGTCCCGACCGCCACGCCGATGTTGTAGTAATTCTTGTAGACGATGTCCTCGCCATCGATCTCGGCGTTGACGGCAGGGATATCCCTCAGCGCCTGGATCGCCGCCTTCACGAAGAAGCTCATGAAGCCGAGCTTGACCCCGTGCTTCTTCTCGAAGACTTCCTTGTATCCGTTGCGCAAGGCCATGATCGCGCTCATGTCGACCTCGTTGAAGGTCGTGAGCATCGCCGCGATGTTCTGTGCGTCTTTGAGCCGGCGGGCGATCGTCTGACGCAAACGCGTCATCCGGACGCGTTCTTCGCGCGCCTCCTGCGAAGGCGGTGCCGGCGCTCGGACTGTGGGAGGCTCGGCCTTGGACGGGCTAGGCGGCGGCTCGCGCACCGGGGCGGGCGCTATGTAGTCGAGCACGTCACCCTTGGTGAGCCGGCCATCCTTGCCGGTGCCGGTGACCGTCGAGACATCGACTTTCTTTTCGTCGACGAGCTTGCGGACGGCGGGCGATAGAGGCTTATCGACAGGCTCAGCCTTTCTTGGCGCTTCGGGAGCCTTGGCTTCGACCTTGGCCTGCGGCTTCGACGGTTTTGCGCCTTGACCTTCCTCGATGGCGCCCAAGACCGCACCGACATTGACTGTTTCGCCCGGGTTGGCATTGATCGACGAAAGCACGCCGGCGGCCGGCGCCGGCACCTCGACCGTCACCTTGTCGGTTTCAAGCTCGACCAGCGGCTCATCGACGGCGACCGCCTCGCCTTCCTTCTTGAACCACTGCGCAATCGTTGCTTCCGTAACCGACTCGCCAAGCTGCGGAACCCGGATCTCCTTGACCATCCGATCCTCACCTCTCTCCGAGCGCATCGTCGAGGAGCAGTTTCAGCTCCTTCTGATGCTTGCTCATGAGCCCGGTCGCCGTTGCGGCGGAGGCGGGACGGCCCGCATAGCGCGGCCGGCGGTGCTTGGCCTCGATGAAGTCGAGCACGCGCTCGATGTTAGGCTGAACGAACATCCAAGCGCCCATGTTGAGCGGCTCCTCCTGGCACCAGACCATCTCCGCCTGCTTGAATCGCGCAAGCTCCTGGATGAGCACCTTGTGCGGCCAGGGGTAGAGCTGCTCGATGCGCATGAGATAGATGTCCTTCGTCCCGCGTTTCTCGCGCTCTTCATAGAGATCGTAGTAGACTTTGCCCGAGCACATGATCACACGGCGGATCCTCTCCTCTGGCACGAGCTTGATCGCCTGATCAGACAGGAGTGCCGCGTCGTCGAAAAGCACGCGATGGAAGGACGTATCCGCACCCATCTCACCGAGACGCGACACCGCGCGCTTGTGACGGAGCAGCGATTTGGGGGTCATCAGGATCAACGGCTTGCGGATGTCGCGCTTGAGCTGCCGCCGCAAAATATGGAAGTAGTTGGCGGGCGTCGTGCAGTTGGCGACCTGCATGTTGTCCTCCGCGCACATCTGAAGATAGCGCTCGAGCCGCGCCGATGAGTGCTCCGGTCCCTGCCCCTCGTAGCCGTGCGGCAGGAGGCAGACGAGGCCCGACATGCGCAACCACTTCCGCTCGCCCGAGGAGATGAACTGATCGAAGACCACCTGGGCGCCGTTCGCGAAGTCGCCGAACTGAGCCTCCCAGAGCACGAGCGCATTGGGTTCAGCCAGCGAATAGCCGTACTCGAAACCCAGCACCGCCTCCTCGGACAGCATCGAATTGATGGCGCTGAGCTTCACCATCTGGTTCTTGATGAGGTGATTGACGGGCGTGTAGTGCTTATCCGTATCCTGATCGACCAGGATCGCGTGCCGCTGCGAGAAGGTGCCGCGTTGCACGTCTTGGCCGGAGAGGCGCACGGGAAAGCCCTCAGTCAGGAGCGTGCCGAAGGCGAGCTGCTCCGCCGTCGCCCAATCGATGCCGTGCCCTTCCTCGATCATCTTACGGCGGGCTTCGAGCACGCGTTGCAGAGTCCGGTGCAGCTTGAAGTTTTTCGGAACCTTGGAGAGCTTGAGACCGATCTCGGTGAGGTTCTCGACCGGCACGCCGGTCTGTCCGCGCCGCGCGTCCTCCTGGTCGCGCGCGGGCTTCATGCCCGACCAGCGCCCATCGAGCCAGTCGGCCTTGTTCGCCTTGTAGCCTTCGACGACCGAGAAAGCGTCGTCGAGCTGCTTCCGGTACTCGGCGTTCATCGCGTCGAACTCATCGCGAGTCATGACGCCCTGGCCGATGAGCCGGTTCGAGTAAATCTCGACGACCGTCGGATGGTCGGCGATCTTCTTGTACATGAGCGGCTGGGTGAACGAGGGCTCGTCCGACTCGTTGTGCCCGAAGCGCCGGTAGCAGAACATGTCGATGACGACCGGCTTCCTGAATTTTTGGCGGAACTCGGCCGCGATCTTGGCGGCGAACACGACCGCTTCCGGATCGTCGCCGTTGACGTGGAAGATCGGCGCCTCGATCATCTTGGCGACGTCGGAAGGATAGGGCGAAGACCTTCCCCAGAGCGGGCTCGTCGTGAAGCCGATCTGGTTGTTCACGATGAAGTGCAGCGACCCGCCCGAGCGGTGACCGCGCAGCCCCGAGAGGCCGAAGCACTCCGCGACGACGCCCTGGCCCGCAAAGGCAGCATCGCCGTGGATGAGAAGCGGCAGCACGCTCGTGCGTTCCTTATCGCCGCGCTGATCCTGCTTGGCGCGCGCTTTTCCGAGCACCACAGGGTCGACGATCTCGAGATGCGACGGATTGGCGGTGAGCGAGAGGTGCACGGCGTTGCCGTCGAACTCCCGGTCGGAGGAGGAGCCGAGGTGGTATTTGACATCGCCCGAGCCCTCCACCTCGTCGGGGGTGGATGAGCCGCCCTTGAACTCGTGGAAAATGGCCGAGAACGGCTTCGACATCACGTTGGCGAGCACGTTGAGCCGGCCGCGATGCGCCATGCCGAGCACGATTTCCTTGATGCCGAGCTGGCCGCCGCGTTTGATGATCTGCTCGAGCGCGGGAATCATGGATTCGCCGCCGTCCAGCCCGAACCGCTTCGTGCCCGTGTATTTGACGTTCAAGAAGCGCTCGAACCCTTCCGCCTCCATGAGCTTGCGCAGGATCGCCCGCCGGCCTTCGGGCGTGAAGCTGATTTCCTTGTCCGGGCCTTCGATGCGCTCCTGGATCCACGCCTTCTGGTCGGGATCGGAAATGTGCATGAACTCGACGCCGAGCGTATTACAGTACGTGCGGCGCAAGATTTCGAGCATCTGGCGGAGGGTCGCCTGCTCGAGCCCCAGCACCTTGTCGATGAAAATCGAGCGATCGAGATCGGCCTCCGTGAACCCATAGGAGCGGGGATCGAGCTCGGGCTGCGGCGTCGGCTCCCTGAGCTTCAACGGATCGAGATCGGCGGCGAGATGCCCCCTCATACGGTAGGCGCGGATCATCATCAGCGCCCTGATGGAATCGATCGTTGCCTTCCGAACGCTATCGCTCGCCGGCGCCTTGCCATTTTGAGGAGTCTTGGCCGGGGCAGGCCAATTGGAGTCGAGCGCCGAAACAAGCTCGCCGTTCTCGGGAATAGGCCAGCCCGGCCGCTTCCAGGACGGGCCTTTCAGCTCTCGCGCAGCGGCATCGTGGTCGTCATCGAGAGCGGCGAAAAAGTGCCGCCACTCGGGATCGACGCTCGCGGGATTCTGGAGATACTTGGCGTAAAGTTCTTCGATGAATCTGGCGTTGCCGCCATAGAGGAAGGATGTCTGCTCGAATGCCGTCGTGAGGTCTGTTTTATTCATCTACCTAGCGGGACCGGAAGCCCTCCGGCCCTCCTTTCGGCCCCTGATTTGAACATAGACTTCGTTAATTCCCTTTCAAGACCGAGGCGAGGGTCCGGCCGAGCGCTGCAGGGGAGTCCGCGACCATGATGCCGGCGCGCGTCATCGCCTCGATCTTGCCCTCGGCCTTGCCCTTGCCCCCCGAGATGATGGCGCCCGCATGGCCCATGCGGCGGCCGGGCGGCGCGGTGCGCCCCGCGATGAAGCCGACCGTCGGCTTCTTGCGGTTCGACATACGGATGAACTCGGCTGCATCCTCCTCGGCCGCGCCGCCGATCTCGCCGATCATGACGATCGAGCGGGTCTCCTCGTCGGCCAGGAACATCTCGAGCACATCGATGAATTCTGTGCCCTTCACCGGATCGCCTCCGATCCCGACCGCGGTGCTCTGGCCGAGGCCCTCGCGAGTGGTCTGGAACACCGCCTCATAGGTGAGGGTCCCCGAACGCGACACGATGCCGACCGAACCTTTCTGGAAGATGTTGCCCGGCATGATGCCGATCTTGCATTCGCCGGGCGTCAGGACCCCGGGACAATTGGGGCCGATGAGCCGCGTCTTCGAGCCCGTGAGCGCCCGTTTGACCTTAACCATGTCCATGACCGGGATACCCTCGGTGATGCACACGACGAGCGAGATCTCGGCGTCGATCGCCTCGCAGATCGCGTCCGCGGCGAAGGCCGGCGGCACGTAGACGGCCGAAGCCTCCGCCCGGGTCGCCTCCTTGGCCTCACGGACTGTGTCATACACGGGCAATCCGATGTGCGTCGTTCCGCCTTTTCCGGGCGTGACACCGCCCACCATCTTCGTCCCATAGGCAATCGCTTGCTGCGTATGGAAGGTCCCGTTGTTGCCGGTTATTCCCTGGCAAATGACTTTCGTGTTAGCACCGACGAGGATGGACATTCAGGCAGCTTCCTCGACTGCACGCACGATCTTCCGAGCGGCATCGTCGAGATCATCTGCCGGGATCACGTCGAGGCCCGACTCGCGAAGGATCTGCTTGCCAAGATCGACATTGGTCCCTTCGAGCCGCACGACGAGCGGCACCTTAAGGCCAACCTCCTTGACGGCCGCCACCACGCCTTCGGCGATGATGTCGCATTTCATGATACCGCCGAAGATATTGATCAGGATGCCCTCGACCTTGGGATCGGCGGTGATGATCTTGAACGCAGCCGTCACCTTCTCGCGCGAGGCTCCGCCGCCCACGTCGAGGAAGTTGGCAGGCTCGCCGCCATAAAGCTTGATGATGTCCATGGTGGCCATGGCGAGGCCCGCGCCGTTCACCATGCAGCCGATCGTGCCATCGAGAGCGATATAGGAGAGGTCGTGCCGCGAGGCTTCGATCTCCTTGGGGTCTTCTTCGGAAACGTCCCGAAGCTCCTTGATATCGGGATGACGTTCGAGCGCGTTCGCATCGAAATTGATTTTCGCATCGAGAAGAAC
>JBJMRA010000175.1:0-9832 GCA_045802365.1 Hyphomicrobiales bacterium | reverse complement strand
TCAGTCTCCGCGAGCGGATCAATGGCTGCATGATTCGCAGCATGAACGGCCGTGTTCTGCCCGAACAGGGGCGAGAGATGGAGGCGATGGTGGCCTACATTCGTTTCGCCGGCCTCGATTCGCCGCAAGGGATCAGGCTGCCGGGGATGGGCCTCGTTCATATGGCGGGTCCGAAGGAAGCTCCTGACGAGAGGAGGGGCGGTGGGCTCTATGCAGAGCAATGCGCAAACTGCCACAAGCCGGACGGGGGAGGCGAGAGGGCTCCCGCCCCGGCCATAGGTTACGCGATTCCCCCGCTATGGGATCGTTCAATTCTGCGGCGGGCATGAGCAAGCTCGAGACCGCGGCCGCCTTCATCTATGCCAACATGCCGCTTGGCGCCGATGCGGGCATGCCGCTCATCACGGAACAGCAGGCCTGGGACATTGCCAAGTTCATCACTACGCGTCCACGCCCTCGAGCGCCATGAAATCGATCGATCAGGCAACCTGCCATCACCGTCCCGAGGTTTACGGCGGTCGGCGCCAGCGCCTCGGAACGCTCGTCTCTGCCGCTCCCTCGATACCGCGCCCAGCATAACGGCCCGAGCGCCCGATGCCCGTCCTCACCGCAGGTTCGGATTAAACCATGCGCATGGACATGCCGCCGTCGATCACCAGTGTCTCGCCGGTAATGAACGGATTGGTCAGCAGCTCGACCGCGGCCGTCGCGACGTTCTCCGGCGAGCCGAAGCGCCGTAGAGGAATGCGGTTTTCGAGATTATTGCGCTCGGCCTCGGGTGTCATCGCCGCATGGAACCGGGTTCGGATGATGCCCGGCTCGATGACATTGACGCGAATGCCTTCTCTGCCGTGATCGCGCGCGAGCGCGCGGGCCATCTGGGGCAACGCGCCCTTCACCGTCTGATAGGCGACGGTCTCGGGGCAGCCGCGGATGCCCGCAGCCGAGCCGATCAACAGCACCGCCCCTCCGCGGACCGCAAGCGCTTCGTGAGCGGAGCGAAACAGGTGGAAGGCAGCATGCACGTGAATGCGAAATGCCTCCATCCACTGTTCGACCGACAAATCGGTTATCCGGCCCGGACAAGCGCTCCCCGCCGCCGGGACCACATAGTCAAGGCGCCCAAAGCGCGCGCGCGCAGTCCTGACAAGCTCCTGGGCAATCCCGGGCTCGGCGGCATCGCCGATGACGAGCTCGGTCGCGGCTGACCCGTTCAATTCTTCGGCGGTCTGATCAACCTCCGCGTCGCGAATCCGGCCATTGAGCACGAGCCGCACTCCGCGACGGGCGAGCACTGCCGCGATTGCAGCGCCAATGCCGCGCGTTCCGCCTGTGATGATGGCCACTTCGCGATCAGTCTCGCTCATGTTTTCTTCCTTGCCCGCAAACTTGCCAGCCCGCTCCTGATCCGGGTGATCATTCCCGAGCTGCCGAACAGGATCAGCGTGGTAACGAGGACTCCTCCCGTCACGATCTGCTGCTCTTCAGGAGTAACGCCAGCCAGGCCGAGTGCATTCTGCACGAATGCGAGAACGAGAATTGCAAGGAGCACACCACCCAAAGTGCCGCTGCCGCCGAAGATATCAACGCCGCCGAGGACCACGGCGGTGATCACGAACAGTTCCAAACCCAGTCCCGTGTCCGAGCGCGCGCTTGCCAGATATGCAGTGAGCACGATTGCCGCGACCGAGCAGAGCACGCCGGAAGCTACGAATATTCCGACCAGCATGCGGCCGGTATTTACGCCCGAATATCTGGCCGCTTCGCGGTTGTTGCCGATCGCATAAAGAGCGCGACCCCAATGAGTGCGGTGCAGGTACACGGCAAAGCCGGCAAAGAGCGCGAGGAAAATGACGACGCTCCAGGGAATCGCCGTGCCGGGAAGCGTTCCGAAGCCGATTTCCTGATACCATTCTGGAAAGCTGCTGACGCCGCGCTCCTTGAGAAGAATCTGAGCTATTCCGCGATAGAGTGCGAGGGTGCCGATGGTGACGACGAGCGAGGGCAAGCCGCCGCTGACGACGAGCACGCCGTTCAGAAGTCCGGCCAGTGCGCCGACCCCGACCCCGACCGGAATGGCCCAACCGATCGGCAGTCCCTGCTCGAGGCAAATCGCCATCGACGTCGCGCACAGGCCCACGATCGAGCCAACCGATATATCGATCTCACCCGTGATGACGATCAAGGTCATCGAGAGCGCGATGATGGCAATGGGCATCGCGCCGGCGAGCGCGATCGATATGTTGGATCCGGTCAAAAAGTAGCGCGAAACACTCGAGCCGGTGATCAAGGTCAAGATCAGGACGGCAAATAGAAAGAGTTCCCAGCGGCCCACGATGGTGCGCAACCGCTTCATTCCGCTCATCACCGCGCTCGCGACCTAGGCGCTCGCCGGTCGGAGGCGTGTTCCATGCGCCGCGTTGCCCGGCTGTAGAAGTATACCGTGACCAGTATCGCTGCCCCGGTGACGGCCTGAAGCCAGAACTGGTTTATGCCGAGAAGCTGAACGCCATTCTGGAGCACCGCGAAGACAACTGCGCCGATGGCGGCGCCATATACCGATCCGCTGCCTCCGAAGATGCTCACACCCCCCACGACGACGGCAGAGATTGCCTGGAGATTCAGATCGGGCGCGAGCACGGCATCGACGGTTCCGAAGCGGGCGCCCCAAAGAACGCCTACGAACCCGCAGAGAGACCCGGACATCAGGAATGCAAGTGCCACATGGCGGCGTTCGTCGATGCCGGCAAGGCGCGCGCCCTGCGGGTTGCTGCCGAGAGCGTATAGGTTGCGGCCGGTGCGCGTGAACCGCATGGCGAAGCCGAAGAGAAGAGCGATGAGCGCGGCGGTTAATATGAGGACGGGAATGCCGACCACCTCGAGCTCGGCCAAGCGTCCATAGTTTGCGGGCAAGACGGTCGCCGAAATCTGGCGGCCGCCTGCATACACGATGACGCCGCCGCGATAGATAGCGAGCGTCCCGAGCGTGGCGATGATGGCAGGCAGTCTGAACACCGCAACCAGCAACGCATTGCCAGCGCCGAGCGCCAACCCGACCACCACGCCGACGAGGAATATCAGTGGAATGGGCGTATCGGGACTCCGCTCCAGCCACTCGGCGGAGATGAAAGCACTCGTGGCGACTATGGCGCCTACCGACAAATCGACCTGGCGGGCAATGATGACCAGCGCCTCGCCGATGGCGACGATACAGACCAAAGTGGCCGAGAGCGCGATCTGCTGAAGGTTCGTTCCCTCGAGGAAGCGAGGCTCTCTGATCGTGATCAATGCGCCGATGACTGCGAGTGCAAAGACCAGCCGAAGCTCTCGCACGCGGGCGACGCGGTAGAGGAGCCGACGCAATCGACAGGACGAAGCCGACATTGGGGCCGGTATAACGTGGCTCATGCGGCACGCGGCGCATCAACCCCGGTGCGGGCGGTGTGGGCCGCTGCAATGAGAATTGCGTCACGATCGAAGGAGCCGCGCTCAAATTCGCCATTGATACGACCGGCCCGAAACACAAGGATGCGATCGGCCATGGCGATCACCTCCTCGGCGTCATCGCCGATCAGAATGATTGCAATACCCGTGGCCGCGAGTTGGGAAATGGTGCGATGGATTTCTGCCTTCGCACCAACGTCGATGCCGCGAGTGGGCTGATCGAGGATAAGCACCCGGGGCGAGGGAAGAAGCCATTTGGCAAGCAAGACCTTCTGCTGGTTTCCGCCCGAAAGCATGTTGGTCAGCTGCTCGATTCCCGAAGCGACGACACGCATCCGTTGCGCAATCTCCGTAGCGATGGCCTCCTCCCGCCGTCGATTGACGACGCCGAATGCCCCGCACAGCCGACGCAGGATAGGGAGCGTTTCGTTGGCGCGTATTGGGAACTGGAGAATGAGGCCCTGTTGATGGCGATCCTCCGGCAGGAAAGAAAGGCCGAGGCGCATTGCCTTCCGCGGCGAGCTGATTTTGACCGGCCGGCCGTCGATGTCGATGCGTCCCCGGGCGGGCGGAGTTATGCCGAAGAGCATTGCGGCCACTTCGGAGCGACCGGCTCCGACCAATCCGAAGAAGCCGAGAATTTCGCCAGCTCTCAGGTTGAAAGTGACGTCTTCCACGAAGCCCGCGCCCGACAAGTCGCGCACGCTCAGCACCCGCGAGCCTATTTCCGCCGGCTGCTTGGGAAAAAATGCGCTCGGCTCTGAGCCGATCATGTGCCGCACGCATTGGGCTGCGGTGAGCTCCGATGTCGGGCAGGAGATGACGCGTTTGCCAGAGCGCAGGATCGTGACTTCATCGCCCACTCCCAGAATCTCGTCGATGAAGTGACTGATGAAGAGGATGGCCACGCCCTGCGACTTGAGACGAGCGACGAGTTCGAACAGTCGATCAAGCTCTCGCCCGGATATCGCCGAAGTTGGCTCATCCATGACGAGAACATGCGCGTCGAACGACAACGCCTTGACGATTTCGACCGACTGCCGCTCGGCGATCGTAAGGAACTTGACGGGAGTATCGGGATCGATCTCGACGCGTAAGGCCGCGAGAAGCTCGCTGGTGCGGTCGGTCAATGCTTTCCAGTCGATGCGCCCCAACCGGCGAGGTTGCCGGCCGACGAAGACGTTCTCAGCCACTGTGAGATCAGGAAAGAGCGCGGGATGCTGATGGACAATCGCGATTCCTTGCCGTTGCGCGTCTGCCGCTCCAGCGATCGCCGTCAGGGTTCCATCTCGGATGATTCGGCCACCATCGGGTTGGTGGATGCCGCCGAGTATCTTGACCAATGTGCTCTTGCCGGCGCCGTTTTCTCCCGCAAGCGAATGTACCTTGCCTGCGTCCAGCCGCAGATCGACATGGCTCAGGACCTCGGCAGGGCCAAAGCGCTTGGTGATGTTCTCTAGCTCGATCACCGCCATTCAGAACGCTTTTGTTCCAACAGGGCCAACAGGTCGCGGGGGCCCGCCCGGCAAGCGCAAGGCAGCCCCGCGCCCCACCCCCGGTCACTAGAACGGGTAGTCCTTGTAGTTTTCCGCGGTGAACTGGAGCGGCTCTCCGGTGATGATCTGCCCTGTCTCGTCGATCGTGTAGGTCCCCGGCCACTTGCCGTTGCTGATCGTGAACGATTCGCCGACTTTACCGGCGATCTTGCCTTCTGCGAGATTCTTCGCGGCGTAATAGGTCACATATCCGAGCTTGATCGGATCCCATAGGTAGAATCCCTCGATCGTGCCATCGAGCATGTATTTGGCGGTGATGCTTGGCACGCAGTTGCCGGAGACCTTGATCTTGCCATTTCCCTTGCCCACCGACTCAAGCGCCCTCGCCACTGCGGGAAGCCCTGGACACGTCGGCGCGAAGATCCCGGCAAGATCAGGATATTTGGTGGTCAACGCGACGGTTGCATCGAAAGCTTTTTGCTCATTGTCATAGCCGTAAACGGTATCGACGATCTCGACGTCCTTATATTTCGCCATCTCATCCTTGAATGCCGCGATCCAGGCGTTCTGATTGGCAGCCGTGGGCTGCGCCGATACGATCGCCACCTTCCCTTTCGGATTGCCGCCCATGGCCTTTACCAGCAGGACCGCCCCATAGCGGCCGATCGCGTCGCTGGTCGCTTGATTGACAAAGAATGGCCGGCCGTCCTTACCGGAGTCCGCATCGAAGGTAATCACCTTCGAGCCGAGTTTCTGCGCCCGCTTCATAGCCGGAACGACTGCATCAGGATCGCTCGGAGCGATGGCGATTGCTGGCACGTGTCGGTCGGCCAGATTGTTGATGATGTCGACCTGTGCCTGCGCGCTCGATTGGGTCGGACCCCAATTCTTGACGGCGCCGCCGATCTCCTTAGCCGCGATTTCGGCCCCCCGAAGCGTGGCATTATAGTAGGGGTTGGTCGTTTCCTTGATAACCATCGCGAGCTCGAAGTCTTCGGAGCGCGCGAGCTCGGCTCCCGGCCAAATCCACGCCACGACCGCGGCCGCCGCGATCGAGGTGATGCCGGTCAACATCAGATTTCTGCGATTGGTCCTCATAGCATTCCTCCCGTGGATCGTAGTGTGATGACAAGCACATTCGCCGGCGTTCGCCGGCTGCTATCCATTCTAAGCGACTGCGGTATATTGGTTGTCCTCCTCCTTTCCGGTGTCAGACGCTTTGCTTAAGAGCGCGGCAGTAGATCCGCGCACCACCAAGTGCGGCTCGAACACGAGCTGCTGGGCAGGGGGATCCTCGCCCTTGATGCGACGTGTGAGAAGATCGACAGCCCCCTCGCTCAGCTCCTCGATCGGCTGGTGAACAGTCGTGAGCGGCGGATGGATGAGGTTTGCCAGGGCAATATCGTCGATCCCCACGACCGAAATATCCTCGGGAACCGAAAGCCGGCGATCCCTCACGGCCGCACATGCACCAAGAGCATGCATATCATTCAACGCGACGAGTGCGGTTGGCGGCTCGGGCAGCTGCAGGAGCTCGTGTGCAGCTGTGCGTCCATGCTCCGCGGCATGGATATCGTCGTAGCCCACGGTAGCCACGCCTGCTGCGATGAGATCGCCAGTGGCCTCGATCTCAGCCTCGGCGAGCGCCGCCCGATAGCCCTCGAGCCGGTCGCGCCGCGACCTCGTCGGAGTCGACCCGGAGATGTAGCCGATTCGGCGGTGACCAAGCTCGACGAGATGACGAGTAGCGAGGTAGCCGGCGCGATGGTTGTCGATGCTCACGCTGTCCATCGGAGGAATGCCCGAATGGCCGGCCGCCACGAGGTCGAAAGCGACGACCGAGAGACCACGGCCCATGAGCTCGGTGAAATGGGCGAGGTCGAAAGGTGAGGACCCGATGATTACGCCGCGAATTCCGAACGCAAAGAAGTCTTCCGCATAGCCCCGCTCGCGGGCCGGATCCCGGAGGCTGTTACCCAAGACGACCTGAAACCCGCGCCGCTGGGCAGCGATCTCGACACCCCGCGCCAGTGCGCCATGAAACGGATTGGAAACCGACGGCACCAGCAACCCAATGACTGGTGCAAAGCCCTTCTTGAGGTTGCGGGCGGCCCAGCTTGGCCGATATCCGAGCGCCTCGATGGCCGCTTCGATGCGCCGAACCGTTTCCGGGCGCATGCGTTCGGGACGCCCATTCAGCCAGTTCGACACCGTGCTCACCGACGTCTTGGCGCGCCTGGCCACGTCGCGAATCCGGGGCTTGCGTGTGTTCGTAATGGTCCCACCCAAGGTTCGACTTTGACTTGGCTGAGTGATGTACCGATTTAGTAGATTGATTTACCAGAAAGTAGGACGGAGTCGCAAGATGAAAGTGCCGGCGACGAAGGCAGCTCCCAGTTTTGCAGGGAACGGGGAGCGCTTCGTACTGCGATCCGGAGCGTGTGAGCGGCGATCAGGCCGCCTTGGCTTTTGAGGCCTTGAGCGTGAGAATGAGCCCGTCCTTGCCGGCCGTGACGTCGACGGTTTCTCCGTCGCTGACCGTTCCGGCGAGGATTTCCTCGGCTAGCCGATCCTGGAGCGACTTCTGGATGACCCGCTTCAAGGGCCGCGCGCCATAGGCCGGATCGTAGCCTTTGTCGGCGAGCCAGTTCCGCGCCTGGTCCGAAAGCTTGAGCGTGATCTTGCGGTCGGCGAGGAGCCGCTGCAGCCGATCGATTTGAATGTCGACGATCGCTCCCATCTCCTCGCGCTTCAGCCTGTGGAAGAGGATGATCTCGTCGATCCGGTTGAGGAACTCGGGCCGGAAGTGCGAGCGCACCACGTTCATGACCTGGGCGCGGACGACGTCCACGTCCTGATCCTCGCCGAGCGACACGAGATACTCGGAGCCGAGATTCGAGGTCATCACGATGAGCGTGTTCCTGAAGTCGACCGTGCGGCCCTGACCGTCGGTAAGCCGTCCGTCGTCGAGCACCTGAAGGAGCACGTTGAAGACATCGTGATGCGCCTTTTCGATCTCGTCGAAGAGAATCACCTGGTAGGGCCTGCGTCTGACCGCCTCGGTGAGCGCGCCGCCTTCCTCGTAACCGACATAGCCCGGAGGAGCGCCGATAAGCCGCGCGACCGAGTGCTTCTCCATGTATTCCGACATATCGATGCGCACCATCGCGTGCTCGTCATCGAAGAGGAAACTCGCGAGCGCCTTGGTGAGCTCGGTCTTGCCGACGCCGGTGGGCCCCAGGAACATGAACGAGCCCATCGGGCGGTTCGGGTCCTGGAGACCGGCGCGCGCGCGGCGTACCGCGGTCGATACGGCTCTTACCGCTTCGGCCTGGCCGACGACGCGCTTGCTGAGCTCTTCCTCCATGTGGAGAAGCTTCTCGCGCTCGCCCTCGAGCATCTTGTCGACGGGGATGCCGGTCCAGCGTGAAACGATCTGCGCCACGAGCTCGGGCGTCACCGCCTCGTCCATCATGGTCGCGTCTTCGCTGGCTTCGGTCTGTGCGAGCCGCTTTTCGAGGCCGGGGATCACGCCATAAGCGAGTTCGCCCGCGCGCGCGAGGTTGCCCCTGCGCTGCGCCTGCTCGAGCTCGATTCGCGCCTGATCGAGTTCTTCCTTGATCTTCTGCGCCGAGGCGAGCTTCTCCTTCTCAGCCTGCCATTTGCGGGTGAGAGCGGCGGACTCCTCTTCGAGCCCGGCGAGCTCCTTCTCGAGGCGCTCGAGCCGGTCCTTGGACGCCCTGTCGCTCTCTTTCTTTAGCGCCTCGCGCTCGATCTGCATCTGCATGATCCGCCGATCGATCTCATCGAGCTCTTCGGGCTTGGAATCGACCTGCATCCGAAGCCGCGCCGCGGCCTCATCGACCAGGTCGATCGCCTTGTCCGGCAAAAAGCGGTCGCTGATGTAGCGGTTCGAAAGCTGGGCCGCGGCGACGAGCGCGGAGTCGGTGATCCTCACTCCGTGGTGCAGCTCGTATTTCTCCTTGAGCCCGCGAAGGATCGAGATCGTGTCCTCGACCGAGGGCTCCGAGACGAAGACCGGCTGGAAGCGGCGGGCAAGTGCTGCATCCTTCTCGACGTGCTTGCGGTACTCATCGAGCGTGGTCGCGCCGACGCAGTGGAGTTCGCCGCGCGCCAGGGCGGGTTTCAGCAAGTTCGACGCATCCATGGCGCCGTCCGCCTTGCCGGCGCCGACGAGCGTGTGCATTTCGTCGATGAAAAGAATGATGCCGCCGCTTGCGGCTTGGATCTCCGAGAGCACGGCTTTGAGCCGCTCCTCGAATTCGCCGCGGTATTTTGCCCCTGCGATGAGCGCGCCCATGTCGAGCGCGAGGAGCCGCTTGTCCTTCAGGCTTTCGGGCACGTCACCCTGGATGATGCGGAGCGCCAATCCCTCGACAATTGCCGTCTTGCCGACGCCCGGCTCGCCGATCAGCACGGGGTTGTTCTTGGTCCGGCGCGACAGCACCTGGATGGTGCGCCGGATTTCATCGTCGCGGCCGATGACTGGATCGAGCTTGCCGGCCTGGGCGGCCTCGGTCAGGTCGCGCGCATATTTCTTGAGCGCATCGTAGCCCTGCTCGGCCGATGCGGTGTCTGCGGTGCGGCCCTTGCGGATCGCGTTGATCGCCTGGTTTAGGCCCTGTGCGGTTACCCCCGCCGCTTTGAGCGCCTTGGCGGCATCGCTCTCCTCAATCGCCAGAGCCTGCAGCAGCCGCTCGGCCGACACGAACGAATCGCCGGATTTCTCAGCGAGCTTCTGGGCGGCATCGAAGACGCGGGCGAGCTCGGGCGACAGATAAACCTGACCCGCGCCGCCGCCGCTCACCTTCGGGAGCTTTTTGAGTGCGGCTTCGATCTCTCGGAGAGCCATCCGGCTGTCCCCGCCCGCT
>JBJMRA010000174.1:0-13324 GCA_045802365.1 Hyphomicrobiales bacterium | reverse complement strand
CTCGTTGCGCCTCGCGCGATCTCGAGACACCCCGCGCATCGTGCGTCTGGCACTCTCGAGCGGCGAGTGCCAGCGAGGTAATTTCGCAGAGCGCCGGGTTCAAGGGGTCGTTCCTCTCGGACTCGCGTTACATTTGGCTTCATTTTCAGAATATTGAGACCTGTCATAGACTTAGTGGTCGTCATCAGAGCTTGACACCGTGAGCACCGGCCACTAAGTTGCGCCGGTTTTTGGGGGCGCTTCCGCCGCTGCGGCGCTATTCTGGGCAGGTCCATGAGCACCACCGGCAACGATAAGGGGCCGGATCGGCTCCGGAATTTCGGCAAACGGCTGGATGAAACCCTGACGGCGAGGCAAAAGCCGAAGTCGAGCGGGTCCGAAGAAGGTTCAGCCTTAAGTCTCGCTTTCCGCGCCATCACCGACCTCATCGTCGGCGTGGCCGTGACCGCGGGGCTTGGGTGGGTGCTCGACCGCTATCTCGGAACCTCGCCGTGGCTGATGCTGATTTTGATGCCCTTCGGCTTTGCCGCCGGCGTCTGGAACGTCATGCGTCTGAGCGGCAGCAAGGAAGCGCAGAATCTGTTGGACGGCAGGGCCCCGGGAGAAACGAAGTTCCCGCCTTCCGTAAAGGATGATGAGGACGACGCGTGACGACGACAACCGATGCCGCCGCCCAAGCCGTTGCCGAGCACGGCGCGAAAGGGCCGATCGATCCGATCCATCAGTTCGGGATCGATCGTATCGTTCCAATTCACCTCGGACCCCTCGATGCATCCCTCACCAATTCCGGCTTATGGGCGATCATCGCGGTCTGCGTGGTGAGCCTCCTCTTTCTCCTTGCCCCGCGCGAACTCGTGCCAACCCGCCTGCAGTCGCTCGCCGAGAGCATCTACGAGTTCGTCGAAAACATGACCCACGAAGTGCTCGGGCATGAGTCCCGCGCCTTCTTTCCCTTCGTCCTGACGCTCTTCACCTTCATCCTCACCTGCAATCTGCTCGGCCTCATCCCCTACGCCTTCACGGTGACGAGCCATATCATCGTCACCCTGGCCTTGGCGCTCACCGTCTTCATCGCCGCGACGGCGATCGGTTTCATGCGGAACGGAGTGGGCTACCTCAAGATCTTCGTGCCCCCGAACGTGCCGGCGCCCATTCTCCTCCTCCTGGTGCCGATCGAGGTCATTTCCTACTTCATCCGGCCGTTCTCGCTCTCGATCCGCCTCTTCGCCAATATGATGGCCGGACACATGATGTTGAAAGTCGCCGCCGGCTTCGTCGTGATGCTCGGGCTCGCGGCCGGCTGGTTCCCGCTCGCCGCCACCGTGCTCCTCTATGCGCTCGAGCTTCTGGTTGCCGTGCTGCAGGCCTATGTATTCGCTCTTCTGACCTGCCTCTATCTCAGCGACGCGTTGCACGTCGATCATTGAAGCCCCTCGAAAACCATCCAACAGGAGACTTTCATGGAAACTGAAGCAGCAAGAATGATCGGCGCCGGCATCGCTGCGGTGGCGCTTGGCGGCGCCGGTGTGGGCATCGGCCACGTCTTCGGGAACTACCTCTCCGGAGCGCTTCGGAATCCGGCGGCAGCAGCCGGCCAGCGCGGAACCCTGTTTCTCGGCTTTGCCCTCGCCGAAGCGACCGGCCTCATCGGCTTCGCGGTCGCCATGATGATTCTGTTCATCTGATCCTCGATGCCCCAGCTCGACATCTCGGCTTGGCCGCCGCAGCTCATCTGGCTCGCGATCACCTTCATCGCGCTCTACATCATCGTGGTGCGCCAGGCGATCCCGCGAGTCGGCGGCGTCATCCAGCAACGCCGCAACGTGATCGAGGGCGACCTCGGCGCGGCACAGCGGCTGCGGAACGCGACCGAGCAGGCGGTAGCAAGGTACGAGAAGGAGCTTGCTGAGGCGCGCGCCAGGGCGCATGCCATCGCGCAGGAGAATCGCGACCGGTTGACCGCGGAGACGGACCGCGAGCGCGCCAAGGTCGACCAGGAGCTCAACGCGAAGATCGCCGCTGCCGAGAAAGAGGTCGCGCGCACCCGCGACCAGGCGCTCGCGAGCGCGCAGGAGCTCGCCACCGAGATCGCCGCCGATATCGTCAACGAACTCACGGGCATCACGGTGACCAAGGCCGACGCCGAGCGGGCGCTGGCGCGGGCCGCGCGCGCCAAAGTCTGAGGAGCACTCATGTTTTCGTTCTCGGAACCCGAAACCTGGGTCCTCGTCGCATTCATCCTCTTCGTCGCCCTGCTCATCTACCTGAAAGCGCCTTCGCGGCTGACCGCCATGCTCGATGAGCGCACCGAGCGGATCGCACGCGAGCTCGCCGAGGCGCGGAAGCTCCGCGAAGAAGCGCAAGCGCTTCTTGCCGAATACCAGGGCAAGCGCACGGAAGCCGAAAAGACCGCCTCGGACATCATCGCGCAAGCGAAGCGGGAAGCCGAGGCTTACGCGAGCGAGGCGCGCCAGAAGCTCACCGAGACCATCGCCCGGCGCACGCGTCAGGCCGAGCAGAAGATCGCGCAGGCCGAGCAGCAGGCCGTCAAGGATGTACGCTCGACGGTGACCGATCTCGCGATCGGCGCCGCCTCCGAACTTCTCAGCACCGCCGTAAAGGGCGACAAGGGCGAGCCGCTCATCGAGCAGTCGATCGGCGCCGTCAAGTCCCGGCTGCATTAGGCCGTGAATTCGTAAACCGGCATCGCCGGGCAGCGGACGGATATCTGCTTCACGTTGAAGGCGCCCTTCGTTCGGCTCCTTCGCCAGTCGCAGGAGCCGAAAGCCGAGCCGGCGTCGATCGTCAGTAGCCGTGTCGTGCGTAGATGGAGCATCCCGCAGAGCCGATGAGGGTGTCGCGTTCGTAATGAAATCCAGCCTTTTCGGCAGTCCTGATGGAAGCAGTGTTCCTCGGGTCAATCAAGGCGATCAACCGCCTGAGTCCGAGTTGCGCGAAGCCGTATTGAACCAGAGCCCCTGCGATTTCCGTCCCGAGACCTTGTCCCCAAAATTCCTTATCGAGCAAGTAGGCGATCTCAGTCGCCTGTGTTCCGTCGATCTCCCATTTGACATAACCGCTGCGTCCGATGAATCGACATGTCTGCTTGTGGATCGTGGCCCAGAGAGTCAGCTCATGACCATCGCCGGTTCCGTCTGAGAGAATCGAATCAAGCTCTTGCTTAGTATGTGACCTGTCGAGCGTCCCCTCTGGGAAATAGCGGCGGACATCCGCATCTGCGTAAAGTCGGCAAAGATCGTCAAGGTCATCCGCAGTTAACCTACGGAAGATCGTCCGAGGCGTTTCGATGATCACTACGGGCTTCAATACATCATCCAATCGTGACGGAGTTTCAAAAGCAGCTTCCACGCTGCCGAGAGGTTCCATTCTGCGGCGAGCGCTCAAAACCAGAAGAAGTTATTCCGGCCGGCACTCCAGTAGGAGTAGACACATGGCTTCTAAAGAGCTGCTACCGCAATCAGAACGACTGCTAGATTAGTCCCACGATCATGGCCGCAGCATACCTCCAGCTCGACTTATCATAATGGCTGCCTGAGCTGGCTTCATGATGCGCCCTCTCACCGCTTGCTCCACGCTGCAAACGCTTAGGATAGCGACACAGGCGTATTCGTCCAGTAGGTCAACTCTAGCCATGGCGGGTCTCCTTCAGCTCAGGTCTCGCGACCAGTCTCAGCTTCGCTCCCGCGCCGGACCGCTCGATGGAATCGACGATTTCCACCGCGACAGTGGTGTCGCCAGCACCGGCATCCGCCAGCACGCTCTTGATTCTCCGTTCGACGGCGTCTCTGATCTCTTGCCGATCATCGCCATTTCGCACCGAAATCTTGACGGCCAATTCATCAGCGATGGGCAGCAGTTGATACTGCCGAACGCTGGGCATGGCGATGAGCGGCGAGACGAGGCGAAAGGCATGTATCTCAATGGACCCGCCGCCACGGCGCGGCAGCTTCAACACGTCTTCCCGCCTGCCCTCGATCGATGTGATGCGAGCATACGGTCGGCAGCAGGCGCAGGGCTCATCCGCTATGGTGACGCTGTCCGACAGCTCGTAACGGATAAGGGGCACCAGCGCGTTGGCCAGCGTGGTAATCAGCAAGCTGTGGCTGGGGACGCCGGTGGACACCGTGCGATTGGCGCCGTCAACGGCCTCGAACACTACCAAGTCCTCGGGCAAGTGGATGCCGCAATGCTGCTCGCATTCCGAACCGGAGCAAGCGGTTTCCGTTGTGGAGTAGCGGTTGAAGACCTCGGCATCCCAAACTTGCCGGGCGAGATCGCGTACGTCCGGCATCAAAGCTTCCGCCACCGAGCAGAACCGCCGGGCCGAAATCTTGAGGCGTCCCGCTATTTGCTCCTCAGCGAGCCGCCGGATGAACGACGGGTACGTCGAGATGACTTCCGGCTGGAATTCGTTCAATGCGGCTACGACCTCCTGCATTCGCATCGTGACATGGAGGCGTGGTATTCGGGGATTGCCGAGACGCAGCTCTTCGTATAGTCGGCAAGACAGATGTTGTGGCGTAGGGGCGCCGATTCCGATGCTGCGGGCTTCCGGCAACACCCCCGTCAGACCGATGAATCGGACGGTGTTCGCCGCTGCGTATTCCCATGCTGGTTGATCGTAAGCCATCACCGCACGGACCCCCGTTGTGCCGCCGGTCGCACAAGCGCGGTATTTCCCGAACAGCAGGTCCGCCGCGCGTTCGCCAGCGAGATGGAGTTCAATATCGGCAAGCTTCAGCCGGCGATCTGTAACGATACGATCGAAATTGGCCACCAGCTGCGTCTTCGTGAGCACAGGAAATTCTTCCAACGGTGCGCCGCGTTCCACCAGATGCCCGATCGTTTCACGGTAAAAGGGGGAGGCGGCGACGGCGTGGTGCAAGACTACGTGCAGGCGCTCCCGCTGATAAGCGAGAAGCTGCCGGCGCGTCCAGCGGTCCCGCTCCGTCAGTTCCGCGAGCCGGCGATGGCGCATCATTGCGGCGTCGAAGGGTGGCTCGACGGCAGGATGGGTGACTTGTCGACTTTCGGCTGCCTCGAGCATCACTCGTCTCCTGTGTCGAAAGGGCTGGTCGAGTGATGGTCTTGTGCGCTCTGCCGGTAATCCGCCGGTCAGCGGCTCGGGCGTCGATCGGTGAGAATCGTCACAGTGCGGTTGTAGTGCTCGGAAAAAAAGCGCTAATTCGATATCTGAATCGTCCGTGGGACGCGACGGCATGACTCGATCCCCATCATAATCGAATGGCCTCTCTCGAGATCCGTCTGCTTGGTGGGTTCCAACTGCGCAAGGACGATCAGGCGATTGATCTGCCTGGCCGGCGGGAGCGTGCGCTTCTTGCCTACCTGGCCATGCCGGCGGGCGAACCGCGCTCGCGGGATAAGCTGGCCGGGATTCTCTGGAGCGAGCGCGGCGACAAGCAGGCGCGTGACAGCTTGAAACAGGCGATGCTCCGGTTGCGCAAAGTCGTGGATGGCATGCAGCCCACTGCACTGCAGTCCGATCGGGAGTTCGTCACGCTCGACCCTGCTGCTGTATTGATCGATGTCGCGGAGTTTGAGCGGCTGAGCAGCGAAGGAACGCCGGACGCCGTCGCGCGAGCGATGATCCTCTACCGAGGCGACTTGCTCGATGGCCTGGAGATTCGCGATCCTACCTTCGAGGAGTGGTTGCTTATGGAGCGCCTGCGCCTGCGCGATCTTGCGCGTGAGGCCCTGGCCGCTCTGCTCGCCCGGCATATGGCCGATGACGCACACGACCAAGCGGCTCCGGTGGCACGCCGACTGATCGCGCTCGATCCCCTACGTGAAGACACCCACCGTGCGCTCATGCGCATCTACACGGAGCAAGGCCAGACGGCTCTGGCATTGAAGCAGTATCAGACTTGCCGGGACAGGTTGCAGGCCGAGCTTGGAGTCAAGCCCGAAGCCGAGACGGAGCGCCTATATCACTCGATCCATCAGAATCGTTCCACGCCTCGGCAGCCGACCCAGGATTCTGCCGCGCGAATTTCCCCGGGGGAGCCGTCGGTGCGGCCCGTCGAGCCAGAGACGCCTCCTACGGTGAAACCCTCCATCGCGGTCCTAGCCTTCGAGAATTTGAGCGGTGATCCCGGGCAGGACTATTTCTCCGATGGCATCACCGAGGACATCATCGCTGGCTTGGCGCGCCTGCATTGGCTGTTCGTTATTGCGCGCAATTCCAGTTTCACCTTCAAGGGCAAGGCGGTCGATGCTAAGGAGATCGGAACCCGCCTCGGCGTTCGATACCTGCTCGAGGGCAGCGTGCGCAAGGCCGGGAACCGTGTGCGCATCGCGTGCCAGCTTATCGACGCCGGAAGCGGACTGCATCTCTGGACCGATCGCTTCGAGGGCACCCTGAGCGATGTATTCGATCTCCAGGACCGCATCACTTCGAGCGCTATTGGCGCCATCGAACCCAGGCTCCGTGGCGCCGAAATCGAGCGCGCGCGCCGCAAGCCGACCGACAATATGGATGCCTACGATCTATTTCTCCGCGCACTCGCGCTGCACAATACGCTGACGGACGAGAATAGCCGCGAAGCGCTTCGCCTGCTCGGCCGCGCGATCGACCTCGATCCGAACTACGCAGCCGCTTACGGCCTCGCGGCATACTGCCATGTGCGGCAACGCCAGCGCGGATGGGGCGATTCCACAACGCCGGAAGGCGTCCGCATGGGCAGGCTTGCCGCCCAAAAAGGGCAAGACGACCCCGATGCTCTCTGGATGGCCGGTATTTCCCTCGCCATGCTGATCGGCGAATCCGACGAGGCGCTCGCGCTGATCGGACGTTCCCTTCAGCTCAATCCGAACTCAGCCGGCGCTTGGATGGTCAGCGGCATGGTCCGGGCCTACGCCGACCATAGCGCCGCCGCGCTTGCCCACTTCGAGCGATCGATCCAGCTCAATCCACTCGATCCGCTGGTCTACATCACCTGGTATGGCATCGCCTTCGCACATTTTTCGGCAGAACGATACGAGAAGTCGTCGGCTTTGCTCGACCGTTCCCTGCGCGCGTTGCCGAGTTACCTGCCGGCGTTGCGCCTGAAGATCGCCGTCTGCGGCCTCCGAGGTCACACACAGGAGGGCGAAAAATGGGTGGAACGCCTGCTCGCCATCGTTCCTGATTCAACCATGAGCAAGCTGCGTCTGCATTATGAGCCGATCATCAGGAGTCCCTCCTGCCGGGACAGGCTTCTCTCGGGTCTGCGCTCATTTGGATTGCCTGAGTAGTCTGCAGCCCTCAACAAAATTGGCTTGATCAGTCATTCGCGTTGGGTTCTGGCCTGTTCGCTCAATTCACGCTCCCGAACCGGAGCATATATATGGGCCAGCTATTATGTGTTTTGAACTCACCGATTGCGAATGTGGCGTCATCAGCCCGCGCGAGACGCGCACGCTCCCGAGGGGCGACGTCTCGCCGACGTCTCGAAAAAGGCGAGCGGCTCATAAGCAGTCCCATCGGCGCCCTAAGAGTCGCGATTGCACTAAGGATCGCGCACGATATAGGTAGCCAACAGTTACGATCGGGTCTGGCCGGAGCCAACGCGTGCTCGATGCGAATGCGGCTGCCTGACCAGCAATTTCAACAGCACGATCTCTATTCAACAGCTTCCCCTTCGCCCGCGCCAGCGGGAGAAGGTGCCCGAAGGGCGGATGAGGGCCAGCGAGCGAAGCGAGCGGTTGTGCCGACACCTTCGCGCTTACGCGCTCGGGCCCTCATCCGGCGCTTCGCCACCTTCTCCCATGCTCCGCATGGGCGAAGGGGAAGGGAAACCGGACTGATTCTGAATCGTATGTGATCGCTCAAAATGGCATCGCGCTTTAGCTATCATTGGAGATCGGCGGCCTTCTTGGCGGCGGCGCCTTGCATGCGGGCCACAATTACGAGCTTGTCTGTATTAGCGGATGAAGCATCGTAGCCGGCCAGCGTCGCTCCCACGATCAGCTTGTGATTTCGTGCTCCCAGGCCGATGTGCGTCTCCCCGCCCATCGTGACGGTCCCTGCGAAAGTCTGTTGGCCTACATTCGGCACCGGGACGGGCTCGTATCCAGGAACCGACTGGCTCTTTTGAACAGCCTCCTGATACGCCGATGACACTTCACTCAGGCTTGTGTACTGGTCGACCGTGATCGTTACCTTCTTGAAACCATCACCGCTTTCGTAAATCACCATCAACGAGGCTTTTGGGTTGCCGGTGGCCATGAAGTCTCGGCCCGTGCTGGCTTCTCGGGCGATCTCGGGAAAGAACCGGCTGACCACGCTCAACGGCACAATAACATTGCGGGGCAGTGTGGCGCCGGACGTAGCAGGCGATGAGGAGCTCGCGCACGCCAGCAAGAGCATCCCAACTGCTGAAATCGAAAATGCCGTGAGTCGTCCGGGTCGTGATCTGACAAGTAAGCGCCAGGGTCCAATCACGCCTGCACCAGCAACGGAATCTTGCATGCGGTGACGACCTTCTCGGTGGCGCGGCCGAGGCCCAGGAGCGCCTCGATACGGCTCTCGCCAAACGCGCCCATGACCATGAAATCGGAGCCCGCCGCGGTCACCGCTTCGAGCACCGCACGGCCCCTTCCCCGCGCAGTGAGATGGCCTGCCTTGAATCTCTTCGCCGCCGCAGGAATCTCGTGGCAGGAGAGATAGCGCTGCACGTCCTCGGGCTTTGCCCGCTCATTGTCGGCATTGGTGAATATGGTGACGCTCTTGGCGCGCTTCAGGATCGGCAGTGACGAACGGATCGCGCGCGCCGACGGCACGGAGTCGTTCCATACGAGCCCGACGCGCTCGGCGGTGCTCGCGGCATTCCCCGGCGGTGTAATGAGTACCGGGGCGCCGCTGTTGAATAATGCGGCATTGAAATTGGCCACTTCGGCCCCTTCCGACGACGTCAACCGTTCAAGGATCGTGACATCATAGAGATAGCCGCCCGCCTCGATCGCATCGGCGATCCCCGTCGTAGCCTCGGCATAGTCGACGAAAGACTTGCCGGCGCATATCTCGCGATAGGCCTGACGCCCCAAAGCAGCGTGCGCCTCGCGCGCAGCCGAATTGTCGATGACCGTAACGAAGCTGTCCATCGCCGCCGGATAGATTTCCTCCGGCTCGAGGATCAATAGGACGCTCAGTCTCGCATCCAGGCGCTCGCAGAATGCGAGGGCAAAGCTCAAGGAATCCTTATCGTTCGGGCTTCCATCGAGATAGATCACGGCACGGCGCATGGGAAATCCCCCCGGTTGTTGTCATCAACTTGATTAACGCCCTAATTCCTTGCGATCCGATGGTCGAACGATGCCGTGCCGCCATTGGATCGATACGCTGCTGCATCCTACTCCGCGGCTTCCTGGTAGGCTTCGAGAGGCGGGCAGGTGCAGACGAGGTGACGGTCGCCGTAGACGTTGTCGACCCGGCCGACCGGCGGCCAGTATTTGTCGTCGCGCTCCGATCTTAGCGGAAAGAAGGCCTTCTCCTTGGAATAGCGCTTCGTCCAATCGCCGAGCAGGAGCCGGTGCGTGTGGGGAGCGTTCTTCAGCACGTTGTCGGCGCGATCGGCGCTCCCCTCTTCCACCTCGGCAATCTCGCGCCTGATCTCGATCATCGCCTCGCAGAAACGGTCAAGCTCGCGCTTCGCTTCGGACTCGGTCGGCTCGATCATGAGCGTGTCCGGCACCGGGAACGACATGGTCGGCGCGTGGAAGCCGTAATCGACGAGCCGCTTGGCGACGTCCTCGACGGTGAGCCCGGTGCGATCCTTGAGCCATCTGAGGTCGACGATGCATTCGTGCGCAACGAAGCCGCCGGGCCCCGTGTAGAGGATGGGATAATGGGGCGCGAGGCGCTTGGCAATGTAGTTGGCGTTGAGGATCGCCATGATGCTCGCCTTGCGCAGGCCCTCGCCGCCCATCATCGCGATATACATCCACGAGATCGGCAGGATCGACGCCGAGCCCCAAGGCGCCGACGACACCTGCCCTTTCGCCTGGTCGCGGCCGGCGGCCGGATTGACGCCGTAGACGACCGGGTGGCCCGGCAGGAAGGGCGCCAGGTGCGCCTTGACGCCGATCGGTCCCATGCCGGGCCCGCCGCCGCCATGCGGAATGCAGAAGGTCTTGTGCAGGTTGATGTGGCAGACATCGGCGCCGAGCTCGGCGGGCCTCACGAGCCCGACCTGCGCATTGAGATTGGCGCCGTCGAGATAGACCTGCCCGCGATGCCGGTGAACGACGGCGCAGATGTCCTTGATCGCCTCTTCGAAAACGCCGTGCGTCGATGGATAGGTGATCATGAGCGCGGCGAGGTTCGGCGCGTGGAGACGCGCCTTGGCCTCGAGGTCTACGAGATCGACATTGCCGCGGGGATCGCAGCCGACCACCACCACTTTCATGCCCGCCATCGCGGCCGAGGCCGGATTGGTGCCGTGCGCGGATACGGGGATGAGGCAGACGTCGCGGTTCTCCTCGCCGCGCGAGCGATGGTAGGCGCGGATCGCCATGAGTCCCGCATACTCGCCCTGGCTCCCGGCATTGGGCTGCAGCGATACCGCGTCGAAGCCGGTGATCTCGGCCAGCATTTCCTCGAGCTCTTCGAAGAGCTGCTGGTAGCCTTGCGCCTGCTCGAGCGGCGCGAAGGGGTGCATCATCGCGAATTCGCGCCAGGTGATGGGGATCATCTCGCTCGTCGCGTTGAGCTTCATCGTGCAGGAGCCGAGCGGGATCATCGAGCGGTCGAGCGCGATGTCCTTCATCTGTAGGTAACGCAAATAGCGCAGCATCTCGGTCTCGGAGTGATACATGCCGAAGACAGGATGCGTGAGATAGGGGCTCCTGCGCCTCAGCGCCTCCGGAATGACCTCATCGAGTTTCGCGTCCACTTCGTCGATCTTCACCCGGTCGAGCGCGTCGGTCTTGAAGACGGTGAGCAGCCGCTCGAGCTCCTGGCGCCGGGTGGACTGGTCGAAGGACACCGCGAGGTGGTCACCGTCGATAAAGCGCAGGTTGATCCGCTTCTCGCGCGCCTTGGCGAGGAGGAGATGGGCGCGGCCCGGCACGTGCAGCGCGACGGTGTCGAAGAACGACTTCGTCTTGACCTCGTAGCCGAAGGAGGCGACGGCGGCGGCGAAGATCCCGGCCATCCGGTGCGTACGCTCGGCCGATTTCCTGATCCCTTTCGGTCCGTTGTAGACGGCGAACATCGAGGCGATCACCGCGAGAAGCACCTGCGCGGTGCAGATGTTGCTCGTCGCCTTCTCGCGGCGGATATGCTGCTCGCGCGTCTGCATGGCCATGCGAAGCGCCGGGGCGCCGCTCGAATCGATCGATACGCCGATGACGCGCCCCGGCATCGCCCGCTTGTGTGCGTCGCGCGTCGCGAAGAATGCGGCATGCGGGCCGCCATAGCCCATCGGCACGCCGAAGCGCTGCGCCGAGCCGACCGCGATGTCGGCGCCGAGCTCTCCCGGGGGCGTCAGGATCGCGAGTGCCAGCAGATCCGTCGCCATGATGGCGAGGGCGCCCGCGCCATGCAGCTTGTCGATGACGGCGCGGTAGTCGCGCACTTCGCCGGTCGAGCCAGGATAGGAGAGGAGCGCTGCAAACACCGCCGCCGGATCGAGATCGACGGCGGGATCGCCGATCACGAGGTCGAAGCCGAAACCGCGCGCTCGGGTTTCGAGAATACCGATCGTCTGGGGATGCGTATCTTGATCGATGAAGAACGTGTTCGACGAGGTCTTGGCGACGCGCTTCGTCATCGCCATGGCCTCGGCGGCCGCCGTGCCTTCGTCGAGAAGCGAGGCATTGGCAAGATCGAGGCCTGTCAGATCGACGACCATCTGCTGGAAATTGAGAAGCGCCTCGAGGCGGCCCTGGCTCACCTCGGCCTGATAGGGCGTGTAGGCCGTGTACCAGCCCGGGTTCTCCAGCACATTGCGCAGGATCACCTTGGGCGTGACGGTGCCGTAGTAGCCCATGCCGATCATCGAGGTGAACACCTCGTTGCGCTCGGCCATCTGCCTCAAATTCGAGAGGGCGCTCCGCTCCGCTTTCGCCTTGGGCAGATCGAGCGGGCGCTCCGTCCTGATGCGGCGCGGAATGACCCGGCCGATGAACTCATCGAGCGAGAATGCGCCGAGAAAGGCGAGCATCTCCTGCGTCTCTGTTTCCCCCGGTCCGATGTGGCGGCGAATGAAATTGGCGCCGGGCTCGAGCTCGGCGAGGGTGGGTCGTTTCTCAGGCATTTTCGTTCCGTTCATTTGCCGGCTGCGAACGCATCATAGGCGGCCTTGTCCATGAGGCCGTCGAGTTCACCCTTGTCGGCGAGCCTCACCTTGAGAAACCACGCGCCCGATTCCGCTTCCCGGTTCACGAGCGCCGGGTCGCCCTCGAGCTCCTTGTTCACTTCCACCACCTCACCCGAGACCGGGGCATAGACCTCGCTCGCCGCCTTCACGGATTCGACGACCGCCGCCTCGTCACCTTTCGAGAGCTTCTTGCCCGGCTGCGGCAGCTCGACGAACACGACGTCGCCCAGCTGCTCCTGCGCATGATCGGTGATCCCGATCGTCGCAACGTCGTCTTCGACTGTCACCCACTCGTGTTCCTTGCTGTAGCGCGCCGCCATGTGGCGTCTCCTCTATCTTCTGTAGTTGTGCGGAATGAACGGAAGCTCTGAGACGCGCGCCGGAACGGCGGCGCCGCGGACCGTGAGAGAGACGGCAGTGCCGGGCTTCGCAAACCGCGTCTCGACGTAACCCATGGCAACGGGTCCGTTGACCGTCGGACCGAAGCCGCCGGACGTGATCCGCCCGATCGGCTTGCCGCTCTCGTCCGAAATGACGGCGCCTTCGCGTGCGGGGGCGCGGCCCTCGGGCCTCAGCCCGACGCGTCGTCGAGCCGGGCCATGGGTCAGTTCCCGGCCGATGCGAAAGGAGCCCGGATAACCCCCTTCGGTTCGGCGGCGCTTGCCGATCGACCAGGCGAGATCGGCCTCGACCGGGCTGGTGGTCTCGTCGATATCGTGCCCATAAAGGCAGAGGCCGGCTTCGAGTCTCAGCGAATCTCGCGCGCCGAGACCGATCGGCTTCACCTCGGGCTCGGCGAGCAGCGCGGATACGAGTTCATGGGCCTTGCGCGCGCCGACCGAAATCTCGAACCCGTCCTCGCCCGTATAGCCCGAACGGGAAACCGAGCAGTCGATGCCGTCGAACTCGGCGCTCGTGGCACTCATGAAGGCGAGCGAGCCTGCTTTCGGGCAGTGCCGAGAGATGACCTCGGCAGCTTTCGG
>JBJMRA010000017.1:0-6999 GCA_045802365.1 Hyphomicrobiales bacterium | reverse complement strand
CGCGCCGTAAAGAGACGGGTCGCCCGAATGGACCCGCGCGACGTCTTTGTTCTCCCGATGTGCCTCGGCGATCTCGGCGATGATGTCGTCGAGATGCATGGGCGCGGTATCGATCACCCGCGCTCCGGCCGGCGCGGATCTGACGATCTCCTCAGGCACGAGCGAGCCTGCGTAGAGGCACACGGGACAGGATTGGATGAGCCTCAAGCCTCGGACCGTAATGAGGTCCGCCGCCCCCGGTCCCGCGCCGATGAAGTGAACGGTCATCTCGGAAGTAAGTAAGCGCGTATGGTCATCGCGCCAGATATCCCCGCGGTGTGTAGGCATAGGTCCGTCCATCTCCGCGGGTGAACGCTTTCGACTGCGAGGAGCCCACGAGAACCAGCGTCATCATATCCACCTCCGATGGATCGAACTCATCGAGGCGCACGACTCGCACTTGCTCGTGCTTCCGCCCGACATTGGAAGCGATGACGACCGGTGTCTCCGCCGGGCGCCGCGCCTTCAGAAAAACGAGCGCACGAGGGAGCTGTGCCCGCCGTTTTTCAGATCGCGGATTATACAGCGCGATCACGAAATCTGCTTCAGCGGCTGCCTTGAGACGCTCCTCGATCACCGGCCATGGCGTCAGAAGGTCGGAGAGCGAGATGCAGCAGAAGTCGTGCCCGATGAGCGCGCCCGAATGCGCCGACGCCGCCTGCAGCGCCGAGATGCCCGGCACCACCTCGAGGGCGATCGGTGCTGGCTCGTTATCGAGAATCTCGAAGATGAGCGAGGCCATGGCATAGATGCCGGGATCGCCCGAGGTGACGAGAGCTACGCTTCTGCCTTGGCGCGCATGCGAGATCGCGTGTCTCGCGCGCTCGATCTCTGCCCCAAGCGGAAAACGATGCTCGGCTTGGGTTCGTTTGAGATCGGCGATCAGGTCCAAATAGAGTCCGTAGCCGACCCAATCCGTCGCAGTACGGAGGGCGTCCCTGGCGCGCTCGCTCCGGTCCCCGGGACCTCCCGGTCCGACGCCGACCACCATGAGCTTGCCTCGGGCCGCTCCGACCTTCTCGGGATCGATCGGCTCGGAGGCGAGCGCCACCGCACAGGTCGCGCGCTTGGATTTGGTTTTGGCAACAACCAGCGTGCCGCTTCTCCCGACGGCGGCGAGGGCGGCGGCCTCCGCCACCCCCGCCACGCCGACTTCCGCCAAGACTACATCGGATGGCGTGGCAAGCCGGTCCGCTTCCGCCTCGAGCTCCTTCGCCGTGAGGAAGCGGGCAGGCACGCCGAATTTCTGGGAAAGAGTGTGAATCGCGGGCTCGTCCGCCTTGATGTCGAGGGATGCCACGAGAGCAACGGACGGCGTCGCAATTCGGTGCGCTTTCAACGTATTTTCGACAAGGCCGATGAGCTCGTCGGCCGCCACCCCCCGCTCGCAACCGACGCCCACTGCTACGGCTCGCGGATGAAAGACGAGCCGGTCCGGCGAGGCCCGGCCGGCTTCATGCGTGACGCGGATTTCCAGAGCCGAGCCGGGATGCGACGCAAGCATCACCCAGGGCGCGCTTCCCTCGACGCTGACCGTTTCACCTGCAAGCAGGCGGGCGGCAAATTCTTTCGCGTCCATCGGGTTGGCAAGCTCATACCCCGGCGGAGGCGAGTCGAGGCCGAAGCCGAAGCGCAAATCTGTTGCCGTCGTGATGGCTGCCCTTGCGCCGGTCGCTTCGGCAATCTTTCTGGCGAGGTCGTTCGCCCCGTGGTGACCGCCGAGAAGCGGCACCACCGCGGTTCCGTCTTCCGCCATGGCCACGACCGCAGGCTCTTTGAGCTTGTCATCGAGGAGTGGAGCCACTGCGCGGATGAGAATGCCGCTCGCGCACAAGCCGACAATGGGCCGTCCATCGGCAAAGAGAGAGCGTAGCCCGTCGGTCACGCCGCTCATTCCAACGTCGATGTCGGACAATGACTTGGGCCCGTGGATTTCCCCGTCGAGCAAGCTCTTGAGTCTTCGCGCAAGCGGCATCGCCGAGGGGCCGAGCACGACGATCGCCGGCGGCTTTTCGCGCCTCACCACTCTTCCCCGCCTCGGTAGATCAGAATCGTCGAGAAATAGGGCCGCTCGCCTTCGGCCGCATCGGTGAGCTTCAAAATCCGCTCCTCGCTCGACGTCGCTCGTTCGACGATGATCGCTCGATTAGCGAGCCGAAGTTCAACGAGCAGGCTTTTGATCCTCTCGAAATGCTGCCCGACCTTGATGATCGCCACCGACTCGGCGGTTTCAATTTCGGCACGCAGCCGCTCGCTGTCGAGCGGAGCGGGGAGCACTTTGAGGAGATCGTTTCGCGAAGCGAGCGGCCGGCCGATTGCTGCAGCGGAAGCGGTAAGCGAGGTCACGCCCGGTACAACGACGGTTTCGTGATCGGCGGCAATGCGCGCGAACAGATACATGAAGCTGCCGTAGAAGAACGGGTCGCCTTCGCACAGGAAGGCGACGTCGCGGCCGGCGTCGAGATGCGCGGTAAGCGGCGGGCGGGCGGCGTCATAGGCCTCGCGCCCGGGATCACGATCCCCGCACATCGGGATCTCGATCGGCAGCTCGATTGCTTCGTCGGGGATGAACGGCGCGGCAATTCTCCGAGCGATGCTCTCCTTGCCGTTGGGCTTTGGATAGGCGATGACCGGCGCCTGCGAAATGACGCGCCAGGCTTTGATAGTCATGAGCTCGGGATCGCCCGGTCCTACCCCGATGCCGTAAAAGACTCCCCGAGGGCTCACGGCTTGAGAGCCCGCCACTGCAGGACGGCCATGCGCGGCTTGAGCGCGCGAAGCGGGCCGATATGGGTCAGATACGAGACGTCGAGACGCACGAGTTCGCCGCCATGCGCCGCATGAAGGTCGATCAGATGCAGTTCGCCCTCGAGCGTGACCACATTGGCGACCATGCGTCCGCCGGGCTTGAGCGCCGCCCAGCATACTTCGAAAACGCCTGGGGTACCCATGCCGCCGCCGATGAAACAGGCATCGGGCGCAGGCGATCCCTGAAGGCTCGCCGGAGCATCGCCCGGGACAATCTTGAGCTGCGGCGTGCCCAGCTGATCGGCGTTTTCCGAGATCATGCCGACGCGCGCCGAATCGCGTTCGAAGGCGATGGCGCGGGCTTCGCGCGCCGCTCGTATCCACTCGATCGCGACCGAACCGGATCCGGCGCCCACGTCCCAGAGGAGCCCTCCGTGAGCCGGCGCGAGAGCGGCAAGGGTGACGGCGCGCACGTACCGTTTGGTGATCTGGCCATCGTG
Organism: Hyphomicrobiales bacterium; assembly: GCA_045802365.1. Taxonomy (GTDB): domain Bacteria; phylum Pseudomonadota; class Alphaproteobacteria; order Rhizobiales; family Aestuariivirgaceae; genus JBJMRA01. The sequence goes on along the minus strand of JBJMRA010000017.1, from coordinate 3,712 downwards.
GATGAAGGCCTCGTCGGGAAGACCGGGGCTCGAAGAGTAAATGCGCGCATTGGGCCCGGCGATGCAGTGGACCGCTATCGTGTTGAGCGGCGAGAAAAGCCGATCGGGAAGGGCGTGCGCCGGGAACTCCGTGCGGTTCTCACGAGGACCGCCCAAGTTTTCGAGCACGGTAATGACGCTCGCTTCGAAACCGCGCCGGACGAGGCGAGTCGCGACCTCGGCAATGGTTCGGCAGTCTTCGGTGAGAGCGAGGAGCCGCGCCTCGGGCTGGATGAAGGCTTCGATGTGGGCCGCCGGCCGGCCATGGAGGCTCAAGGTCTCGCAATCGGGAATGGACCAGCCCATCCGCGCTGCCGCAAGGCTGAACGCCGAGAGATGCGGGATGATTTCCGTCTCCTCGAAGGGCACGATCTCGAGAAGCTTGCGTGCCACACCGTAGTTGAGCGGATCGCCGGTTGCGAGGACGACCGTCTTGCGGCCGCGCAACGGCACGATGCGGTCGACGACGGCGCTGAAGGGCTGCGGCCATTCCTGCCGGTCGGCTCCCGAATCGGGCACCATCGCCAGCAGTCGCTCGGAGCCGACGATCACCTCGGCATCGGCAAGGGCCCGTCCTGCCCGTGCGGAGAGGCCTTCAACTCCGTCTTCGCCCATGCCCAGGATGGTGAGCCAGCTACTCACGCCGAAGCTCCTCGAGCAGCGCATTCACGGCGGCTGCGGCCATCGCCGATCCGCCGCGGCGGCCGGGCAACGTCAGAAAGTGGACGCCCCGTGAATTTCGGGCGAGCTCCTCTTTGGCTTCCGCGGCTCCGACGAATCCGACGGGAAACGCCACGATGGCCGCCGGCTTGGGCGAGCCCGCGTCCATCGTTTCGAGGAGCGCGAAGAGGGCGGTCGGCGCGTTGCCGATCACGACGAGCGCGCCTTCGAGGTGCGGATGCCAAAGTTCGACCGCAGCGGCAGACCGCGTCGTATTCCGTTCCCTTGCGAGGACGCGTGCGCGGGGATCATTAAGGGTGGCGATCGCGTCGATTTCGGCGGGAAGGCGGGTGATCCCCGCAAGCACCATTTCGCTGTCGGCGATAATCGGCCGTCCACTTCTGAGGGCACTGAGCGCTTCGGACACGAAGTCATCCGACATCACAAGCTCGCGTGCGATCTCGACCATTCCGCAGGCATGGATGACACGTTGCGCAATAGGCCGGGCGCATGCGGGCAGGGACCCGAGGTCGGCCTCCGCCGTAATGAGAGCGAAGCTCTTCTCGTAGATCGACGCCGGATCGCGGAGATACTTCACTCTACCGCGTCCTCAGGCTGCGCGGCCCTAGCGGATGATCGGCATGGGGATAGGGAAGGTGCGTATGAACATGCCCGTTTCCATGCTGATGATCATGGTGATGGTGATCATGATGGTCGTGATCGTGGTCGTGCCGGTGACCAAGGCCGATCCCCTCGACATGATGGTGGTGGCTCTCCTGGGCCGCTCCGACCTCGGTCTCGAAGCCCAGCACCTGCGTCCGATATTTGCACATCTGGCAGTTCATGGCGGTGTCGCCCTCGAGAATCTGCCGGATACGTTCCTCGAAAGTGTCGAGCACCAGCGCGTGGTCGTTCAGATACGGGGCCTTCACAAACTGAATGCCTGGATAGCGGCGCGCCATAGCATCACTAGCGGCATAGATCCGGTCGACCAGGATGCCGGTGAACAGGAAATAGGGGAAGACGATGATGCGGCGGTAGTTGAGCCGCGCCGCATGCTCGAGCGCCGGCTCGACCAGCGGAAACGTCACGCCGGAGTAAGCGGTCTCGGCCCAGCCGAAGCCGAAGCCTTCCCAGAGCATCCGCGTGAACTTCGATACGTTCGAATTGGCATCAGGGTCGGAAGCTCCGCGCCCGACCACCATCAGCAGCGTTTCGTGCCGGCTGATCTCGCCCGGTGCGCCGGCAATCGCCTCTTCGACTCGGTCAGCCGCGGCGCGGAGCATCTTTGGATCGATGCCGAGCTCCTTGCCGTAGTCGATCCGGATCGAATTGCGAGCCGCGTAGGAATTGAGAACCGAGGGGATGTCGTTCTTGGCGTGTCCGGCTGCGAACAGCATGCCGGGTACCGCGAGCACATGATCGACGCCATCTGCCTTGAGCTTATCGAGGCCGTCGCGGATGATCGGTGTCGCGAACTCGAGATAGCCGTATTCGACCGGATAGTCCGTCAGGCGCGCCCTGAGTTGATCTGCGAGAATCGCGAACTCCTTGACGGCATCCTCGTCGCGGCTGCCGTGGCCGCACAGCATCACCCCCCGTTTTCCGCTCATATGACCCGCCTCCGTCGCGCAAATCAGGCAGGTCCGAGGGGCGAGTCCGGACGGGCTCGCCAAGGGCAGCTCCGGTATTGGCCCCGCATTGGGTCGGCCGCACCGGAATCGCTTTCAGTTCCTCGTGGAACGCTGCTTTGTGCAATGCGCGGGCCGGACGCTAGGCTCTGAGCCGAAGAGGGTCAAGCCAGTGTGCGACATCCCACGGCTCCGAACTCAGGTTAATGGCGGTTAACGGATTGTAGTTTTCGTGATTCTGTGGGCTGTGGAAGTTGATTCGGAGCCCCAGCCATGGACACTTTACTGGAAAGGCCGCGCCTTCGCAGCCTGTTGGAGCACTTCTCAGTCATCGCCGACCCGCGCGAACCGTGGCGTGTGGCTCATCCGCTGCGGGAAGTGCTTCTCCTCGTGGTCTGCGGCACGATTGCTTCCTGCGATGACTTTGACGACATCGCCGAATGGGGCGAGGCGCATCTCTCCTTCCTGCGCGGTTTGCTGCCCTATCATTTCGGCATTCCCTGCGCCCGCTGGCTCAACATCCTCATGAACCGGATCGATCCGCAGCTGTTCGCCGCCTGCTTTATGGCCTGGGCACACGAATTGCGTCCCAACGCACCCGATGTCGTCGCGTTTGATGGCAAGACCTCGCGGCGCACCCACGACCGCAGTGCCGGCAGGGCGGCGCTGCATCTTGTCTCCGCCTTCGCCACCACCGAGCGCCTGGTGCTCGGCCAAGAGGCGGTGACCGACAAGTCCTGCGAACAGGAGGCGATCCCCGAACTCATCGGCAAGCTCGCCGCTTCCGGCACCCTCGATGGCGCAGTGGTGACCATCGATGCCATCGCCTGCAATCCCAAAATCGCCGCCAACCTCATCGACGCCGGTGCCAACTACGTGCTGGCCGTCAAGGACAACCAGCCAAGCCTCAAAGCCGAGATCGAACGGTTCTTCGCCGATGCACCGCCAGCCAGCCTCGATGTTCACCGCGACATCGATAAGGGTCATGGGCGCATTGAAGAGCGCCGCTGTGCGGTCGCATCCGACATCGGCTGGCTTGAAGGGCATCGCCGCTTTCCTGGCGAATATCGCTTTCCCAAACTCGCCGCCGTCGCCATGCTCGAAGCCACCGTCGAACTCAAGGATCGCTGCCACAGGGAGAGGCGGTACTACATCGCCTCCGCACCCCTCTCTGCCGAGCGCTTTGCTCATGTCGTGCGCGGCCACTGGCGCATCGAGAATTCTCTCCATTGGGTGCTCGATGTCGTTTTTCGCGAAGACCTCTCGCGCCTGCGCAAGGGCAACGGTGCCGCCAATATGGCGGTTGTGCGCCACTTCGCCGTCAATCTCGTGCGAACCGTCCAAGACAAGCGAAGCCTGAAGGTACGAAGAAAACTCGCCGG
>JBJMRA010000173.1:0-9163 GCA_045802365.1 Hyphomicrobiales bacterium | reverse complement strand
GGCGGCAGAGCTTTTTCACCTGGCGACGCGGGGCAATGCCGAACGGCTGCATCTCGCCTCTGAGACGGGCATGCTCGAGCCGGGCAAATGGGCCGACATCACGGTACTCGACCCATGCGCGACGCCCGTTCTCGCGAGCCGGCATGTACTGTCGGAGTCGCTCGAGGACACTCTCTTCTCGCTGATGATCCTGGGTGACGATCGAGCGGTCCACGCGACCTATGTGGCCGGCCGCAAGCTCCACGAGAGGAAAGCGCAATGAGCTACCCGCGCGACATGAAAGGCTACGGCCGCGCGATCCCGGACCCGCAATGGCCGGAGGGCGCGGTGATCGCCGTGCAGTTCGTGCTCAACTACGAAGAAGGCGGCGAGAACAACATCCTCCATGGCGATCCCGCCTCCGAAGCCTTTCTCTCTGAGATCGTCGGTGCCCAGCCGTGGCCGGGGCAGCGCCACTGGAACATGGAGTCGATTTACGAGTACGGCGCGCGCGCCGGCTTCTGGCGCCTGTGGCGTCTGTTCACCGCGCGAAACGTTCCGCTGACGGTCTATGGCGTCGCGACCGCGCTTCAGCGTTCTCCCGAGCAGACGGAAGCCATGAAGCAGGCGGGCTGGGAGATCGCGAGCCACGGCCTCAAATGGATCGAGTACAAGGATTTTTCCGAAGAGGATGAGCGGGCGCATCTCAAGGAGGCGATCCGCATCCATACCGAAGTCACGGGCGAGCGGCCGCTCGGTTGGTATACCGGGCGTTGCTCGGTGAACACGACCCGGCTCGTGATGGAGGAGGGCGGCTTCCTTTATTCTTCCGACAGCTACGCCGACGACTTGCCTTACTGGATCGACAGCCCGCGCGGCGGCCGCCACCTGATCATCCCCTATACGCTCGATGCCAACGACATGCGGTTCGCAACGCCGCAAGGGTTCAACAGCGGCGAGCAATTCTTCGCGTATCTGAAGGACAGCTTCGACTGCCTCTATGCGGAAGGCCGGCGCGGCTCGCCCAAGATGATGTCGGTCGGGCTCCATTGCCGCTTGGCTGGCCGGCCCGGCCGCGGCCACGCGCTGGCACGCTTCCTCGACTATGTGCTCGCGCAGAAAGATGTCTGGATCGCGCGGCGCATCGACATCGCCCGCCACTGGCACGAGCGCTTTTCGCCGCCCTGATGGGGGTCCCGCGCGCTGGGCGCCGCTCAAAATCTGTCATCGCCGCACTCGTTGCGGGGACCCATGGTGCCGCAAGTCCAACACCAAACACGTGGCGCGATGGGTTCCCGGGACAAGCTCGGCAATGACAGGGACGAGCTTTGGTCGGAGAGTGCGCGTCTCGCGCACCGGGCGGTACGATGTGGAGCGCGACCGAGCCTCACGGCTCGAGGATCGGCCGCTCGTCTTCCGCAAACCAGTGCTCTTCGAGATTGTTGCCGGGGCCCTTGCGGTCGATGATCAGGAATTGGCCCACGGGCGCCGGCATCAACAAGGGATGATGCCAGACGTTCCGGGCGAAATTGATGCCCTGGCGCCCGCTTGCGCGAAAGGCTCGAAGCGCGCGGGGGCTCGGCCGTTCTTCGCCTGGGGATACGACGATCAGCCAGTCCTTGTCCTGGAGCGGATAGAAGATCTGGCTTCCGAGCGGATGCCGCTCGACGAGCTTGAGCACGATGGGCGCCGTCGGCGGCGTCCCGCGCGCGATGCTGATAGTGGTCGCCCCGCCGTCACGGAGCGTGTCGATCCTGGCGAGGTCGTTGAAGCGTTCCGCAAAGCCCTGGTTGATCGTGACGTGCTCCCGGCCTTCCGCTTCGATCACATCTCCGAACGGAGCGAAGGCCTCTCGGGTGAGCGGTTCCGGGCGGACGACATAGCTCATGCGAGCCTCCCGAAGATCCTGAGCCGCGACACCCCGCCATCGGGATAGATGTTGAGCTTTACGTGGCTCACCGGGCCGAGCGCGCCGATGTCGGTTCCTGAAAAGCGATGGATCGCGTCCATCTCGAGCTTCCGCCGGCCCATGAGCTCATCCCAAAACATCGACTGCGTGATGAGCGAAGAATCGGTCGCGCCCGTCACGTTGGCGCCCTGAAGCGAGCATTGGTCCGGATAGTTGCCCTTGTAGTGACAGGTGTCGACCTCGATCTCCTGGACGATCCCGGGAGCGCCGAGCTTGACGATGATCCAGTCGTTGCCGGGCTCGCGCCGCCGCCGCGTTTCCCACCCGTCGCCCATGTTGATGCCGCGCCCGGCGGTGATGAGGGTCCACACCGTGCCGTAATGCGCATCGTTATAGCCGACGATGCGCCCGCCGTTGGTGGCCAAGGAAAGTTCGTGCACGGACGTCTTGTCGGCGGGGTCCCAGGCCGGCAGGGGCTCGCCGTAGACCCTGAGGCGCGCGACGCCGCCGTCCGGATAGATGTTGAGCCTGACGTGGCTCCAGATTGCCTCGCTCGCAATGTCGAAACGGTGGTGCGCGGAAGGTCCGAGCGAGGCGGCGGGGAGAATCTCGGTCCATCGCATGTTGTCGATCGCATCCGAACCGGAGAGGCATGCATCGAGCGAAGCGGCTGGCGGGTAATTGCCGGTGAAGTGGCTCGTATCGATGTCGACCCCGCGGATGCGCCCGCGCGCCCCGAGTCTCACGATGCAGTAGTCGTGCCCAGCGCCCCGCCTGCGCCGCGACTCCCACCCGTCCATCCATTTGCCGTGATCGTCGTACTTCTCGGGGAGGAAGATTGCGGAGACATCGGAGAGCATCCGCTCCTTGGGAGCGAAAAACTCATCACTCGCGAGAAGCGCTTTCGCTCCGAGGCGCGGCGAGGCGAGATTGAGGTACTGCTTTTCGAAATCCGGACCAGCCATCGCCGGAGGAATACCTGCAAATAGGTAGTCTGCAAACTCCTCACGAAGGATCGCCGTCCCGGGACCGGGTGATTTCGTCTATTCGCTGCCCGAGATCGGCGAGGTCCTGCGCCAGCTGCTCGAAAGAGAAGCGCAACGCGAAGAGGCGCCCGGCCTCCTCGCCTGGGTTTTGCTCCTGGAAGGCCGAATCGACGGCGGCCGCAAAGCGTTTGACCGAATCGTCGAACCGGTCCGGCGAAGGAGCGGGGCCCGCCGACTCGAGCGACTTCGCGAGGTCTTGAAGCAGCGCCACCGCGCTGTCGCGTAGAGCCCCGAGTGACGGAAGGAGGCTTGCCGACAATTGCCGCGGGAAAGGCTTTGCCGCGGCGCGTCCGATCATGACGAGATCGTGCCGTACGCGGTACAAGTTGCGGACGAGGGGCTCGGGATCGTGAATGTCGGTCACATGGCTGCGCCGCTCGCGCGCGGCCTCTTCGGCGGCGGCCTCCGCCTGTTTGAGCGCGGCGCGGATGCGCGCATGGATGGCCGGGAGCCCCGGGCGGCCCGCGTCGCTCCCGAGACCCTCGATGAGCGCGGTCATGAGATCGGCATTGAGCGCGATGACCCGCGCGCCCGCTCCGCGCAGAAGCGCGTGGGCGCGGGCCGGCAGGATGAAGAGCGCGACCGTTAGGCCGACGATTGTGCCTAGCCCGATCTCGAGCACTCGGTCGAGGGCATAGAGGAGCGGCGGCGCGGTGTTGCCGGGCGTCGGCAAAAGCACGATCAGCGCCGTGACCGGCGCAACCCTGAAGCTCGTCTCAAGTGCGCCAAGGAGCGCCATGGGGCCGACCGCGGCGGCGATGGCGCCGGCGAGGGCAATAGGACCCGTATGCGGGATGAGCATCGATACGAGCGCGCCATAGGCCGCGCCGGCGAGCGTGCCGGCGAGCCGGTCGAGCGCCGCCTTGATCGAGCCGCCGAGGCTCGCCTGCATTATGAGGAGCGCGGTGATGACCGCCCAGTAGCCCTGGGGAAGGCCTATAAGCTTCGCCACGAGGAAGCTCACGAAGCTCGCGATCGTCGCGCGGAGCGCCAATCGGATCTGCGACCGATGTCGTTCGATTGCCCTCAGCACTTCACGCACATCGAGCCTCCGAATGGCCTTGACCCTCCAGGCGCCGGGTTCGACAGTGGCGACACCCGCCTTCCGATTGCCCCGGCAGGGGCCGATGATGGGCAGCTCCCGGCCATGAGCGAGCCTGAATATCGGAGAACCAACTTTTCGAGGAGAGCTGATGGCGAGAGCACGCATCCTGCTCGCAGGCGAAAGCTGGTCGAGCGTTACGACGCATACCAAGGGCTTCGATCAGTTCTGGACGGCGGACTTCCAGATCGGCATCGCTCCGCTCAGGGAGGCGCTTGCCGGAAGCGACGTCGAGCTCACGCATCTGCCGGGCCACCTCGCGCCGACCGAGTTCCCGAGCACGACGACGGCGCTCGCCGCCTATGATGCGGTTGCCCTTTCCGATATCGGCGCGAATTCGCTCTTGCTTCATCCTGACACCTTCGTCCGCGGGCGGCGAACGACCAACCGCCTCAAGCTCCTCGCCGAGTGGGTGGGGGAGGGCGGTGGGCTCGCGATGATGGGCGGCTATTTCAGTTACCAGGGCATCTATGGAGCGGCGCGCTATTCCGGAACGCCGATCGAAGCGATCCTGCCGGTCACGATGCTCGAGCGCGACGACCGCGTCGAGGTGCCGGAAGGCTTCACGCCGGTTGCGACCCATGACCATCATCCGATTCTCGCCGGCATCGGCACGGCCTGGCCTTATCTTCTCGGCTACAACGAGACCCGCCTCAAGCCCGGCGCGACGCTTCTGCTCTCGACGGGAACGGACCAAGGGGAGCGTCCGCTTCTGGCCATCGGCCATCACGGGAAGGGCCGCACGCTCGCCTGGACCTCCGACATCGGCCCGCACTGGCTGCCGCAGGAGTTCGCCGAGTGGGACGGCTATCGCCGCCTCTGGCGCCAAGCCTTCTCTTGGCTGGCGGGCTCGGAGAAGTGAAACTTCGGGGCGATGTTAATCGGGTAACTTGAAGCCCGCGACGACGAAGTGGTGATCGAAGGTGCATGCGGTCCGGATACGCAGCCGTTCCATGATCGCGAAGCTCGTCGCGTCCACCGCCGACAGTCTGTACAGATCGCGTCGCTGGAAATATCGCCAAGAGCGCTCCAGGTCATCAAGTTCGCAAACAGAAATGGTTACTATGCCCGGCTTATATACAGATTGCTTCCAGGTGAGCGCGACATCGCGATTGGCATTGCGATCGAGGAATGTGAACGTTTCAACGATGATCGGGACAGACGTATGGAGCTTTACGCCCGCTCTGCGCAGCGAAGACCATTGATCCCGTGCTCGCGAATGCAACGGGTCCCTGGCCACGGCGAGCGCGATCCAGAAACTCGTATCAACGAAAATCCGTTCGCCGCGGTTCAAGGCCGATCGTAGATCTGGTCGTGGTCAATGGACGAAGATCGGGGCTCTCCATCCCATATTGCGACTGGACCCTCCGTCGGTGTGCGGAGAACCGACTTGCGTATTGCCTCTCGAACAACCTCGGCCACGCTTCGCCCGGAACGCTTCGCTGTGTTGCGCAGCGTTTTCAGTTCTTCCTTCGGCAAGTAAACTTGAATCTTTTCCATGTACGTCATGTAAGTTACAGGATGACATACGTCAAGCTGGGTGTCATCCATGAGACGTCACATTTATATCGAGGCTCTAATGAAAATCGCGGCTCTTGAGGAGCGGGCGCTCCTCGATCTCCCCTTCAGTGAGGCGGCCGAGCTCGCCTGAGAGATCCGTGAAGCGCTCGGCTACCACATGGACGACGAGGCCGGCGCGCTGCAGCCGACCGGTCACCGCGAGGAAGCGGCCCGTCATCACCACCCGCCTGTTCGCCGCGAACACTTTGGGCCAGATGATGATGTTGGCGATATCCGTCTCATCCTCGATGGTCATGAAGATGACGCCCTTGGCGGGTCCGGGCTGCTGGCGCACGAGGACGAGGCCCGCGACCGTGATCCGCATATTCTGCGGCAGCTCGCCCCGGCGATGGTCGGCGTTGCGGGTGACGCCCATCCGGTCGAGATGGGCGCGGAAGAAGGTGCACGGGTGCTCCTTGAGCGACAGCCCCGTCGCCCGGTAGTCCTCGACCACCTCTTCGCTTAATCCCATGCGAGGCAAAGCGATCGAGGGCTCCGGGAAGAACGCATCATCGAAATGCGGCGCGAACAGGGGGAGGACATCGGTGGATTTATCCTTGAGCGGCGGCATCGCCAGGCGGCCGTAGCGGCGGGCGGCCCACAAGGCCTGCCGGCGGTCGAGCCCGAGCGAGCGGAAGGCATCGGCTTCGGCGAGCCGCTCGATCGTGAACCGCGACACGCCGGCGATGCTCCCGAGCCGCTCGATGCTGCCGTAGCCGTTGCCACGCGCTGAGACGAGCGAGGCGATCTCCTTTTCTGCGAGGCCTTGGATTTGCCGAAAGCCGAGGCGCACCGCATAGAGATGCTTCGATCCCGCTGCCGCAGGCTCGAGGGTCGAATCCCACTGGCTGCAATTGACGTCGGCCGGGCGCACTTCGACGCCATGCTGGACGGCATCGCGCACGAGCTGTGCGGGTGCATAGAAGCCCATGGGCTGGCTGTTGAGGATCGCCGCGCAGAAGACTTCTGGGTAATGGCATTTGATCCACGCCGAGACATAGACGAGGAGCGCGAAACTCGCCGCATGGCTCTCGGGAAAACCGTATTCGCCGAAACCTTCGATCTGGCTGAAGCAGCGCTCGGCGAAATCGGGGGTGTAACCGCGTCGGGTCATGCCGGCGATGAATTTTTCGCGATAGAGATGGATCGTCCCATTGTGCCGGAAGGTCGCCATCGCCCGCCTCAAGCCGTCGGCTTCGCCCGGCGTGAACCCGGCGGCGACGATCGCGATCTGCATCGCCTGCTCCTGGAAGAGCGGCACGCCGAGCGTCCTGGCGAGCACCGATTGGAGCTCGTCCGCCGGACCGTGCGCCGGATCGGGAGAGGGATAGTCGGGTTTCTCGAGCCCGTCGCGCCGCCTCAGATAGGGATGCACCATGTCGCCCTGGATCGGCCCCGGCCTCACGATGGCGACCTCGATCACGAGGTCGTAGAAGGTGCAGGGCTTGAGCCGCGGCAGCATCGACATCTGCGCCCGGCTTTCGACCTGGAACACGCCAACCGAGTCGGCTTGAGAGAGCATGTCGTAGACGGCCTTGTCCTCGGCCGGGATGTTGGCGAGCGTGCACTCCTTCCCATGATGATGCTTCAGGAGATCGAACGCGCGGCGGATACAGGAGAGCATGCCGAGCGCCAGCACGTCGACCTTCATGAGGCCAAGCGTGTCGATGTCGTCCTTGTCCCATTCGATGAAGGTGCGCTCTTCCATCGCGGCGTTGCCGATCGGCACGGTTTCGTCGAGCCGTTCGCGGGTGAGCACGAAGCCGCCGACATGCTGCGAGAGGTGCCGCGGAAAACCGATGAGCTCAGCGGCAATGCCGACCGCCTGCCGGATGGATGGGTTGTCGGGATCGAGCCCCGCCTGGCGGATGTGGCCGTCGGGCAGGGCCTCGCTGCTGAACCCCCATACCGTCTTTGCAAGCGCGGCGGTGACGTCGGGAGTGAGGCCCAGCACCTTGCCGACTTCGCGGATCGCCTGGCGCGAGCGATAGTGGATGACGGTGGCGCAAATCGCGGCGCGCTCACGTCCGTAGCGCTCATAAAGATACTGGATGACCTCCTCGCGGCGCTCATGCTCGAAGTCGACGTCGATGTCGGGAGGCTCGTTGCGGTTCTCCGAAATGAAGCGCGCGAAGAGCAGCCGGGTCGATTTCGGATCGACCGAGGTAATCCCGAGGCAATAACAGATGACGCTATTGGCCGCCGAGCCGCGCCCCTGGCAGAGGATCTTCTGGTCGCGGGCGAAGGCGACGACGTCGTGCACGGTCAGGAAATAGCGCGCATAATCGAGGCGAGCGATGAGGGCGAGCTCGTACTTGATCGTCTGGGCGAGGCCGTCGGGAACGCCTGTCGGATAACGTCGGCGCGCCCCGGCCCAGGTCAAATCTTCCAGGTGCTGCTGCGCGGTCTTGCCCGGCGGCACCGGTTCGTCGGGGTACTCGTATTTGAGCTCATCGAGAGAGAAAGGGCATGCCTCCGCGATCGTGAGCGTGCGGGCGATCGCGTCCTCATGGCCGGCGAAGAGCCGCGCCATCTCGTCGGGCGATTTCAGATGCCGCTCGGCATTGACGCTCAAGCGGAAGCCCGCCTCGGCGAGCGTGCATTTCTCGCGAATGCAGGTCACGACATCGGCGAGCACGCGACGCTCGGGCGCGTGATAGAGGACGTCGTTGACGGCAACGAGCGGAGCACCGGCGCGTTCGCCGAACTCGGCCAGTATTGCCAAGCGCCGCTCGTCATCGCCGCGGTGAAGATGAACGCCTCCGAGGTAGGTCGGGGCCGAACGCGCCAGAGCCGCGAGACGGTCCGCGAAGCCAGGCGGAAGATCGAGCGGCGGCATGGCGATCAGGATCAGGCCCTCGGCCGCGGCGAGGACGTCCTCGAAGGCGATATGGCATTCGCCTTTCTTGGCCTTGAGATTGCCTTGGCTGAGGAGGCGGCAGAGCCGGCCATAGGCCTTGCGGTCGGTCGGATAAGCGATCGCCTCGAAGCCATCGAGGGTCACGAGCCTGACGCCGACGATGAGCCGCACGCTCCGCTTCTTCGCCTCCTCATGCGCGCGCACCACGCCTGCAAAGCTGTTGCGGTCGGCGATGCCGATCGCCGCAAGGCCGAGGAGCTCGGCCGTGGCCACGAGCTCCTGGGGATGCGAGGCCCCGCGCAGGAACGAGAAATTGGTGGTCACCGCGAGCTCGGCGTAGCGGGCGGGGAGACAGTCCTCGATTTTATCCTCCCGCCTCTTCCTTCCCCCTGGAAGGGCGAAGGCCAGGATGGGGGTTCTCTCCGCTTGCACCGGAGGAATGCCAGTTTCGTTCATCCGAATAATCCGTGTACGAACCATCGCGGCGCGCCGCCGGAGCGCCGTTCACGATAGAGCCAAAATCTATGGCCGTCCTCGTCTTCGACAAGGTAATAGTCGCGGTCGGGCTCGGGCTTTCGCCACCACTCGTCGGCGATGCGTTCCGGGCCTTCCCAATGGGCAACGCCATGACTAGCCCCGCGCCAGCGGAAGCGTTTGGGCGGACCCTCGGGCAGAAGCGCGGTGACTTGCGCCTCTTCCGCGCACGG
>JBJMRA010000172.1:0-10128 GCA_045802365.1 Hyphomicrobiales bacterium | reverse complement strand
GCCAAGATCGGCGTCGATTAGTCCACGCCCCACCCGTTCGACGGCCTCGCACAGCATTGCGTCCGTGATGTTCTCCTTTCGGGCGAACCGATCAAACCAAGGGTTCTTGAAGATTCGCACGCGTTGCCGTCCATCCTCGTTATATGTCACACAAAGTGTGATGGTTCAAGGTGTCGGCCCGTATGTCTAGGGCGAAGTCGGCGGCTCGGGCCAGGAGCATAGAGGCCGAACCGCACCGTTCGAGCAACCCCTCCGCACATCGGCGGTTAGGTAACACGGGTGGGTTTCCGGGTTGTTTGGACTAGGACTGATCCTCGTCGCGATCGCCGGCGAGCAGCGCGAAGAGGAGATGATCCTCCCACCGTCCGTTGATCTTCAGGTACCGCCGCGCGAGCCCCTCTTGTCGGAACCCGCATCGCTTAAGCAGCCTGATCGAAGCCGCATTCGTGGGAATACACGCGGCTTCGAGCCGATGAAGCCTCAGATGGTCGAAGACGAACGGAAGCACGGTCTCGACCGCCGCGGTCATGAACCCCCGCCGAGCGAACGCCCTGCCGATCCAGTAGCCGACCGAGGCCATCTGGGCGACGCCGCGCCTGACGTTCGAAACCGTGAGCGCACCGAGGAGCGTTTGATCCTCCGCGCGAAAGACGAAGAACGGATAAGCGGAATCGTCCTCTATGTCGTGGATGTAGCGCTTGATGCGGCTGCGAAAGGCGCTTCGGGTCACATCATCTGGCGGCCAGGACGGCTCCCACGGCGCGAGAAACGCGCGGCTTTCCATCCTCAGCGCCGCCCAAGCCTCGTAGTCGCTCATCTGCGGGACACGCAGGCGGACCCGGCCGGTTCCCAGCAGCGGCGGCAGGTCGGGCGAGAAGGGGCTCCGCAGGAAGACCATTAGGCGAATTGTGCCCTGATCGCATCGTAAGAGGCAAGCTGCGAGAGTTGGCCCACGGCGCCGAGGGCGGGGGATCTGCCTTTGAAAAGCCGGTTGGCGAGAAAGGCGATGTCGTCGGGCGTGACGGCATCGATCTTGGCAATCAGATCCTCGATCCGCGGCACCTCTCCGAACGCCAGGAACTGGCGTGCCATCTGGTCGGCCCGGCCGGACGCGCTCTCGAGGTTCATGACGAGGCTCGCTTTGAGCTGGGCCTTGGCGCGCGCGACCTCGGCGGGGCTCACGCCCTTTGCGACGGACAGCATCACGGCGGCCGTGACATCCACGAGTTCGGGCGTGTCATCAGGCGAGGTCGCTGCATAGACGCCGAACTGACCGGCATCCTCGTAGGCCGAAGCGTAGGAGAATACGCTGTAGCAGAGGCCGCGCTTTTCGCGGACCTCCTGGAAGAGGCGCGACGACATTCCCCCTCCCAAGAGGCTCGAGAGCACCTGCAGGCGATAGATGTCGGGATGCTTGTAGCCGGGGCCTGGAAAGGAAAGCACGACATGGGTCTGGTCGAGCGGCTTCTGCGAAAGCCGGCTCTCTGCCTTGAAATCGGGGGCGCCGCGGAGCGGCTGTTCGCCGGAAGGAAGTCGGCCAAGCAGATGCTCGGCGGCGGCGGCGAGAGCGTCGGGATCGATGTTGCCCGCCGCGGCGACCACCATTCGTGAAGCCCAGTAGTTCCGTTGCCGCCAAGCGATCATCTCGCTGCGGCTCACGCCCGCGATCAAGGCCTGGGTACCGAGAATAGGTCTGCCGAGCGGGTGCGAGCCGAAGGCGGCATTCTGCGCGAGATCGAACACGAGGTCGTCGGGAGCATCGTTCGCGGCCGCGATCTCCTGGAGGATCACATGGCGCTCCCGCTCGAGTTCGGCCTCTTCATAGAGGGAGTCGGTGAGGATGTCGGACAGAATGTCGAGCGCCAGGAGCCAGTCGTCCTTGAGCACGCGTGCATAGTAGGTCGTGGTTTCCATGCCGGTCGAGGCGTTGATTTCACCGCCGGCCGATTCGATCTCTTCCGCGATCCTCTGGGCCGAGCGGCGCGAGGTTCCCTTGAACGCCATGTGCTCGAGGAAATGTGCGATGCCGTTTTCGCTCGGCTCCTCGTCGCGAGCCCCAGCCTTCACCCAGATCCCGAGCGCCACCGTCTCGAGGTGCGGCATGTGGTGCGTAACCACGTGGAGCCCGTTCGATAGGCGCGCGATTGCGACTGTCATCGAAAGCACTCAACTGACATGATCGATCCTGTCCAGTATGAAGGTCTTGACGGCTGCGGCATCGCTCGGGAGGACGCTCATGCGCTCCTCCAATACCATGAGGCCGGCGAGCCGCGGAGGCAGGGCTGGGCGTATTCCGGTGGCCTTCTCGACGGCATCCGGAAATTTCGCCGGATGCGCGGTCGCGAGCGAAATCATCGCCTCCCCGTCCATCGACTCTCGAGCGACCTTGAGTCCGACCGCGGTATGGGGCTCGATGGTCTCTCCGCTCGACCGGAATACCGTCCTGATCGTCTCTACCGTATCGGATTCATCAGCGGTGCCCGAGGAGAAGTCGCGCCTCGCGCGCGCCAAGGATGCTTCCGGTATGGTGAAGCCACCCGACTGCGACAGCCCGTTCATGGCGGCGCGGACCGAGCCCGAATCCCTTCCGGAGGCCTCGAAGAGAAGGCGCTCGAAATTGCTGGAGACCTGGATATCCATCGAGGGGCTCGATGTCGGGCGGACATCGCACATCTCGTACCGTCCGGTCTTCATGGTGCGATCGAGGATATCGTTCTCATTCGTGGCGATGACGAGCCGCTCTATCGGCGCTCCCATGCGCTTCGCCACATAGCCGGCGTAGATGTCGCCGAAATTGCCGGTCGGAACGGTAAAGTTTACGCGCCTTGCCGGCGCGCCTAACGCCAGTGCGGAAAAAACGTAATAGACCGCCTGCGCGACGATCCGCGCCCAATTGATCGAGTTAACGCCCGAGAGCGCCGTACGTGTTCGGAACGGGCCGTCGCCGAAGAGCGCCTTCACAATCGCCTGGCAGTCGTCGAAGGTGCCTTCGACCGCGATGTTGTAGACGTTGTCGGACTTTACCGTCGTCATCTGTCGCCGCTGCACGTCGCTGATCCGGCCCTTCGGATGGAGGACGAACAGCGTGGCATGATCGCTCGACCTGAACGCCTCGACGGCCGCGGCGCCAGTATCGCCGGAGGTTGCGGCAAGAATTGTGGAGCGCCGTCCCCCCCGGTCGAGCGCCCAATCCATGAGCCGCGCCACGAGCTGCATGGCGATGTCCTTGAAGGCGAGCGTCGGCCCATGGAAGAGTTCCAGGAGCCACAAGTTTGCATCGAGCTGCCGCAGAGGCGCTACTGCCGGATGGCCGAAGCTTTCGTAGGAGCGGGCGATCATCGCTTGTAGGTCGGAGGCGGGCACCGCCCCTCCAACAAAGGGGGCGATCACCGCAAAGGCGAACTCGGTATAAGGCCTGCCGCGCATCGCCTCGAGCTCGCCCGGACCGAGAGATGGCCAAGCCTTCGGGACGTAGAGCCCGCCATCCGGCGCCAGGCCGGTCAAAAGCACGTCCTCGAAGCCAAGCTCTGGAGCTTCGCCGCGGGTCGAAACGTAGCGCAAAGCGGGATTGATCCTTCCGAAGGGCGCCGAACCTTAGTGGCCGGGGGCGCCCGCTTCAAGGGAGGCGGTTCCGGCTCAGTAGGCGCGGGACACGCAGAAATCCACCGCCTCGAGCAGGGCTCGCTTATGTTCGCCGTCGGCGAAGATGGCGAGCGCGTCGCGGGCGATATCGCCATAGTGGCGGGCCCGCTCGATCGTGTCGCCGATGGCGTCGTGGCGGGTCATGAGCTTCTGGGCGTAGATGAGGTCGTCCGCCGTCTGGCGGCCTTCTTCCAAGGTCCGCTTCCAGAACGAGCGCTCCTCGGGTGCGCCACGCCGGTAGGAGAGGACGACCGGAAGCGTGATCTTGCCCTCTCGAAAGTCGTCCCCGATGCTCTTGCCCATGAGCGCCTGCTTGCCCCAATAGTCGAGCGCATCGTCGACGAGCTGGAAGGCGATGCCGAGATTTCGGCCGTAGGACTCGAGCGCTTCGAGCTCGTCCTTGGGGCGGCCCGCGATGATTCCCCCGACTTCGGCCGCGGCCGAGAACAAGGCGGCGGTCTTGGCGTTGATGACCCTCAGATAGGCGTCCTCTGTGGTCGAGATGTCGTGGGAGGCTGAAAGCTGGAGAACCTCGCCTTCGGCGATGATGGCCGCGGCGTTCGAAAGCACCCGCAAGGCATCGAGCGAGCCCGTCTCGACCATCATGCGGAAGGCCTGGCCGAGAAGGTAGTCGCCGACCAGCACGCTTGCCTGGTTGCCCCAGATCAGCCGCGCGGTCTTCTTGCCGCGCCGCAGATCGCTCTCATCGACCACATCGTCATGAAGAAGCGTCGCCGTGTGCATGAACTCGACGGCGGTCGCGAGCTTGACGTGCGCCTCTCCCCCGTAATGGCACATCCGGGCGGTCGCCACGGTCAGCATCGGCCTGATCCGCTTGCCTCCCGAGTTGATGAGGTGACTTGCGAGCTCGGGAATGAGGTCGACATGCGACTTCGCCCGGGAGAGGATCATCTCGTTGACCCGCGCCATGTCGTGCCGAGTCAAGTCGAGGAGCGGCTCGAGGCTCGCCTGCCGTTCGACGCCGCCCTCGAAAGGAATGACTATGCCCATGGGAGATCTCTCATGCCTTCACCATAGGTCAGGTCGCCAGTCCCGAACAAGGGCGCCGGTTTCCGTCCAGGTAGCGGTCCCCATCGGCCGGTTTCTGGCTTTTTGCGCGGTTTCGGTTCAGTGTCCGGCGATGCGCGAGATTCTAGCCACGAATGATCTCGTCCTCCTGTCGTATGCCGCTCACCTGCTCGGCGAGGCTGGAATCGAGTTCGAGGTATTCGACACTTATATGAGCGCGGTCGAAGGCTCGATCGGGGCCATCCCCCGGCGGTTGATGGTCGCCCCGGATGATTTCGCGGCCGCTAAACGGACCCTCGATAATGCCTCAATAACCATCAGTGGTTGATTCCTTGTTGACATGCCCATGAGCATCGCGCCCGATCTCTCCGCCCCGGCGCCATCGCCGCCTCCCGGAGCGGCGGTTCCGGCGTCGCTGACCGAGGACGGGTTTCTCGGGGGGAGGCTCAAGATATTGCAGCCCGGAAAGGGCTATCGGGCCGGCATCGATGCGGTTTTCCTTGCGGCTTCGGTGCCCTCGGGACCTGGCGAAACGCTGTTCGAAGCCGGCGTCGGGACTGGTGTCGCCGCCTTGTGCGTCGCCGCACGGGTTCCATCCGTCCACATCACCGGAATCGAGATCGCGTCACGCTACGCATTGCTCGCGCAAGAAAACGCCCGCCGAAACAATCTCGGGGGCAACATCCGGGTGATCCATGCCGACATCAAGGACGCGCTCAGGCGTGACCTCTCGCAGATGCCGGCGCACGGGTCCTTCGCGCACGGCTTCGCCAACCCGCCCTATTTCGAAACCGACAAGGCGACCCCTTCGCCGACTCCCCTCAAAGCTTCCGCCCACAGCTTCGGGCCGGAGGACCTCGATCTGTGGGTCAAGGTCCTCCATACGATGGTCAAGCTGAGCGGTACCGCGACGTTTGTCCACCGTGCCGAGACACTGGGCCGGCTGCTCGGCGCCATGGAGAACCGGTTCGGCGACATCAGGGTGGCGCCGCTTTATGCCCGCGAGGGGACGGCCGCCTCGCGAATCATCGTGCAAGGCGTAAAAGGCTCGAAGGGGCCGATGCAACTTCTTCCGGGGCTCGTCCTGCACGGGGCCGGCTCGCGGTTCACCCCCGAAGCGGAATCGATCCTGCGCGACGGACTCGCCTGGCGGCTGCGCTGAGCCTTGCCCCCCCGGGGTGCCGCCCCTAAGTGAGCCGGCATGCCCGGCGTCCTTTCGCGTCTCCTTCCACGCTATTTCCGTTCGGACATTCCGCTCGTTCATGTTGTGAGACTGCACGGAGCGATTGGCATCGGAACGCCGCTGAGGCCGGCGCTCACCCTTCCCAGCATCGCCGAAACGCTCGACCGCGCCTTCTCGCGAAAGGGCATTGCGGCGGTTGCGCTCGCCATCAACTCGCCCGGCGGCTCGGCGGTGCAGTCCTCCCTCATCCATGATCGCATTCGGGCGCTGGCGGACGAGAACAAGGTGCCGGTCTATTCCTTCTGCGAGGATGTGGCGGCCTCCGGGGGTTACTGGCTTGCCTGTGCAGGCGATGAGATTTTCGCCGACGCGAGCTCGATCGTGGGATCGATTGGCGTGCTGGCTGCAGGGTTCGGCTTCGTCGACGCGATGAAGAAGATCGGCATCGAGCGGCGTGTCCATACCGCGGGTGACAACAAGGTGATCCTCGATCCATTTCAGCCGGAGAAGCCTGAAGACATCGAGCGGCTGCGGCGCATACAGACCGATGTCCATGACGCGTTCAAGACTCTCGTGCGGTATCGGCGCGCAGGCAAGCTCAAGGCGGATGAGGCCGACCTGTTCTCTGGGGCGTTCTGGAGCGGGCGGCAGGCGCTGGAACTCGGATTGATCGACGGCATCGGGCACCTGAGAGACGTCATGAGGAACAAGCTCGGGGCCAAAACCGAGCTGCGAGTCATCTCCAAGCCGTCGCGGTGGGGCTTGCGACGGCTTGCTTTCGGCGGCGAAACCGATATCGGCACGAATTTCATCGACGCAGCTGAAACGCGTGCATTATGGGCGCGATTCGGGCTATAATTCGCGTTGCCTAATGAAGCAGCGGCAGGAGGGTGCAAGCATGCTCAAGCTCTTGATGGCGTTCGTGGCGGGCGTGCTCACGTTTCTGACGCTCAGACACCTCTTGGAACAGTTGAAGGCGACGAGAGCGGGGGCCATCATCCGCCGGCCGGGATCAGCGGGCCCCATCAGGCGGTTGCGCCGGGACCCGGTCACCGGGGTGTACGTCCCCGAGTCTTCTTGACCGCCCCAGAGACGGCCCATAGGTTGCGCCCGCCATTCAGCGGGCGCGCATGACCTTCTCTCCCACCCGATCCTTCCAGGACCTCATCCTCACGCTTCACGGGTACTGGGGAGGGAAAGGCTGCGTCATCCTGCAGCCCTATGACATGGAGGTGGGAGCCGGGACGTCCCATCCCGCAACTGCGCTGCGCGCACTCGGGCCCAATCCCTGGTCGGCGGCCTATGTGCAGCCCTCGCGACGGCCGAAGGACGGCCGCTACGGTGAGAATCCCAACCGTCTTCAGCACTATTACCAGTACCAAGTCATCATCAAGCCGTCGCCCGCAGATCTGCAGGAGCTTTATCTCGGCTCCCTCGAAGCCATCGGCATCGATCCTCACCTGCACGATATCCGTTTCGTCGAGGACGATTGGGAGAACCCGACGCTCGGCGCCTGGGGCCTGGGCTGGGAGGTGTGGTGCGACGGTATGGAAGTGTCGCAGTACACATACTTTCAGCAGGTCGGCGGAATCGACTGTCACCCGGTATCGGGCGAGATCACCTACGGCCTCGAAAGGCTCGCGATGTATGTTCAAAACGTCGACAGCGTGTTCGACCTGAACTTCAACGGACGCGAGGGCGCCGAGCGCATCAGCTATGGCGACGTGTTCCTTCAGGCCGAACAGGAGTACTCGCGCTACAATTTCGAGTATGCCGACCCCGCCATTCTCGAGCGCCGCTTCGAGGATGCTGCTAACGAATGCCGCTCGCTGCTCGAGGCGGGGGAAGCGGGGGAGAGCCATTCAATGGCGCTTCCGGCCTACGATCAATGCCTCAAGGCCGGACACGCTTTCAACCTGCTCGATGCACGGGGCGTCATCTCCGTCACCGAGCGCCAGGCCTACATTCTGCGCATCCGCGATCTCGCCAAGCAGTGCTGCGAGGCGTGGATGAGAACCGCCGGAGGCGGAGCATCGAAGGGGGAGAATGCATGAACGGCCCCAATATCGCGCAACGAGAGCCGATCGCCGTCGTCGTCGAAGAGGGCAGGGACTACTGGTGGTGCGCCTGCGGGCTCTCCAAGACGCAGCCTTTCTGCGACGGGAGCCACAAAGTCACGAGCTTCACTCCGGTGCGATGGACCGCCGATAAGCCGGGCCGGAAGTTCTTCTGCGCCTGCAAGCATACCAATGGCCAGCCGTTCTGCGACGGCACTCACAAGACGCTGGGCTGAGTCGCGTGCTGGCGATGCACACTCCCGACGCGGGCGATGCCTGAACTCTTGCTCGAACTCTTTTCGGAAGAGATTCCGGCCCGCATGCAGCCGAAGGCGGCAGACGATCTCAAGTCGCTGCTGACCGGTGCGCTGGTCGATTCGGGCCTCCTCTATGAGGGAGCCCAGGCGCATGCGACGCCGCGCCGGCTCATCGTGTCGATCGAGGGGCTGCCGGCGCAGACACCTAGCGTTGTCGAGGAGCGGAAAGGTCCCCGTGCCGACGCGCCACAGCCCGCCATCGAAGGATTTCTGCGGTCGACCGGCCTCAGCCTCGATCAGCTCAAGATCGAGGAGGACAAGAAGGGCCGTTTCTATGTCGCCTCGACCAGGAAACCCGGCCGTCGGGCCGCGGATCTCATCGGGGAGATCGTGCCCGAGCTCATACGGAAGTTTCCCTGGCCCAAGTCCATGCGCTGGGGCGCGGGGTCGCTCAGATGGGTGAGGCCGCTGCGCTCGATCCTGTGCACGTTCGAGGGCGAGATCGTGCCGTTCGAGGTCGATGGCATCCGGAGCGGCAACATCACGCGCGGCCATCGATTCATGAGCAACGGCACGATCTCCGTGCACCGGTTCGCCGACTACGCACAGAAGCTCCACGAGGCCAAGGTCGTGGTGAACTCGGAAGTGCGTGCCGAGACTATCCGGGCCGAAGCCCAGAACCTCGCCTTCGCGCAAGGCTTCGAGCTCATCGCGGATGGGGCTTTGCTCGAGGAAACGGCCGGGCTGGTCGAGTGGCCGGTCGTGCTTATGGGCTCGTTCGATCCGAGATTCCTCGGCATGCCGCCCGAGGTGATCGCCACATCGATCAAGACGCATCAGAAATGCTTCGCATTGCGTCTTGGCGGCAATGCGGGCCTGGCCAACCGTTACATTCTCGTCTCGAACATGGCGGCCCGCGACGGCGGCAAGGAGATCGTGCGCGGCAACGACAAGGTCATCGCCGCCAGGCTTGCCGACGCGCAGTTCTTCTGGGACCACGACAGGGCAACGCCGCTCGAAAAGCTGCTGCCGAAGCTCGACCATGTCACGTTTCACGCCAAGCTCGGCAGCCAGGGTGAGCGCGTCAGGCGTATCGAGGCGCTGGCGGGCGAGACCGCCAAGACGATCGGCGCCGGTGTCGAGAAGGCGCGATCGGCCGCCCGCCTATGCAAAGCCGACCTCGTCACCGGCATGGTCGGCGAGTTTCCCGAGCTTCAGGGGGTCATGGGCCGTTACTACGCGCTTGCGCAGGGCATGGATGTCGACGTCGCGGACGCGATCCGCGATCATTACAAGCCGCAGGGACCTTCGGACACAATTCCTGCCCCCCCGGCCGGCCGGGCAGTGGCGCTCGCCGACAAGATCGACACGCTTGCGAGCTTCTGGGCGATCGGCCAAGTCCCGACCGGCTCGAAAGACCCATTCGCGCTGCGGCGCGCGGCTCTCGGGATCATCCGCATCTTGATCGAGTCGCAGATCAAACTCCGTTTGTCGGTTCCGTTTGGATTGGCTTACGGGCGCCTGATCAGGCAGGGCATTGGGATCGAGCCGCAGCCGCAGGCGGAGATTGCCGCGCAGGCGGATCACGCTATGGCCAAGCGCTTCATGGCTCAGCTCGAAGCGCAGCTCGACGACGGCGGCGCGGAAGCGGGCGATGCGAAAAGGCTTGCTTGGCAATCGTTCATGGGCGTCCTCTCGTTCCTCGCCGACCGGCTCAAGATCTATCTTCGAGAAGAAGGCAGGCGCCATGATCTTATCGATGCGGTCTTCTCGCTCGGCGATCAGGACGATCTCCTCCTCATCGTGAAGCGAGTCGAAGCGCTCTCGAGTTTTCTTGCCACCGACGATGGCAGCAATCTGCTGATCGGCGTCAAGCGGGCGACCAACATACTGCGAATAGAAGAAAAGAAGGATGGCGTGAGCTACGGCACCAATGTCGAACGCCACAGGCTCATCAAGG
>JBJMRA010000171.1:0-7780 GCA_045802365.1 Hyphomicrobiales bacterium | reverse complement strand
GCGACACCTATCCCGAGCAGAAGCTCGACAACGATCTGTGCCAGGCGGTCGTGGCGCGAGGCGCCATGGTATTCCTGCGCGGACAGGTCTCGCAGGACCTCGACACGCGCGAGTCGCTCCACATCGGCGATGCCCGCGCCCAGACCGCGAAGACCATGGCCAACATCAAGCTCCTCATGGAGGAGGCGGGCGGCAGCCTCGATCACATCTGCCGGATCGTCGTCTACCTGACCGACATCCGCCACCGGGAAGCCGTGTATCGCGAGATGGGGCACTGGCTGAAAGGCGTGTTCCCCTGCGCGACCGGGCTCGTGATCACGGCACTTGCGCGGCCCGAATGGTTGGTCGAGATCGAGGTCTCGGCCGTCATTCCCGACTAGGAGGGGTCATGACGTTTTCGATTGCCGGGCGCTGCGCTCGGACGGGCATGTTCGGGGTGGCGATCGCCACCTCGTCCATCTGCGTCGGCGCTCGCTGCCCGCATGCGCGTGCGCATGTCGGCGCGGTCGCGAGCCAGAACGTGACCGATCCCGATCTCGCGCGTCTCGTGCTCGATGAGATGGAACGGGGACACTCCGCACACGATGCGATCGCGCGCGTGGTCGAGGGCCGGCCCAATATCAACTACCGCCAGCTCACCGCCGTCGACCGCACCGGCACCGTTGCAAGCTGGACTGGCACCCACATCCTCGGAACGAACGGGGTCTCGGAAGGCGAGGATTGCATCGCCGCCGGCAACCTCCTCGCGACCGCCGCGGTGCCGATCGCGATGACCGATGCGTTCGCTGCGGCCGAGGACCTGCATCTGGCCGAACGGCTGCTTCGATCGCTCGAAGCCGGATTGGCCGCCGGGGGAGAAGCGGGGCTCGTTCACTCATCGGCGCTTCTCGTCTACGGCGAGCACCGCTTTCCGCTCGTCGATCTGCGCTGCGACTGGGACGACGACGATCCGATCGGTCGTCTGCGCGCGCTCTGGACCGCCTACGAGCCGCAGATGGAGGCCTATCTCACCCGCGCGCTCGACCCCTCCGCCGCCCCGAGCTATGGCGTAAAAGGAGATTTGTGAATGTCGTCAGTTCCCCTTCGCCCGCGTCGGCGGGAGAAGGCGCCCGAAGGGCGGATGAGGGCCCGAGCGAAGCGAGGGTAGTTCCATCTGCAACACCGCTCCGCTTCGCGGCCCTCATCCGGCGCTTCGCGCCGCCTTCTCCCATGCTGCGCACGGGAGAAGGGTTTACTCCGTCAGCCGGTCGACGAGGCGGGACAGCATGGCATCGCAGGCCTCGAGCTGGTCTTCCGCCACATACTCGTCGGGCTTGTGGGCAACCGCGATCGAGCCCGGCCCGCACACGACTGCCGGGATACCGAGCTCCTGCTGGAAGAGACCCGCCTCGGTTCCGAAGGTGATCTTGCCGGTCGAGTTGCCGCCGGTCAGTGAACGGACGAAATTGACGGCGTCGCTGTCGACGGGCGTGTCGAGGGCCGGGTAGCTCACGAGAGGGGCGAAGTCGATCTTCGCGCCTCGATGGCGGTCGGCGACGGCGGCGACGATCGCAGTCGCCTGTTCCCGGATGCGGCGCATCAAGGTCTCGGGATCGTCTTGCGGCAGATGGCGGATCTCGAAATCGAAGCTCGCGCGGTTGGGGACGATGTTGATGACCTCGCCTCCCGTGATTTTACCCACATGGAGCGTCGTATAGGGCACGTCATAGTCCCCGTCCGCGGCGCCGTTCTCGGCGACGTCGGCCTGGATCGCCCTGATCTCGTTGATGAGGTCGATAACCATGTGGATGGCGTTGACGCCCATGGGCGCGAGGCTCGAATGCGCCTCGAGGCCGTGCGCGGTCACGCGGAAGCTGATCTTGCCCTTGTGCGCGGTCACGGCCTGCATGAGTGTCGGCTCGCCCACGAGGCAGAAACGTGGCCTGGGCTTGACCCCTTTGAGCATCGCGAGGAGCCGGCGCACGCCGATGCACCCGACCTCCTCGTCATAGGAGAAGGCAAGATGGATAGGCGCCTTGAGGTCGCGCCGGACGGCCAGATGAACCATGGAAAGACATGAGGCGATGAAGCCCTTCATGTCGGCGCTGCCGCGGCCGTAGAGCCTGCCGTCGCGCGGCGTGAGCGTGAAGGGATCGCTCGTCCAGGCCTGGCCCTCGACCGGCACCACATCGGTGTGGCCCGAAAGCACGATGCCGGGCTCGTCCTCCGGCCCGATGGTGGCGAAGAGGTTGGCTTTCCGGCCGTCCTCGCTCGGCACCACGGTCGAGTCGATGCCGAGCGCATCGAGCTCGTGGCGGACGTACTCGATGAGCGCGAGGTTGCTGTCGCGGCTGACGGTCGGAAAGGCAATGAGCGTCTCGAGATAGTCGCGGGTCCGGCTGGGGGTCATGAATGCATGATAGCGGGTCCTGCCATGCTCATGGGAGAGGGAACGCTTGCGGGCATCGACGTTCCCTTCCACAATACGCGAAGGATCATGGGACGGCTTACCACACATGTACTCGATACCGTGCGCGGAGCGCCCGCAGGCGGGCTCCTGATCGAGCTCTGGTCGACCGATCCGGTGCCGATCCGGCTCGAGACGGTGAAGACCAATGCCGATGGGCGGACCGACAAGCCGCTCCTCGAGGGCGACGCGCTCAAGGCCGGGCGGTACGAGCTCCATTTCCACGTGGGCGATTACCACCGGAAATCGGGAACGGCGGTATCCGACCCGGCCTTCCTCGAGATCGTGCCCGTCCGCTTCGGCATCGCCGATCCATCGGGCCACTATCACGTGCCGTTGCTGCTCTCGCCCTATGGCTACTCGACCTATCGCGGGAGCTGAGCCTTGGCGCACAGTGCAGTTCGCTTCAGGCGTCGTGGCAAGGTCGTCGAGCTCGGCCAATTCGCGCCGCACACGACATTGCTGGATTATCTTCGGCTGAGCGAGAAGTCGCGGGGAACCAAGGAAGGCTGCGGCGAGGGTGATTGCGGCGCCTGCACCGTCGCACTGGGGACCCTACGGGACGGGCGCATTGGCTGGGAGCCGGTGAATGCCTGCATCGTGCTTCTGGGCCAGATCGACGGCAAGGAGCTTGTCACCGTCGAAGACTTGGCCCCTCGAGGCGAGCTCCATCCGGTGCAGCGGGCGCTCGTCGACCATCACGCCTCGCAGTGCGGCTTCTGTACTCCGGGGTTCGTCATGAGCCTGTTCTGCCTCTACCAGTCGGGCAGGCGCGCTACCCGGAAGGAGATTGTCGACCAGATCGCCGGCAATCTCTGCCGCTGTACGGGATACCGTCCCATCGTCGATGCGGCTCTTGCCGTGTGCACAGGTGACGCTCCGGGCGCTCCTCGGATTGAGGTGCCGCCCTGCGATGACGAAGATATGTTCATCGGCGATGAACGCCGGTTCTTTGCGGCACCCGCAATGCTCGACGCTCTTGCGTCGCTTGCTCGGACACACCCGGATGCGGTGATCCTCGCGGGCGGAACCGATGTGGGATTATGGATCACCAAACAGCTGTGCGATCTGCCGAAGATCATTCACATTGGGCGAGTGAGGGAGCTCAACACGATCGAGGATGACGCCGATCGTCTCGTCCTCGGCAGTGCCGTCACCTATGCCGAGGCCGAGCCGTTCCTCGGAACGATTGATCCCGACATCGGCGAAATGCTTCGCCGCTTGGGCTCTAAGCAAGTGCGGGCGATGGGAACCGTGGGCGGCAACATCGCGAACGGCTCGCCGATCGGCGACACCCCGCCCATCCTGATCGCGCTCGGCGCCTCGATCGAGCTCCGGAAAGGCAATGCCACGCGGGAGCTTGCGCTTGAAGATTTCTTCATCGCCTACGGCCGCCAGGATCGCGCACCGGGCGAAATCCTCACCCGGATCACCGTACCGAAGCTCAAAGGCGACGAGGCGTTCCGCTGCTACAAGATCTCGAAACGCTTCGATCAGGACATATCGGCGGTTATGGCCGCGTTCAATTTCAAGCTGTCGGACCGGCGGATCGAGAGCGCGCGCGTGGCCTTCGGCGGAATGGCGGCTACGCCCAAGCGCGCCCAGGCGACCGAGGCGGCGCTCACGGGACTTTCGCTCGACGAACCGCGGGCGTGGGAAGGCGCCGCTGCTGCGCTCCGCGAGGATTTCTCGCCGATCGACGATCACCGCGCCAGCGCCAAATACCGGCTCGAAACCGCTCGAGCGTTGTTGATGAAGGCCCTGATCGAAGTCGCGGGCGAGCCCACGTCGAGGACGCGGATCGTGGGTCATAGGGAGGCCGAAATAAGTGCGGTCTGAACCCCGACCGATCCCGTCATCCCGGCGAAAGCCGGGACCCACCCATCCGCATCACGGGTCCACGTCGGAGATCCGTACACGGACGAGCATGGGTCCAGGCTTTCGCCGGGATGACCTTTGGGAGGAGCGAGTTTGAGACCCCTCAGACTCAAACCACTCGCGACCGAGACGGTCGGGCTAGCGCTCGCGCATGACAGCGCCGATCTCCATGTCACGGGCGCGGCCCTTTACATCGACGACATGCGCGAGCCGGAGGGCACGCTGCATGTGGCCCCGGGCTTCGCGGCGCGCGGCGCCAAGGGCCGCATCAGCAAGATCGAGCTCGACGAGGCGAGACGGTACCCCGGCGTTGTCGCGGTGCTGACGTCCGCCGACGTCCCCGGCGCCAATGATTGCAGCCCCGGCTCGGGGGATGATCCGATTTTCGCCGAACGCGAGATCGTGTTTCATGGCCAAGTGGTCTTTGCCGTGGTGGCGGAAACCCGCGATGCCGCACGCCGCGCCGCGCGCCTGGGCAAGGTCGAGGTGGAATCCGAGGCGCCGGCCGTCACCATCGAGCATGCCATCGATCAGGGCACGGAGGATGTGCTCCCGCCGTACGAGTTTCACCGCGGCGAGCCCTTGAAGGCGATCTCGGCCTCGCCGTGCACGCTCGCAGACACGATCACGATCGGCGGCCAGGAGCATTTCTACCTCGAAGGCCAGGTTGCGCTCGCGATCCCCGAAGAGGATGGCGGCGTCAGCGTCCATTCGTCGACCCAGCATCCGACGGAAGTGCAGCACTGCATCGCGCGTATGCTGGACGTCCCCGACGCGCGCGTGACCTGCGAATGCCGCCGGATGGGCGGCGCCTTCGGCGGCAAAGAGAGCCAGGCCGCACAGTGGGCGGCACTCGCCGCGCTCGCCGCGCGCGTGACCGGGCGGCCGGCCAAATGCCGGCTCGACCGCGACGACGACATGATCATGACCGGCAAGCGTCACGACATGCGCATCGATTGGCGCGCGGGGTTCGACCGGACCGGCCGCCTGACCGGCGTAGACGCCATGATCCTCTCGCGATGCGGCTGCTCGGTCGACCTCTCGCTCGGCGTCAACGACCGCGCGATGTTCCACGCCGACAACGCCTATTTCTATCCGGACCTCGCGATCCGCTCGCGTCGGCTTCGCACGAACACGGTCTCGAACACGGCCTTCCGCGGCTTCGGCGGCCCGCAGGGCATGATGCTCGCCGAGCGCATGATGGATGCGATCGCTATATGCCTCGGCATCGATCCTCTCGATGTCCGCAAGCGCAACTTCTACGGCCGCAACCGCGACCACACGCCGTACGGCATGAAGATCGAGGATAACATCATTCTCGAAATCGTAGAGGAGCTCGAGCGCACGAGCGACTACCGGGCGCGCCGCCGTGAGATCGCACGTCACAACGGCGAGAGCGCAATCCTCAAGAAGGGGCTGGCGCTGACGCCCGTCAAGTTCGGGATCTCCTTCACGCTCACGCATATGAATCAGGCGGGTGCCCTCGTCCACGTCTACACCGACGGCTCCGTGCATCTGAACCACGGCGGCACCGAAATGGGGCAGGGGCTCTACATCAAGGTCGCCCAGGTCGTGGCGGAGGAGTTCGGCATCGACGTCGGCCAGGTGAAGATTACCGCCACCACCACCGGCAAAGTGCCGAACACATCGCCGACCGCCGCATCCTCGGGCTCCGATCTCAACGGCATGGCGGCGCGCGAGGCGGCCGCCGCCATCAAGTCGCGCCTCCTCGATTTCGCCTGCGCACACTGGAACGTCCCGAAGTCGCGCATCCGCTTCGAGAAGGGGCAGGTGATCATCGGCAATCAAAGCACCTCCTTCGGGGAACTCGCCAAGAAGGCGCACCAGGCGCGCGTGCATCTCTCGTCCGCCGGTTTCTATGCGACCCCCAAGCTCGACTGGGATCGCGAAGCCGCGACCGGGCGGCCGTTCTTCTATTTCGCCTATGGCGCCGCCTGCTCGGAGGTGACGATCGATACGACGACGGGCGAGATGCGCGTCGATCGCGTGGACATCCTCCATGATGTCGGGCGCTCGCTCAACCCGGCGATCGACATCGGCCAGATCGAGGGCGGGTTCGTGCAAGGAATGGGCTGGCTCACGACGGAGGAGCTCGTTTTCGACCGCGAGGGCCGGCTTCTCACGCACGCGCCTTCGACCTACAAGATTCCGTGTGCATCCGATGTGCCGGCCGATTTCAGGGTCAAGCTTTTTTCCTCTCCCGGAAACCGGGAGAACACGATCTATCGCTCGAAGGCCGTTGGCGAGCCGCCGCTGATGCTCGCAATCTCGGTGTTCTCCGCAATCACGGACGCGATCGCATCGCTGAAGCCCGGGAGAATTCCGATGCTCGCCGCACCCGCAACCCCCGAATCGATCATGCGCGCCGTCAAGGTGATGGTCGCATGAGAGTTTGGCCGACCATTGCGACGGCCCTCGAAGAGCAGGGGAGCGCGGCGCTGATCTCGCTCGTTGAGGTCGAAGGCTCGGCCCCCCGCGAACCGGGCGCCCGTCTCATTGTCACGCCGCGCGGCATCCATGGCACGATCGGTGGCGGCGCGCTCGAGTGGGAGGCGGTAAGACGCGCCGAGGCGAGGCTCGGAAAAGGGGCATGGGTCGGCCTGGTGAGCCAAGGGTTGGGGCCTGAGCTCGCGCAGTGCTGCGGGGGCCGGGTTCGAGTGCTGACGGAGGTGTTCGACCCTTCGATGCTGGGCGAGGTCCGAAGGCTCGCCGCAGTCGAGGAGGGGGGTGCTTTCGAAACCGAGAGCATGATTGTTGACGACAGGGTCGAGCGGCGGCCCGGCCCAGTCCCCCGTTCGAGGGGGAGGGTTGGGGAGGGGATGCCCTTCACCGAGCGCTTCGGCGAGGATCGCCGTCCGCTCTGCCTCTTCGGCGCCGGCCACGTCGGGCGTGCCGTGGTCATGGCGCTCGCTCCCCTGCCGTTCGCGGTGCGCTGGATCGATTCGCGTGCCGATGCTTTCCCCTCCGCCGTGCCGGCCAATGTCGAGCCGCGGCTCACGTCCGATCCCGCGGCCGAGGTCGCGAAGGCGTCTGACGACGCATTCCTCCTCATTATGACGCACAGCCATCCGCTCGACCTCGCCATCGTCGAGCGGGCGTTGCGCGAGAACCGGTTCGGCTATGTCGGGCTCATCGGCAGCGCCACCAAACGGGCGCGCTTTGCCTCGCGTCTCAGGGCCGGCGGGATCCCGGAAGCGGCAATAGCCGGTCTAGTCTGCCCGATCGGCGTCGGCGGCATCACCGGCAAGGCTCCTGCCGTCATCGCCGCAGCGACCGCGGCCGAGCTCCTGCAGCGCGATGAGATGCTGCGAAACGCTCGGAAACCGCTCGCGCACGCGCCCGAGCCGTCTAGGATGTTGGCGGGGAGGGGTTCGTGAGCGACGGGCAGCCCTATCTCCTCGAAGCCCGTCACATCGTGAAGGTTTTCGGGGCTCT
>JBJMRA010000170.1:0-7834 GCA_045802365.1 Hyphomicrobiales bacterium | reverse complement strand
GGAGGCCTTCGGTCGGCTCGTCGAGGAGCAGGAGCTTGGGCTCTTGTACCAAGGCCCGGGCGATCGCGAGCTGCTGCTGCTGGCCGCCGGAGAGAACGCCTCCCTTGCGCCCGGCGATTGGCTTGAGCGCCGGAAAATAGTCGAACACGAATTGCGGCACCTTGGTGTTCGGCATCCCCTTGCCGAGCAACGCGAGCTCGATGTTCTCGGCGACCGTGATGTCGGGAATGATCTGGCGGGCCTGAGGCACGTAGCTGATCCCGAGGTGCGTGCGCTTGTGTGACTTCATCGCGGTGATGTCGACCCCATCGAGCTCGATCGTGCCGCTTTTGGCCGGATTGACGCCGGTGATGCTCCTGAGGAGCGTCGTCTTGCCGGCGCCGTTGCGGCCGAGAACCGAGACGAGCTCGCCGTCGCCGACCTCGAGCGAAACCGTATGGAGAATATGGCTCGTACCGTAGAACGTATCGATGGTCTTGACCCGCAGCATCAGTGCTGGCCGCCCTTTCCGAGATAGACCGCCTGAACGGTTTCGTTCTCGACCACCTCTTCGAGCGGACCTTCGGCGAGAACCTGGCCCTGATGCATCACCGTCACTTTCTTGGCGATCTGGCGGACCACCGCCATATCGTGTTCGACGAGGAGGACGGTGTGATTGCGCGCGATACGCTCGATGAGCTCGGCGGTGCGGCGCTTGCCCTCGGTAGTCATGCCGGTGGTCGGCTCGTCGAGCAACATGAGCTTCGGGTTTGAGGCGACCAGCATCGCCAGCTCGAGCCACTGGCGTTCTCCATGCGACAACGTGTCGGCGGGGTCGTTCGCCTTGGCGGCGAGCTCCATGAACTCGAGTATCTCCCAGATGCGATCGTTTTCCTCGGGCATCACCCGCTTGAACAGGTACTTGAAGACCTTCCGCTCGGTCCGAAGCGAGATCATCACGTTGTCGTAGACCGAAAGGGTCTCGTACATGTTGGGGACCTGGAATTTGCGGCTGATCCCCGCGAGGAAGATGTCGTCGGGGCTCTTGCCTGTGATGTCCTGCCCAGCGAACATGATCTTGCCCGACGTCGGCTTGAACTGGCCGGTGATCATCGAGATGAGCGTCGTCTTGCCGGCGCCGTTCGGCCCCAGCAGCACGCGCAGCTCGTTCGCATCGATGCTGAAGCTCAGATTGTTCAGGATGGTGTAGCCCGAAACGACGGTCGTCAGTCCCTGGACGTCGAGAAGCGCCATGAGTCAGACGGTTTCCTCGCCTGCCCGGGGCGCTCCGGCCGGTTCCCAATCGTGCTCACGGTCGTGCGCCAGCTGATCCTGCTCTTGGCGAATCTGCTCGAGCGTGCCCCGCTTGCGCCTCCTGAGCCAGCCGGCGATCGTGCCGACCAGCCCGTCCGGTATCCACAGCACGACCGCGATGAACAGGATGCCCATGAACAGCTGCCAATAATCCGCAAACCAGCTGCCGCTGAGAAGGAATTCGAGCCCTCTCACGAGGAAGGCGCCGATGAAGGGCCCGATAAGCGTGGCGCGCCCGCCAACAGCGGTCCAGATGACGCCCTCGACCGAATAGACCGGCCCGGCGTCCAGAAAGGAGACGATGCCGACCCAGGCGGCGTACATGGCTCCCGCTGCAGCCGCCATGAAGGCCGACACGCAGAACACGAAAATTCGGTAGTTGGCCGCGTTGTAGCCCATGAACTCGGCTCGGGCATCGTTGTCGCGGATCGCCTTGAGGACGGTGCCCACTCTCGAGTGCGTCAGCGCGCGAGCGATGAGAAGGAACGCGATGCTTACCGCCAGCATGAACCACAGGAAGGGCGCGCCGACGTAGTTGGAGTAATCCGTGATGCCGTTGAAGCCGCCGGTATAGGCCTGGTACTCGACAATGAACTCCTGGAGGATCAAGGCTTCGGCGAGGGTGATCACCGCGCAGTAGACGCCGTAGATGTGGCGCTTGAATGTGATGACGCCGAAGATGAAGGCGAGAAACGTCGGTATTGCGACTGCGCAGAGCACCGCGACCGGAGTGTAGATGAGCGGTTTCATGAACGTCGGGAGCTCGGTCAGGCCGTTCCACTCCATGAAGTCGGGGAACTGATTACCGTATCGGGTCGGGTGTTCGAGCGCGTAATTGATCTTGAGGGAGAGCGCGACGAAATAGGCGCCCATGCCGAAATAGACCGCTTGTCCGAGGCTCAGGATCCCCGTGAAGCCCCAGATGAGGTCGATGCTCAGCGCGAAAATAGCGAAGCAGAGAAACTTGCCGATGAGCAAGAGCACGTAGCTATCGGTCCCGCCATAATAGGGGAAGCTCGCAATGAGCGCCACGGCGAGCGCGCCAAGGAGCAGGGCCCAGGTAGGGAGGAGACGGCCTCGTCGGACCACTCTGTTAGCCTCCCGCGTCGCGCGCTGTGTCATGGTCACGACGTCATCTCCGCTCGTGGTATCCAAAGATTCCCCGCGGGAAGACGCGGATCGCGATGACGATCGCAATGAAGACGAGAAGCTCGCCGATGACGGAATTGTACTTGTAGGCGAGGAGCGTCTCGCCTTCGCCGATCAGGAACCCGCCGGTCGGAACCCCGAGGAGGTTCCCCACCCCGCCAAGGACGAGGACCATGTAGGACCCGACGGCATAGTTGAAGCCCATCGTGGTCGAGACCGATTTGATCGGCGCGAGGATTGCGCCGGCGACGCCGGCAAGCCCGGACCCATACATGAAGATAAGCATGTCGACCCGCGCCGTATCGATGCCGAGGCAGCCCGACATCGCGCGGTTCCTCCTCACCGCCCGCACCTTGAGACCGAAATTGGTCTTGAAGATGATGTAGAGCGTCAGCGCCACCATGAGGATGGCCATGCCGATGAGGAACAGACGGTAATAGGGATAGGGAAGACGCCCGATGATCTTGATGCCGCCGTCGAGGATGCGCGGCGCGCCGACGTAATAGAGCTCCGGGCCGAAGATGACCTTCATCACGACCTCGAGGATGATTCCCACGCCCCAAGTTGCGAGCAGCGTTTCGAGCGGCCGCTCGTAGAGCCATTGGATCACGCCGCGTTCGACGATGAGACCGAGGAGCGCCACGACGATGAAGGCCACCGGAATGGCGAGAAAGGTATTGCCGCCGTACTGGCCGACGACCGCGGCCGTGTAGGCGCCGACCATGATGAATTGGCCGTGCGCCATGTTGATGACCCCGGCGACGCCGAAGATCACCGCGAGACCGATCGCCGAGACGACCAGGATGGCGCCGACGCTGATACCGATCAGAAACTGCGAGATGAGCGCCTGAGTCATCGTTCGTAGACCAAAAATGCGAGCGGCGCGCCGCGCCGCTCGCTGCTGCCCTAAAGGTCCATCGTCCCAGAGCGGTTCTTCTCTTCCGACCACGGTTTCTTCACGCGCTCGAGGACCTTCGGATTCGTGAAGTCGCAGTCCTTGTTCGGATAGAGATAGTCGACCCACGGATCGGGGCGGATGCGATCCTTGGACGTCCATACGATGTCGAACTGGCCGTCGTCACGCGCCTTTGCGATCCGCGCCCAGAGCCACGTGTGATGGTTCTTCTCGTCGATCTTGACCGGACCTTGCGGCGCTTTGAACTCCTGTCCCGGGAGCCCGTCGAAGATCAGCGCGTCGGTCTCGGTGGATTTGACCTTCTCGATCGCCTGCGCGAGCAGGTAGGTCTGGAAGTAGGCCGCCTCCATGACCGCGTTCGTGACCTGATCCTTGCCGTATTTGGCCTTGTAGCGCTCGACGAAGGACTTGTTCTCGGGGGTGTCGACGCTCTGGAAGTAGTTGAACGAGGTGTAGTGCCCGACGGCGTTCTCGGGGCCCATGGCGGCCGTTTCCTGCTCGGTCGTGATCGGCGTGCAGATCGGCAGCTCCTCGGCGGTCAGGCCGAACTGCTTGAACTGCTTGTAGAACGCGACGATCGAGTCGCCGACGAGATCGGAAAACACCACTTCGGCTCCGCTGCCGGCGATGTTGTTGATGACGGTCGAGAACTCGGTGTGGCCGAGCGGGGCGTATTCCTCGCCGACATTCTCGCCGCCGTGCTTCTGGAGGAGCGCCTTGACCTCGCGGTTGGTCTCCTTCGGATAGATGTAGTTCGAGCCGATCATATAGAATTTCTTGCGCCCGAGGGTGTTGATGATCCACGGCACGAAGTCATCGAGCTGCTGGTTCGGAACGGCGCCCGTATAGAAGCAGTTCTTGCTGCACTCCTGCGCCTCGTAGAGGGTCGGATAGAGCAGGAGGCCGTTGTACTCTTCGAACACCGGGAGCACCGACTGCCGGCTGGCCGAGGTGTAGCAGCCGAGCACCGCCGCGACCTTGTCTTCGAGAAGAAGCTTCTTCGCTTTCTCGGCAAAGACCTGGACCAGCGATTGCGGATCCTCGACCACCGGAACGATTTTCTTGCCGAGCACGCCGCCCTTGGCGTTGATCTCCTCGATGGCAAGCAGCTCCGCATTGTGGAGCGACGTTTCGATGATCGCGATCGTGCCGCTCAGCGAGTGCAGGATTCCGACCTTGATCTCTCCCGTTTCCTGCGCTTTGGCGATGTTGCGCTGAAAATAATAAGGAGCGGTCGTGCCGAACACCAAGGCGCCGAATGCGCTCGATCCCTTGAGAAAAGTCCGCCGTTTCATCTTCCTGGACATCGTTTCAAATCCTCCCTGTCGTGTTTCGAAAGCCCAAAAACGCAAAACCCCACGTGTCATCCTCGCGGAGACTACGTGGGGCTACCTTGCCCACCATTTTAGCGGCGCCACTGCCGCTTGTTTACGCCCTGCAACGTTGGAGGGCGTCAGGCACATCACTCAAAACTCGTCCCTGCTCCCGAGCAGGATGTTGCCGGACTCCACGATGACGGAAGCGATACTGCCGACCGAAGTTCTCTTCCGCATCGCCTGATCACGGAGATAGGCGTAGGCTTCGGGCTCTTCGATGTTGCGCGCTTTCATCAGTACGACCTTCGCGCGCTCCACCATCCGTATCGACCTAAGCGTCTCCTCCAGCTTCGCGATCTTGTTGGACAATCGCTTTTGATAGCGGGAGTTCGTAGAGGCAACGATGACATTTGTCAATATCGCGACCGGCTCGAACGGCTTCGTCATGGCGACGTGCGGTCCGAGCGCCGCCACCATCTGCAGCACCTGAGGAAGCGAGGGATCGACGATCGCGACGAGCCCCGTGTTGCGCGCCTGCATCAGCTCGCTGCAGAGCGGATACGTGTCGGCTTGCAGGAGACAGAATGCGATATCTGCAGAGTCGACTTTTGTAGGCGCCGGCCACACCGGCACGGTCTCGCATCGCAGGCGCTGAAGCTGCCGGATCAGGGTTTGGCCATCGCGGTCCGGTGGGTGAACTACCGCGATGCGAAGCTGCCGGAAGTCGAATGCCAATCCCGGCTCGTTCGGTCGATCGTGCGGCAGTTCCGGTGATGGGCTCTGAGCGGCCATCGGCAGTTTGCTTCAATGCGTCACGAGATAGGGGTCTGGTTTCACCGACTGCATGGACTCTCGAATTATGTCGAACTGGCCCCATTCGTTGGCACGCCCGAGGCGGGTCCACAGATTGGTGTGATTGCTCTCCGAATCGATCACGACACGCCCTTGCGGCGCGTCGAACTCGCTGCCGAGCACGACGGGGCGCATGACGTCCGGGTCCATCGAGTTCACTTCGGAGAGCGCCTTCGCAAAGACATGCACCTGGAAATATGCGGCCTCGACGCAGAGGTTGGTGGGCTCGTCGCTGCCGAAACGCTTCTTGTAGCGGTCGAGGAAGGCGGCGTTGTCAGCGGTCTGGACGCTCTCGAAATAAGGCGCGGCGGTGATGTGGCCGAGGGCCACGTCTGCGCCCATCAGCTTGATCTCGGCCTCCGATGTGGTGAGGCTCGCTATCGGCATCACGCGGGGATCGAAACCCGCGTCGTTGTAGGCCTGATAGAGATAGGCGGTGGCCTGTCCGACCACCGTCGAAAAAATCACGTCCGGGCGCGTGTTGCGGACATCTCGCATGAGGAGCCGGAACTCGGACGGCCTGGCGCCCAAATCGAGATAGTGCTCGCCCACCACCTCGCCGCGCCGCTGCCGCAACAGCTCACGCATGATCCGGTTCGACTCGCGCGGGTAGATGTAGTCGGAGCCGATGAGATAGAACCGTGATCCATAGGACTCGAGGAGGAAGTCCAGGAGCTCTACGCTATTCTGATTGGGCGCGGCGCCGGTGTAGATGATGTTGGGTGAGTATTCGAAGCCCTCGTAGAGCGTCGGATACCAGAGAAGGCCGTTGCGGCGCTCGACGATCGGGAGCACCGCCTTGCGGCTGCTCGATGTGTAGCAGCCGAAGATCGTGCTGACGCCGTCCTCGGTCAGGAGCTTGTCGGCCAGTCTCGCAAACTTGGCGCAATCGGAGGCCGGATCATAGGCGACAGGCGCGAGCTCGCGTCCGTTCACGCCGCCCGCGGCGTTGATCTCCTCGATCGCAAGCATCGTTCCATTGAGCTGCGTCTCTTCGATGACCGCCGTCACCCCGGTGCGCGAGAAGAGAACTCCGACGCGCCATGGCTCGTGACTGTTTCGGGCGTTGGCCACGCAATCTCCTCACCCTACTGACGATCTTCACTTTGAGATAAAATCCTCCGAAGATCAACAGGAAGCCAGAGTTCCCAGATTACATCTTCATGAGCGAGCTTGTGACAATTGAAACGTCCCTTGTTATGGTGAGGATTGTAACGTCGGGACGAGCGCATTGATCACGGTAACAGAGATCATCGGGAGAGCGAGCGAGGAGCGATTTGCCGAACCGCTGCATCGGCTAGCGCACTATGGCCGTCTCGAATATCTGACCATCGCACCCCAGGACTGCTCACGCCGGCGGCTCAGAGGCCGAACCGACAGAGGTACGGATGTTGCGATCGCGCTTGACGCCAGCGGCCGGCTTCTCGACGGAGCCATCATCTCGCTCGATGCCGAGCGCGCCATCGTCGTCAGGACGAGCGAGCAGCAATGGATGAGAGTGGCGCCCAAGGATGCCGATGCGGCCTTGGCTCTCGGCTACTTCATAGGCAATCTACATTGGCGAGTCCGCTTCGAGCCCGGCCTCGTCGAAGTCGCCCTCGAGGGTCCCGAAGAGGATTATCGCGACCGGCTCGCGCCGTTCCTCACCTCCGGCCGGGCGGCGATCGTCGCCGATGGATGAGATCGTCGCGGCGATGGCGATGCTCCAGCACGGGGACAGCTTTTTCCCGTCGGGAGCGACCTCGTTCTCATGGGGAATCGAATCCCTTGTCGCCGACGGCTGCCTGACCGGACCGGCGGACGCGCGCGCATTCATATCGGGCCAGCTCCATGCACGCTGGGCGGGTTTCGATCTGCCCGCAATCATCGCCGCGCATCGCGCCGCGGGCGATTTGGACGAAATCGAACGGATCGATGCGCTGGTCGAAATCCAGAGCTCGATCGCGGAGCTCCGATCGGCTTCCCGGCGGCTGGGCGATGCGATGCTTTCCGTTTTCGAACGGTTGGGACAGGATCAGGCGCGATCGTATCGCTCGCGCGTGAAAAAGGGGCGCGCTCATGGGCACCTGCCAGTTGTTCAGGGCTTCGTATGGGCAAATGCCGGCCACGATGAACAGGCGACGATCGCTCTCTCGGCGCATGCCTTCGCTGTCAGCCTGCTCGGGGCATGCATACGGCTCGGCTGTCTCGGGCATCTCGATGCGCAACGCATCCTGACCGCGCTCCGGGACGAGATAGGCGAGATCGCGAGTCGCCCGTGTCTGGCACCCGACCGCTTGAGCTCCTGCGCATTCGAAGCCGAAATCGC
>JBJMRA010000016.1:0-7272 GCA_045802365.1 Hyphomicrobiales bacterium | reverse complement strand
CCATACCTGTTCGTTGGACTTGTCGATCTTGCCGATCCGTCCCGCGTACTTGCCCGAGAACACGTCCTTCCACGATTTGATCTCACCGCCGCCCGTCTTCGCCGGATCGTAGGCGATAAGCGCATTGAGGCCGAACGAATAGGTCGCGCAGTAGACATTGCCGTCGGGCTTTTTCTTCTGCAGCACCTTGAAGAGGTCGCCGTAGCTCGCGACCTTCGAAATATCGAGCGGCGTGATGAGCTTCTGCTTCATCGCCACGTCCTCGAAGCCGGCGCCGAGGAACACGATGTCGTGCGTGCCGAGGCCGGCCGCGCGGATCTTGTTCATCGCCTCCTGCTCATCGCCGTAATAGTCGATGTTCACCTTGACGCCGTACTTCTCCTCGAACGGCTTGAGGGCGAAGTCGATGTAGTTGCCCCAGCTCAGGATGTTGATCTCGCCGCCGATCTTGTCTTGGGCGAGCGCTGGGACGGCGAAGATGGCGAGCGCGCAGGCGGCGGCCGCAAAGAGCATTCGTCTATTCATGTCATCCTCCCTGTTTCATGTTGGTGCGCGACCAGGTCAGCTGAATCGCGGCTAAGGTAAGCACGGCGGTGACGGCGAGGATCAGCGTCGAGACCGCGTTGATCTCGGGCGTGATGCCCACCCTCACGATCGAGTAGATGCGGATCGGCAGCGTCGTCGTCCCCGCCGAGGTCAAAAAGAAGCTTACGACGAACTCGCCGATCGAGATCGTGAACCCGAAGAGAAGCGCGCCGATGATGCCCGGCATGATGGCGGGGAGGGTGACGCGCGCCAGCACTTGCGTTTCTCCTGCGCCGAGGCCGCGCGCGGCGTCCTCGAGATTGCGGTCGAAGCGGGCAAGGCTCGAGATGATGATGAAGGTGCAGTAGGGCAGTGCAAGCAGCGTGTGGCCGAGGAGGAGGGCCCGAAACCCGGTCTGGAATCCGATCTGCCGCGCGAAGAGCAGCATCGATACGCCGAGAACTATCCCAGGTGCTAGCATCGGCAGCGTCATCAGCGCCAGGAACGCTTTCTTTCCCGGAAACTCGTATCGGACGGCGGCAAGCGCAGCACAGAGTCCGAGAATGGTAGCCGCGATCGCCGAAGAGAGGCCGAGCTTGATGCTCGTCCACAAGGCCGCAAGCGTCTTGGTATTCTCGAAGAGGCTCGCGTACCACCTCGTACTGTAATGCTCGATGGGAAGCTTCGTAAGCTCGGCATCGTTGAAGCTCGTGAGCACGACGAGCGCGATCGGCAGATAGGTGAGGAGATAGACCGCGACTACGAACAGGCCAAGCAGGCGTGCGCCCGAGAGTCCGGTCGCGGGCATCATGTCGCGAGCAGCCCCTCGCCGGCTTTGGCGATCCGCGAGAACAGCAACAAGAGGACGAGCACCCCCGCCATCAGCACGACCGATAGCGCCGACCCGAGCGGCCAATCGAAGCTCAGGAAGGCAGTAGCGATGAGGTTCCCGTACATGGTGCCCTGGAGCCCGCCGAGGAGATTGGGCACGAGGTATTCGCCGAGCGCTGGAATAAAGGTGATGATCATTCCAGCGACGATGCCGG
Organism: Hyphomicrobiales bacterium; assembly: GCA_045802365.1. Taxonomy (GTDB): domain Bacteria; phylum Pseudomonadota; class Alphaproteobacteria; order Rhizobiales; family Aestuariivirgaceae; genus JBJMRA01. Next base: position 5,701 of record JBJMRA010000016.1, on the reverse strand, counting down.
GCATGATGAGCGGCAGCGTCACGCGGACAAAGCGCCGCGCCGGACCGGCGCCGAGATTTTCGGCGGCTTCGAGGAGCGCGGTATCGAGCCGCTCGAGCGAGGCGTAGATCGGCACCATCGTGTAGGGGAGGTAGATGTAGACGAGCCCGAGCACGACGGCGAGCTTCGTGAACAGAATGCTGAGCGGCTCGGAAATGATGCCCAGCCACAACAGGAGGCCGTTGAGGAGCCCCGATTCCCCGAGGACGAGGTTCATCGAATAGGTTCGGATCAGGACGCTGATCCACCCCGGGATGATCAGGCCCACGATGAGCAGGACCCGCCATTTGGGGGCGACGAAGCGCGCGATGAAGTAACCGAGCGGAATCGCCAGCACGAGACAGGCAAGCGTGGTGAGGAGCGCCATCCACGCCGAGCCGAGCAGCGTCGAGAGGTAGATCGGCTCGGAGGCGATCTTCCGGTACTGGCCGAGCGTCATTGTCCGGACGAGCTGGTAATCGTTGTCGACGCTCCAGAAGCTGTAGACGAACATGAGGAGCAGGGGCGCCACGAAGAGCACGAGCAGCGCCAGCAAGGGCGGCGCGAGCAGCGCATAAAGATCCGGTCTTGATAAGGCGGAGGCCCTGCCCATGCGGTCAAGGCTAAGGCCCGTTCTTTTCGTTGACAAATTTATTACATGCGGGCGATGTTATTTCGGAACATTATATGCCTACATTGGACATCGACCTCCTTCAGAGCTTCGTCGCGGTCCAGCAGGCCGGTGGCTTCTCCCAGGCGGCGGGAGCGCTCGGCCGGACGCAGCCCGCCGTCAGCCTGCAAATCAAACGCCTGGAGGACCGGATCGGCGCCCGCGTATTCGAGCGCTCCCGAAAAGGCGATCTCGCGCTCACCCCCGCTGGTCTGAGGCTTCTCGACTACGCGCACCGCATCCTCATCCTTCATGACGAAGCGGTGGCGAGCATCGTTGCACCGGACATCAAGTCTCATCTGAGGCTCGGGATTCTCGAGGAGCTCGGCCATTCGCGGCTTCCGTCGATCCTCAGGTGCTTTTCGCGAGTCTTTCCGCAGGCCAGTCCGCAGATCCGGGTCGCGCTGAGTTATGCGGTCCTCTCCGAGCTCTACCACGGGCGGCTCGATCTCGCCGTGGTGGCGGCGGAGCCCGCAGGCGAGAACGGGATCGTCCTCTGGTCCGAGCCGCTCGTCTGGGTCGGATCGAGCAGCGTGCCGGTTCTCTCTCGCGCGCCGCTTCCCTTCGTGTCGCTTCCCGACCCCTGCTTCTACCGGCGCTTTGCGCTTCAGGCGCTTGCCGCGGCCGACCTGAAATGGAGCCAGACCTGCACGAGCAGCACGATGGCGGGCGTCAGAGCCTCTGTGATTGCCGGGCTGGGCATCTCGGTCATGGCCAAGGCGGAAGTAACCGAGGGCCTCCGCGCGATCGGTTCCGAGATTCCGCTTCCGTCGCTCCCGGCGGCTCAGCTCGTCATCTATTACCGCAATCGCGAGTTCGAGCCCGCCGCGCAGGCCTTCGCCGTCCATCTCCGCCACACTATCGCATGAAACGCGGAGATCTCCGGATCGGCACCTCGGGATGGCACTACGTGTCGTGGTGGGGCCCCTTCTTTCCGCCGAGCATTCGCAAGAAGGACGCGCTCCGATACTACGCGTCCCAGTTCAACTCGGCCGAGCTTAACGCTCCCTTCTATCGCACGCCGACCATCGAGGCGGTGCAGGGCTGGTACGATCAGACGCCCGACGACTTCCGATTCGCGTGGAAAGCCTCGAAGTTCATCACCCATTGGAAGCGGCTTTCCGAGCGCAGCGACAACTCGCTGGCACTTCTGGAGACGCGGGTCGCCATTCTGAAGGAGAAGGCGGGACCGATACTGTTTCAGCTGCCGCCGCAGATGGCGGTAGACCGCGAACGCCTCGCCTCGTTTCTGACGATGGTCAATCCTTCACGACGGTATACTTTCGAGTTCCGCCACCCGAGCTGGTACGCATCGGCCATATTCGACCTCCTGAGCCAACATAATGCGGCGTTGTGCCTGTCGGATCATGCGGCCGCGCCGGCCCCATGGGAACGCACCGCGAGCTGGATCTATATCCGCGGACATGGACCGACCGGCCGTTACCACGGTAACTACTCCGACGAGGCACTCGCCAGCTGGGCCTCGTCCATCCGCAAGTGGCGGCGGCAGGGCAAGGACATCTGGTGCTTCTTCGACAACGACGTGAAGAGTGCTGCTCCCGCCGACGCCCAACGGCTGCTTCAGCTTCTGTCCTGACCGGATTCACGCTCGAGTGCGCCGCTTTGCAAACGGCGGCTCGGCGGGGCCGAACACGGTGTAGCCGCCGAGCGCGTGCGACTGATGCCGCTCCTCCGCGATGATCTGTTCGATCATCGGTCCTGAGGCATGCCTTTCCACTTGCCTGGCTTGATCATCGAGGCGCTTCACGGCTGCAAGCTCCTCCTCACGCCCGAGCTTAGCCTTGCGTACCGCCGATTTGAGCACCCGAATAGTCTCGTCATAGACCTTGAGGGGCACGGGGAAGGGGTGCCCGTCCTTGCCGCCATGAGCGAAGGAAAAGCGAGCGGGATCCGTGAAGCGGCATGGCGCACCATGAATCACCTCGGCCACCATTGCGAGCGCTCTCACGGTCTTCTCACCGACGCCGGGCGTGAGGAGCAGATCCGCAAAGTCGGCCGGCCCGCGGTCGGCGGCAACGGCGAGCGTCGCGTGAAGGCGTCGCGGGACGACATCACTCGCGCGCACGTCGTGATGAGCCGGCATCACGAGATGCGGCAGCGAGAGCTGGCCTCCTCGAGCCTGCGAATCGGCGAGCACCAGCTCGCGCACGATCCGGTCCGGGCCGAGCGAGGAGAGGAGATCGAGCTGGGCCTGCCGCGAGGCCGATGCCCGGCGGTCGGTCAAATTGACGATCTCGCCCTCGTTTGTTCCCTCGATCGCGCTGTGCGGCTCATCGACGAAGTTCGCGAGCCCTTCCGAGAGCCAGTGATAACGGCGCGCCTGTTTGAGATCCCCGTTCATGCCCTGCTGAACGACCACCCATTGGCCGTCGTCGGTAACGACGAAAGCATGAAGATAGAGCTGATATCCGTCCTGAACGGCCGCGCTGTCGACCTTGGCGACGAGCCGGCTGACGCGGGCGAGCGCATGGCCATCAATGCCGACCCGGTCGCCGACCGAAACGAGTTCGTGCGGAGTCTGGCGGGAGTGCTTGCCGCGGCCGCCGCACACATGTAGGCCGAGCTCGGTTTCGAGCGGCGTGAGACCGCGTTTGAGCGCTCCGACCACGCTCGTGGTGATGCCCGATGAGTGCCAGTCCATGCCCATGACGGCGCCGAATGACTGGAACCAGAAGGGATGAGCAAGGCGGCGGAGCAGCTCTTCCCGCCCGAAATGGTGGACGATCGCTTGAACGATCACCGCGCCGAGCCTTGTCATGCGTTCCCCGAGCCAAGGCGGTACACGGCCGCCGTGGAGGGGAAGGTCTGCACTGCCTGATCTGCTCGCCACCGCCGCTCACTTGAGATTGAGGGGCGACACGCGGAATGCGCTGAGCCCGATCGAGACGTCGGCGCCCGAAGCCACGACCTGCTTCAGGATCGAGGAGAAGTATGCGCTGTCGGGGATCGGAACCTCGGTGCGTACGAAGCCGAGCTTGCGGTCGGCGGCGATGGCCACGATCAGCTGATCGCGCATCGCTCCTTCCCCTGTCGGGGTGACGGGAGCCGAAAACGCGTAGCCCCGATCCGTGCGGTGCAGATACTCGGAGACATCGTGGACCTTTCCTTCATCGTCGACGAACAGCAGAATGATGAAACCCTGCCTCACCCCCTCGACGGTGCCGTTGAGCGACGCGCCGCCGGGAATGGTGTCTCTGTCGAGCGATACGGTGATCTCAGGCGTCTGGGACCTCAGAACCCGTTGGATAAACGTTATCGCGTGACATTGGATGTCCGTGACCTCGCGCACGTCGAGCTTGGGCTCGATATGAAACCTATCGCGAAACGATCGGCCGAAAGAGCGAACGACATCGGCGTTCGTCGCGAACCCTTCGATCTCGGGCTTGCTCTCGTCCAGAGCAACGGGAAGAGCGAAGAAGCAGGGCCCTCCCTCATACTCGCGGATGTAGCTCGCCATTTCGAGAGCCGGCGTTTCCGGCTCGGGCTTTTCTGCCTCGATGACTAAGGGAGGTTGAGGCGGAGCCAGCGCGACGCGCTCTTCCGCAATCGAGCTCTGCGCGACAGGCGCAGCCGGAATCGCTATTTCGTGTTGGGCGCGTTGTTGAGGCGTACTTGGCCGTCCCGCAACCGGCGCGATGGGTTCTGCTGGGCCCGCGGCGGAGGAGGCTGCGGTTTCGTGCGATTCGCTTCTCCTCACCTGCCCGCCCCCTTCCACTCCTGGTATGATCTTGTCCCCGGCTTGAGCGGTTGGCCCTAGCCTGCGCGCGTCCTCTCGGCGTGCTGTTTGGGTTGCCTCCGCTGCCGGACCGGCTGCCGACGACGAGACCGCCTGCGCAGGCCCGCCATCCTCAGCCTGGCGTGCCGTTTTTGAGTCGGGCTTTGGCGCAATGCGAGCCGACTGCTCCTCCGTTCGGGGGCGCACGGCTTCCGTATCCTCAGCCGCGCGCGCCGTCTCGGAGCTGAGATTTGGCGCGATGGGAGGGTGCTGCTCGTCCGCTCGGGCGCGGGGAACGTCGGCGTCTTGAGCCGCCAGGATGGAGACTTCCGGCCGCGCCTCCGAGACCGGGGGGGCAGGCGCGGGCTCGGCCGAGTCCGCCTGAGACCACTCTGCGGTCCTGCTTGCCTCCGCCGATCCGGCGACCTCCGGCTCGGGCGCACCGGCTATGCTTGGGGACGGGAACCGATCCCGGGCCATATCGGGCGTGGACGGGGCAAGCTCGGCTGGCCTGGTCGATCGTGCAATTTGGGCCTGCCTAATTTCGTCGATCGCTTCGCTACGGAGGGGGGACGCGCGGGGCGCATCGCTTTCGCCCGCGACGCGCGGTTCGGGCGCTGGGGAACCCTCTTTGGCCTCTGTCGCTGTCGTCAGAGGGTGCGCGACAACGCGCGCCTCGGGACCACTGGGGGCGACGGCAGCGATCACGGATTCCGGCGCTTGGCTGAGAGCGCCGCTTCCCGCGACGGCCTCAACCGCCGTCGGCGAAGCCACTGGGGCATTGAGCGCGTCAGGATCCTGCATAATCGGCGCATTGAGGGTGGGAGCGAGCGCCGGCTGATCCTCAATCACCAGCTCGGTCGGAGGCAATGGCGCGGGCGCGACGGCAGCTCCGGTAATGCTCGCAAGCAAGCCCCAGTGCGCCGCGACCGATATCGCGAGCGCCAAAACCCAGACCACGCCCGAGCTGTTCAAGACGGTTGATCCTTGACCGTGATCAACGAGATGGTGCCGATGTCGAGCTGCCGCAACTCGGCGAGAAGATCGACAAGCCGCACCGCGCTAAGGCTGCGGTCGGCGACAATCTCGACCTTCGACGCCGGCTCTCCCGGCCGACGGGCATCCGCTTTGAGCTGCGCGGCGATGTCCGGCACCGTCGCCGGCCTGCCGCGAAAGGTCACGGTTCCAGCGACGTCCACGAAGATTGCGTCTCCCGGCGGCATACCGGCCCCCGTCGACGCCGATCGCGGCGGCATGATGCGCTGGACCTGCTGACT
>JBJMRA010000169.1:0-10825 GCA_045802365.1 Hyphomicrobiales bacterium | reverse complement strand
GATCGCCGTGCCGCAGGATTTGAAGAGCGTCACTTCGTTCGGCGAGGTGCGCGCCGTCGCTGCGCCCCGGCACAAGTCGGCGAGGTCGCCCGCGATATCTTCCATCCGGAACTTGCCTTCCTCGCGCGCCTGCAGGAGATCCCCAGCTTCAGCGAGGGCCCCCTCGCGGGTGTCGACGTAGACGCGCGCCCGCGCCACCGTCTCGCCGTCCGTTTCACGCATCGACGGCTTGAAGGCGCCGGCGAGGTCGACATGAATGCCAGGTTTAAGCCAGGCGCCCCTCACAATGGGCACGGTCGACGTCGTGATACAGCTGACGATGTCGGCCTGCCGGACGGCCTGCTCCGGATCGTCCAACACCTTGGCCTCGAACTCATCGAGCGCCCCCGCGACGGCCTCAGCCTTGCTGCGTGTCCGGCTATAGAGCAGGATCTTGCGAATCGGCCGCACGGCTCGATGCGCGCGGATGAAATGCGGGGCAAGTGCGCCGGCTCCAATGACGGCGAGCGTCTTCGAGTCGCGCCGGGCGAGGTAATCGGCGGCAAGCGCCGAGGCGGCGGCCGTCCGCCGCCGGGTGAGCTCCGTGCCGTCCATGACCGCGAGCGTCTCGCCGGTATCGTTGTCCATGAGCAGATAGTTGGCCTGTACCGTTGGCAACCCGCGGGCGGCGTTGTCGGTCTTAAACATCACGGTCTTCAAACCGCTGTAGCGATCCGACCAAGCCGGCATCAGAAGCAAGATCGCAGTTTCCGAGAGCTCGTGGTGGTGCCGTACGGGTGTGGTGTAGCTTTCGCGGAAGGCCTGGCGGAGCGCCTCGACGATGTCGCGGTAAGGCGCGGCTCGCGCGAGCGCCTCGGCGGACAGGACCTTCATGTCGTGCCAGCGGGCAGGTGAGCTCCTCGCTGATGCTCGAGCCGGGCGAGCTCTGCTTCTTGCCTTCGGATTTGCGCCCGATGCTCTCGGGCGGCCTTCCGCCACCTGCCTTGGTTGAACCAAGCCGAGATCCAACCGACGATCAAGCCAAAGAAGATCCCCGCAAAGAAGAGCACCCATTGCGGCATAGCGATGCTCGCCCATGGGGTGTCGCGGTGGACTGGATCGAACGAAACGGCGATCCACTCGCGATTGGCGACGCAGAAAGCGATGACGATGGCGGCGACAGGAAGGCCGACCGCCCAGTTGAATAAACGGCGGAACGTCACGGCTGCGCGGGGTTGAGCCGCTCGCGCAGCTCCTTGCCGGTCTTGAAGAAGGGCACCCGCTTGGCCTCGACTTTCACGCTGTCGCCGGTGCGCGGATTGCGGCCGATACGCTGGTCGCGCGATTTGACCGAGAACGCGCCGAACCCTCGGAGCTCGACCCGGTCCCCGTCGCGCAAGGCCTTGATGATCTGGTCGAATACCGTGTTGATGATGTGCTCGACGTCGCGGTGATAGAGATGGGGATTCTTCTCAGCAATCTTCTGAATGAGCTCGGACTTGATCATGGCCCCAAGATCCCGCCGCCTCACCTCCGCCGCAAGGAGGGTCGACCGGCGCCCGCTAGTCGAAGGAAGGGTGCCAAACGGATACGAGGCCGTCAAGTTTTTGAACGCGCGCAGATTCAACGACATCGTCAAGGCCGAGAGCGCCGAGCAGGCCCGCGGCAATCCGGAAGCCAAGCCCGCCCAACTCGGAGCGCGACTTTGGAGTCCACTCGATGACTTCGATCCCCTTGTCGAGATTCTTCTCGCGCTTGATCCAGTCGACCGCCTTGTCCTCCCCGCCCAGCTCGTCGATGAGCTTCTCCGCGACGGCCTGCCGGCCGGTATAGACCCGCCCGTCGGAGAGTGCCTTCACCCGGTCGATGGGCAGCTTGCGCCGGTCGGCGACGAGTCCCGTGAACCACGCAAATGAATCCAGCACCATCGCCTGCGAGACCTCGCGAGCTTTTTCGCTCAGAGGCTTGAACGGGGACGGCTCGGCCTTGAGGTCGCCCGACTTGATCTCCTCCATCTTGATGCCGAGGGTCGAGAGCAGTTGAGAGAACTCGGCCCACTGGAAGATGACGCCGATCGAGCCGGTGATGGTGTTGCCGCGCGCAACGATGTGATCGGCGGCGAGCGCGGTGATGTAGCCTCCGGAGGCCGCAACGGTCTCCATCACCGCCGCCACCGGCTTGTTCTTGGCGACGTCGCGAATGGCGTCAAAGAGCGCTTCCGAGCCTGCCGTGGTGCCGCCGGGGCTGTCGATCCGGATGATGAGACCTTTCACGGACTTGGCCTCGGCAATGTCCTTCAGGAGGTCGAGCGTCGGTTGATCGCCGGTGATCAGGCCCTCGATCTCGATCCGGGCGATGTGGTCCTTCTGCTTCTCCAATCGCGAAAGGCCGCCCATGCTGCCGGCGAGTCCGAGAAGCGCCGCGATCAGAAGGACGACCGCTGCCACCCGCCAGAACACCAAGCGGCGCCGCAACCGGCGCCGCTCGACGATAACTTCCGCTTCCGAGATCATGGTTTCCCGGCTATTCCTTGGCCTCGGCTTCCTTTTTGGCCTTGTTCAAGGCGGCGCCCAGGATGTCGCCCAAAGAAGCGCCGGAATCGGAGGAGCCATATTGGGCCACCGCGGCCTTCTCCTCCGCGATCTCGAGCGCCTTGATCGAAACCTGAATCTTGCGGGACTTGGGATCGAATTGGATGACTCGTCCATCGACCTTCTCGCCGACTGCGAAGCGCTCCGGACGCTGCTCGGACCGGTCACGGGCAAGATCCGCCCGCTTGATGAAGGTGGTCATGTCGGAACCGGCGATCTTCACCTCGATACCGCTTTCCTGGACGCTCGTCACTTCGCAGGTCACGGTATCGCCCTTGCGGATACCGGCGAGCTGCTGCATCGGATCGCCTGCGACCTGCTTGATGCCGAGCGAGATGCGCTCCTTCTCGACGTCCACATCGAGCACTTGGGCCCTGACGTGATCGCCCTTCTTGTACTCCTTGATCGCGTCCTCGCCCTGCTTCTTCCAATCGAGATCGGAGAGGTGGACCATGCCGTCGACGTCGCCATCGAGCCCGATGAAGAGGCCGAACTCGGTGATGTTCTTGACCTCGCCCTCGACGATGGAGCCCACCGGATGGCGGTCGGAGAAGCTCTCCCAGGGATTGGCCTGGGTCTGCTTCAAGCCGAGTGAGATACGCCGCTTCGAGGAGTCGACTTCGAGCACCTGGACGGTGATTTCTTCCGAGGTCGAGAGAATCTTGCCTGGGTGGACGTTCTTCTTCGTCCAGCTCATCTCGGAGACGTGGACGAGACCCTCTATTCCGTCTTCCAGCTCGACGAACGCGCCGTAGTCGGTGATGTTCGTCACCCGGCCGCGGACATTGGCGCCGATCGGATATTTGGCGGCGACGCCGTCCCAAGGATCCTTGTCGAGCTGCTTCATACCGAGGGAGATGCGCTGCGTCTCGGGATTGATCCTTATGATCTGCACCTTGACCGTCTGGCCGACCGACAGGACGTCGGAGGGATGGTTGACGCGCTTCCACGCGATGTCGGTGACATGGAGGAGGCCGTCGATGCCGCCGAGGTCCACGAAAGCGCCGTAGTCGGTGATATTCTTGACGACGCCGTCCAGGACCTGGCCTTCGGAGAGGTTCTGCACGAGTTCGGAGCGCTGCTCGGCGCGGGTCTCTTCCATGATCGCCCGGCGGGAGACGACGATGTTGCCGCGCCGGCGGTCCATCTTCAGGATCTGAAAGGGCTGGGTGACGTTCATGAGTGTGCCGACGTCCCGGATCGGCCGGATGTCCACCTGACTGCCTGGAAGGAAAGCGACCGCGCCGCCCAAATCCACCGTGAATCCGCCCTTGACCCGGCCGAATATCACCCCGTCGACGCGCTCGTTCTTGGCGAACGATTGCTCGAGTCTCGTCCAGGCTTCCTCACGCCTCGCCTTGTCGCGCGAAAGCACCGCCTCGCCCAGCGCATTCTCGATGCGCTCGAGATAGACTTCGACCTCATCGCCGGGCTTGATCGCGACATCGCGGCCGGGCTGCGAGAACTCCTTGAGGGGCACCCGCCCCTCCGTCTTCAGCCCGACGTCCACGATCACGTTGTCGTTCTCGATTGCGACGACATGGCCTTTGACGACCTGACCCTCGGCGACCGAGATGGAGCCGAAGGATTCGGCAAGCAGCGCCTCGAAATCGGCGCGGGTGGGATTAAGGGAGTCTTGAGCTTTCGGCATGAGAGTTCGGCGTGATCCTTCGAAATCGTGGCTGGCCCGCGGTAATCGCCGCAGGACGTCCCGAAAAGGCTCCGTGTCCTTCTAATCGGAGCGCGTGCGGGCTCTCCGCGATAGTCTCGGGGGCTCAGGGCCGGCACCCAGGCACAGCGCAACCACGATTCCCGAAACAATGAGGGGCGCGCCGTCCTCTATGAGAGACGGGGCACCCCGGTGATCCGCGCCTCCGCGCGAAGCGCGACAGGCGGCCTGGAGTGAAGCGTCTATAGAGGAAGGCCCCGCCGCGGGCAAGCGCCATCCACGGTCAGTTCAGGGCTGCTCGTAAACGTTCGCAACGGGGCTCGAGCGGTAGTCCTTCTCGGGCATCGGCGGCTGCGGCGCTGCGTAAAACATGGGCTCGCCTTCCTCGCGGGAGCCTTCGGTCAGCATCGCCATCTTGACTTCGGTGCCCTCGGCCTCGGCCTTGCTCATCGCGTCCTGAAGCTCCTGGGCCGATTTCTGGCTCCAGGGCAGAGTGTACGCGCGAGGCTCCGAGGAGCCGGGCAGCGACAGCCAAACATAGATCGCCTTGTTCTCGACGGGCGCGGCGCTCAAAACCTGGACGTTGCTCGGGCTCCGCCACTCGAGGGTGAGCGGCTTCGGACGGCCGAGGAGCTCGATTGCGCCGCCATACACCATCGCGATGAGCGAGAGGAACACCCCGACCGAGACGGCCCGGCGGGCGATCCCGGCTTGCGGCAGAACGGCGAATATGAACGCGCCGAGTATGGCCGCGAATATGGCGCCAGCGGTGATCATTGTGCGGCAGCCACCCTTAGAGGCTTGTAGAGACTGTTGACGCTTCCGGCGACGACTTCGCCTGCGGGATCGATCCTGAACCTCAGGGCCGTGATCTCCTGGTTCTGCTTGCGGAGTTTAATCATCGTGGTGATCGGGACCGACACCTCGTTGGGGGTACGCTTCACAGTCACCGCGACCTTGACCGGTACCGGATAGCTCACCGAAATGCCGCGATACATGTGGACGTTGACGACGTATTCGCCGGGCGGCAAGCCGCGCGAATAGGCGACCTCGTAATTGTTGTCGGTCAAGTCCTGCGCCTTGCCGAGGTCATCGCGCAGGAGATTGAACACGTGCCCGCTCTTGTTCGAGTAGCCGACCGGCGCATCGCCCGGCGCTTTGACCCACAGATCGACATCGGCGTCGAGCTTGTCGGGCCACTGGATCTCGACGATCATGTTGCCGGGCGACTGCACGCCCTCGGTTTCGCTCGATTTGGCGGGCGGGTTCATCACCGTCATCATCAGCACCGTCATCAGCACGAATCCGCCGAGCATCAAAAGCGCGGTATCGAGCCAAACAGTGAGCGTCTCCTCATCCATCGATATTGCCCAGGAGCCGCATATTGATCTTGAGCCAGAGATTGACGGAGATGCCGAGCAGCGTCGCATAGAGCGAGACGTACATTCCATCGACGACGGCGGCGATCATGGTGCGGATCTCGTTCGGATCGGCGTTGGCGCCGGACTTGGCGGCCGAAAAGGCGACAATGAGGCCCACGACCGTACCGAGGAGACCCAGGCGAACGACGTGCGTGGCGATCCATTTCACGTCGCGCCAGCGCTGCAGGAACACGCAGAGAAGGCCCAGTATGCCGATTCCAAGGATTATCCAGCACAATATGGCGTTGGCGCCGCTGAATGGCTTGCCGGCGATGCCGGTGAGCCACAAGCCGATGACGCCCGCCGCGGCCACCGCCTGAAGCACCACGAAACGGGAAGCGAACGCCGCCGCCGCGGTCGGGCTCTCCGGACGGGATGTATCGGTCTCGGCGACTGGCTCCCGGACAAGCCTCGGGCGTAGCGCCGACCGCGGCGCGCGTTCTGACGCGATCGCCATTTGAAGTCCTTTCCAGATCGCCGACCGGAGCGGAGCCTGGACGCCGCGCAAGTTCGGGCGGCTAGCGGCAGGAGCGCTCGACTGTCTTGCCGAGCATCAGCCAATATTGCCGAAGCGTTCTTGTAATGCGGTTCGTTCTTTGAAGTTCCTTACGCGGCCGAGAGGAAGTGCCTGACGCGCCGGCTATTCGAGCGCGCAGCCGAGCACTTTTCGGCCATCGGAGCGAATGTCCACCTTGGTGCCTTTGTGCACGGGAGGAAACTCCGGCGGGAAATCCTTGGTGTGATCGCCCGGAATCGGCGCGTCATTGAGCGCGAGCTCGCCTGCAACGTCGCCGCCCACGATCGGCTTCATCTTGAACCGTCCGATTTCGAGGCCGGCCACGTGGACCGACATTCGCCTCCCCGCGCCGAACGATCGCTTGGCCTGGAGCTCCGCCCCGAACAGCCTCAACTTGTTCTTCGGCGTTTCGAAGCGCGCCCGCATCAGGATGACGTCGCCCGAGCTGATGACCGTGCACTGAAGATTGGGCGATGCTGCGTAGGCGGATACGCTCGCAAGGAAAACCGCTGCGAGAGCCCCACAGCCTGCGAGACTTCGGAAGTGCATCCGTGCCATCTGGTTCCCTGCCCCTTGATAGAGTGATCGCCGTTATGTTTCGCGAAATTTCGTGACTCCACGCCTGAAACATATTCCGGAAAGCCGCATTGCACCATTGGACGATTTGAAACAGATGCGGCGGGAACGTAATGCACACCGAAGCCAACGTCACGAAACGCGAACCTCAATCGAGCACCGCCTTTTTCGTGATCATCCTCGTTACCCTCATCGGCTCGACTCTCTTGTCTGGCGGAACCGCAATCATGCTCGCGACCTCCAGCGCCTATCAGGCATCGGTGGATGTGGCGGCATTGCCCTGATCGGCATATCGTGGCCGTTCCGAAGCGGCTCATCGGACCCGCCGCGCTTCGACGGCCGCGGCGGCCTTTTCGACCGCCTCTTTGACGTCCATGTCCGACGTATCGAGGATATAGGCGTCGCGCGCAGGGACGAGCGGCGCGGTCAGCCGTTTCTTGTCGCGCTCGTCGCGGGTGCGGATCTCGGCAAGCACTGAGGGAAAGTCGACCGGTACTCCCGCTTCGGCCAACTCGCGGGCCCGGCGCTCGGCACGGACTTCGGGAGTGGCGGTCACGAAGATCTTCACGGTGGCCTCCGGACAGACGACCGTGCCGATGTCGCGGCCGTCGAGAACCGCGCCGGGCGGCTTTCTCGCAAAATCCCGCTGGAAGCCGAGGAGCGCCCGGCGCACCTCGGGAATGACGGCAACGAGCGAGGCTGCATCGGCAACCGCCTGAGCGCGAAGATCGGTCATGGCATAGCGGTTTGGATCGAGCCCCTCCGCCGCCCGAATCGCCGCCTCCGGATCGGCCGGGTCGAGTCCCGCTTCGAGCATGGCGTGACCTACCATCCGATAGAGGAGGCCGGTATCGAGAAAGTGGAAGCCGAAACGTTCCGCAAGGGCGCGAGCGATCGTGCCCTTGCCTGCCGCGGCAGGACCATCAACGGCGATGATCATGGCTGGTCCGGCGGCGCCAGTCGCGCTCCGAGCCGATTCATCGTGTCGAGGAAGCCTGGGAAGCTCGTCGCGATCATGCGGCTGTCGTCGACAACGGTGAAAATTCGCGAGGCCATCCCCATCACCAGGAACGCCATGGCGATCCGGTGGTCCATGTGGGTTTCCACCCTCCCCCCGCCCGGCGCGCCGCCGCCTATCACCTCCAGCCAATCGCGCCCGGAATGCGACATGACGCCGTTGGCGGTGAGCGCCGCCTGAACCGCGGCCAAGCGATCGCTTTCCTTGACCCGAAGCTCCGACAAGCCCTCCATTCGGGTGGCCCCTTCCGCGAAGGCTGCGGCCACGGCGAGCACGGGATACTCATCGATCATCGAGGGCGCGCGCTCGGGAGGCACCCGGATGCCCCGGAGCTTCGAGGACCGGACCGCGATGTCGCCGACCTCCTCGCCCCCCGCCTGCCTCCTGTCCTTGATCTCGATATCGGCTCCCATCTCGCAAAGCGTGAGGACGAGTCCGGTGCGAGTGGGGTTGAGGAGCACGTTTTCGATCGTGAGGCTCGAGTCTTCGGTGACGAGCGCCGCCACGATCAGGAACGCCGCCGAGCTCGGATCGCCCGGAACCTCGATCTCCCGCGCTACGAGCTCATGCTGGCCTTCGATCCTGATCCGTCGGCCGCTCCCCATCTCCTCGACCGTGAGTTTCGCGCCGAAGCCCTCGAGCATTCGCTCGGTATGGTCGCGGGTTGGAATGGGCTCGACTACGGTCGTGCAGCCCGGGGTGTTGAGCCCGGCAAGAAGGACCGCCGACTTGACCTGTGCGGAGGGCACGGGAAGCTCGTACGTGATCGGGATCGGGTCGCGCGCTCCCCGCAGGGTGAGCGGCAGACGGCCATCGGCGCTATCGAACCGGGCGCCGATCCGTTCGAGCGGCGTCATCACCCGCGCCATCGGGCGTTTGACGAGCGAGGCATCGCCGGTGAGGCGGGCGGTGAGCGGCGTCGCGGCCATGAGTCCCATCGCCAGCCTTGCACCGGTGCCGGAATTGCCGAAATCGAGCGGGTCCTCAGGGCTCATCAGGCCCGAGACGCCGACCCCCTGGACCCGCCAAAGCCCATCCGCCGACCGTTGGGCGCTTGCGCCCAGCGCATTCATGGCGAGCGCCGTGTTGAGAACGTCCTCAGCCTCGAGAAGGCCGCGGATGCGGGTCTCGCCGACCGCCACCGCGCCGAGCATCAGAGCGCGGTGCGAAATCGACTTGTCGCCGGGCACCCTCACCGTGCCGCTGAGGCCGTGCGCCCGACGCGATTGCAGCGGCTCTTTGGCGTTCTTCTCCACCCGCCCTCCAGCTAAGGCGGGAGCCCTCTATCACCCCTCTTCCCCCCTGTCACCTTAGGTTTTGACAACGGATTTCGCTCGTGCCATTGGGGCCGCCCATCATCACATTAACGGCCGTGTTTCGAAAAAGGATCAACCGTGGTCAAGCCTGAACTCGGAACCAAGCGCACCTGCCCATCATGCGGAGCGCGGTTTTACGACATGCTCAAGAATCCAATCGTCTGCCCGAAGTGCGGCGTGAGTTTCATCGCGCCCACCCTTCTGCCATCCAAAGGCGATCTGCCGGGAGGTGCTGCCGTGCGCGCCCGCGAACCTGTCCCAGAGCCCAATGCCACTCCCGACGTCGAAATCGTCAGCCTCGAGGAGGTGGCAGCCGTAGAAGAGGACGAGGCGGCAATCGCCGATGTGGATCTCGAGGAAGGAGAGCCGGCGCCGAGCGAGGAGGAGGACACCTTCCTCGAAGAGGAAGAGGAGGAAGGCTCGGATGTGGCCGGCTATCTCGATACCGGCCCCGCTCCCAAAGAGGGCGAGGAAGAACCTTGAGACGCCCGCCCCTTCGGGGCTAGTTACACTTGTTTTTTAGGACGCGGCTCGTTACGTTTCCGCCGCTTGCGCCGGGGCGGCCAAAGCCCGGCGGCGCCGTGGGGTCATAGCTCAGTTGGGAGAGCGCTTGAATGGCATTCAAGAGGTCGGCGGTTCGATCCCGCCTGGCTCCACCATCCAGTTCCTGCCACCATAGTCTCTTATAGAGCACGGCCAGAAAGCTCCGAATCCCCGGACGACTTCGCTTTCTCGGGAACTGAAAAGCCCCCGTAGTGATGGGCTCTTCAGTTTCGTTGTGGGATTATCTGCCAGCGTTGTCTTCGTCGCCGGCAATCCGATGAGGTCACCTCTTCAACGGCAAAGGTCAGAGGGTCTCAACTACTTGGACGTCTTGCCGTCTTTGTCGCGGTTTTTGTGATGTCGTCCTGGGAAGTTCCTCACCCTGCCGGTCTCGGTGTTGACGATCCGCTCGCCGTAGCCCGGGTGTGCCTTCAGGATGGCTTTGCAGCTGGCCTTATCGGAGCACGTTCCGAGGACGTGACTGCTGCCGCCCTGATATACTGTGTACGTGTCTGCCAAAGCCGCTGGAACTCCAGCAAAGGTGAGGATTGCGACAAGGGGACTAACAGCTTCATGTTATAAAACTCCTGATGATAATGAGCCACATTGCTCATCTATTTTAAAACAGATTTGATTTAATCGGTTCCAATTTAGAAAACCCAATGTCGAATTTCCTGATCGTCAGGCGGCTGACGCACAGCCGCTGGGCAGGACCTTACTCGGAGACAGTGTGCGCATACTGGACCAGCTTTCGTCGAAACCGCCGCTGAGGTGAGGTCGGGGAGTGGGGCTTGGTCTGTGGAAGAGCGCACAGGGCGATACGGTCGCGGAACCGCAACTCGCGTTCCTTGTTGTTCTAAGTAAGCTGGGTTTCTGACGGATGATCTTCCACGGGGGGTCACCCCACTGGGGTTCCTGGATAGGGACGGCGGTTCGCGCGAGAAGGTGGTCGTAGTCCCGCAAGGGTGGAGGCGCGGGTCCACACGTTGTCCCGGTACCCCGCTCGTGAACAGAAGGTGATCAGAGTCGAAGGGCTATCGAGCGATTTCTTTGGTGCGACAATGTTGTTGGTGCGGTAACCGCCATTCTTACATATAGCGATTCTACGGAACTCTACGCAGCCGCCCCGTTTCTAGCTGGACCCGGCCGGCACTTTGATGCAAGATCATTGGGTGATCTGTCGTGGAGCGATACT
>JBJMRA010000168.1:0-5791 GCA_045802365.1 Hyphomicrobiales bacterium | reverse complement strand
GGCCAAATACGTGCTCTTTCTCTTGCGTGCCGACAACGACGGTGAGGGAGGCACGCTCGCCTTGATGGCGCTGGCGCGCCGGGCCGTCGCGCGGGGCGGCGCGGTGGTCCTGCTCGGGATCGCGAGCGGCGCGCTTTTCTACGGCGACGCGATCATCACCCCGGCGCTCTCGGTGCTCTCCGCGGTCGAAGGCCTCGAGATCGTCACCCCGGCGCTCGATTCCTATGTGGTGCCGCTCACCGCAGTAATCCTCGTCCTCCTCTTCTCCGTGCAATCGCGCGGGACGGCGAAGGTGGCGGCGTTCTTCGGGCCGGTCACATTCGTCTGGTTCGTTGCGATCGCTCTCGCCGGAGGCTGGCAGATCGCCCAGACACCTTCGGTCTTGCGCGCTTTCAGCCCCGGCTACGGCGTGGCCTTCCTCGTGAGCCACGGTGTAGTCGGCCTGCTGACTCTTGGCGCTGTGTTTCTGGTCGTGACCGGTTCCGAGGCGCTCTACGCCGATCTCGGGCACTTCGGCTCGGGCCCGATCAGGACGGCGTGGCTCTGCGTGGTGTTTCCGGCGCTCGTCGTCAACTACCTGGGCCAGGGCGCGCTCGTGCTGAGGGACCCTGGCGCGATCGATAATCCATTCTTTCTTCTCTATCCCGGCTGGGCGGTGCTGCCGATGGTGATCCTCGCCACCGCCGCGACGGTGATCGCGAGCCAGGCCGTCATCACCGGCGCCTATTCGCTTACCCGTCAGGCCATTCACCTAGGCCTTCTGCCGCGCCTCGCGATCCGCCACACCTCGGATGAGCTCATGGGCCAGATCTATATGCCGCGCGTGAACTGGCTTCTGCTCGCGGGCGTGCTCGTCCTCGTCGCGGCGTTCCGTTCATCGAGCGCGATGGCATCGGCCTATGGCATCGCGGTGAGCGGCACCATGGTGGTGACGACCCTCATGGCCTTCATCGTCGTATGGAAGGTCTGGCGATGGTCGAAGGTCGCCGCCGCGCTCCTCATCGTCCCATTCCTCGCAATCGATGTTTCGTTCCTCGGAGCGAACCTCTTGAAAGTGCTCGACGGCGGCTGGATGCCGCTCGGGCTCGG
The DNA here is from genome assembly GCA_045802365.1 of Hyphomicrobiales bacterium. Taxonomy (GTDB): domain Bacteria; phylum Pseudomonadota; class Alphaproteobacteria; order Rhizobiales; family Aestuariivirgaceae; genus JBJMRA01. Next base: position 4,702 of record JBJMRA010000168.1, on the reverse strand, counting down.
GGCGATCATCATGGTAATCATGTACACTTGGCGTCGCGGCTCAGGGATTGTTCGCGACAAGACGCGGCGTCTCGAAGTGCCGCTCGGCGATCTCGTCGCGATGCTCGAGAAGAGCCCGCCGGTCCGCGTGCCGGGAACGGCGGTCTTCCTCACGAGCGATCCCGCCCATGCGCCGACAGCGCTCCTCCACAGCCTCAAGCATTACAAGGTGCTGCACGAGAACAACGCCGTCCTCACCATCGAGACCGTACCGCTTCCGCATGTTTCGCCGGAGGAACGCGTCACGATCGAGCCGGTCGGCAAGAGCTTCATTCGCGTCGTTCTGCGGTTCGGCTTCATGGAAGCTCCGGATGTGCCCGAGGCCCTCGCCGAGGCGCGCAAGCGCGGCTGGCGTTTCGAGATCATGTCCACCTCGTTCTTCTTGTCGAGGCGCACGCTGAAGCCGGCGCTCGAATCGAAGATGCCGCGCTGGCAGGAACGGCTCTTCATCGCGCTCGCCGGCGCCGCCGACGATGCGAGCCACTATTTCCGGATACCTACGGGCCGCGTCGTCGAGGTCGGGACTCAGGTGGCAGTGTGATTGTGCTGGGGCAGTAGGACGGCGGCGTCGCGTCGCACCGGGCGAATTCCTGTGCTACTCTCGACGTGTCGCTCAGGCCTTCAAGGTGAATTCGGCAGTGTGCCATCTGACTTTCCTTGCGCGTGCGCTCGCAATTGCGATGGTCTTCGTTGCCCTGTTCGCCGACCGGGCCGTCTCGTCGGCGGAAGTGCAGCCTGCCGCCGTCGGACAGCCCCAGAAGATCGAAGACCTTCTGAAACTCCTCGGCGATCCGGAGGTCCGAAAATGGGTCGCCGCGCAGAAGGAAGCCGTCCCGGCAAGAGCCGCCGACCAGGGAAACGCTCTTTCCTTCATGGGGCTCGCGGACCGCATTCGCCTGCACCTGTCGGATCTCGCCGCGGCCGTCCCCGCTTTGCCGGGCGAGATCGAAGCCGCCGGCTCGAAGGTCAGCCGCGAGCTCATGGGACGCGGAGCGCCGTGGATGGCCCTTCTTTTCGTGCTCTTCCTCGGCGCGGGCTTCGCCGTGCAGCGGCTCTTCTGGCGATTGGCGCGATTCTGGCGCGAGTGGATCGCCGGGGCTCGGCTCGATACGGTGCGCGAACGGCTGATCGCGATGGCGGCGCGGTTCCTGTTCAACGCCGGCCTCGTGCTTGCTTTCGCCCTCGGCAGCATCGGCGCTTTTTTCCTCTTCGAATGGCCGCCGCTCACGCGGGAGATCCTGCTCGGCTATCTCCTCGCCGCGGTCATGTTCTGGCTGGGACGCGCGGTCCTCGATTTTCTGCTCTCACCATTCCATTCGAGCTTATTCGGGGATGCAGAGAGATTCCGCATTGTCCCCATGCCCAACGAAGCAGCGATATTCTGGGCCCGTCGGCTGAATTATGCCGCGGCCTGGTTCGCGTTCGGCTGGATTACGATCAGGTTGCTTCTGGCGCTCGGGGTTTCCCACGCGTCGACGCAACTCATTGCTTATGCACTCGGGAGCATTCTGCTCGCCATGGGCATTGAAGCCGTTTGGCGGCGTCCTGCCGCAACGTTGAGCACTGAGCATCACCGGCTCGGATACCGGGCGAGAAGTTGGCTGTGGTCGATCCTCTTCGTTGCCCTTTGGCTGGCATGGGTCGCCGGTGCAATGAAGCTCTTCTGGCTGGTGGCAGTAACTGCGGGGCTGCCTTGGGCCGTCCTCATCGCCGAACGAGCCATCCACAACGTCCTGCGCCCGCCAGGAACGGAACAGGGTAAGGTCCCGGTCCCAAGGGTCCTTGCCGCGGCCATCGAACGCGGTCTGCGCGCCGCGCTCATCGTCGCCGCCGTGCTGGTCCTGGCCTGGGCTTGGGAGGTGGACCTCACCGCGATGGCCGCTCAGGACGACTGGTGGACGCGCGCCGTCCGCGGCGCGTTCATGGCGGTCTTCATTCTCCTCCTCGCCGACTTCCTGTGGCAGATTTGCAGGACCATTATCGACAAAAAACTCATCGAGGCGAGCGGTCCCGAGGAGACCATCGGTGAGGAAGCGCAGCGCCGCGCCCGGATCAAGACTTTGCTTCCGATCGTCCGCAACGTCCTCGTCATCACGGTCGCAGTAGTGGCCGCGCTCATGGCTCTCTCATCGCTTGGCGTCGAGATCGGGCCGTTGATCGCGGGAGCGGGCGTGGTCGGCGTGGCGATCGGCTTTGGAGCGCAGACGGTCGTCAAGGACATAATCAGCGGGTTCTTCTACCTCCTCGACGACGCCTTCCGGGTGGGCGAGTACATAGAGAGCGGCGGCTTCAAGGGAACGGTCGAGTCTTTCAGCTTGAGATCAGTGAAGCTCCGCCATCATCGCGGCGCCCTCTACACCATTCCCTTCAGTCTGCTCGGAACCGTGCAGAACCAGAGCCGGGATTGGGTGATCGAGAAAATCACCGTCACGGTCACCTACGATTCCGATGTCGAGAAGGCCCGCAAGATCGTCAAGAAGATCGGCCTCGATCTGGCCGAAGATCCGGAGTTCAAGGCGAGCACCATCGAGCCCCTCAAGATGCAGGGCATCGATAATTTCGGCGACTCCGGCATCGTGCTCAGGATGAAGCTCAAGACGCGCCCCGGCGAGCAGTTCGGCATCAAGCGCCGAGCCTTGATGATGATCAAGCAGGCCTTCGAGGAGAACGGCATCAAGATGGCCTTTCCGACCGTGCAGATCGCGGGCGCGGGCGATGGCAAGGCCAACGCGTTTCCGACGGTTCGGATCACCGGTGACGACGCGCTGGCGGCGGCCGCTCAACGGGCTCTGACGCTTCAGAAGAATGCCGGGCCCGCGTGAAGTCACCGCATCAGGCATTAAGCCCGCGTTAGCCTTGCTCGGCGAAGACGGGAAACCCGGCGCTTTTGAGTGGAATTGTCTCGGTCGGGACGAGGGAGCGCCTGAGATGCCGTTCAAGAAGCCCGCCGATTATCTCCGCGATGCCGAACTTTGCCGGCGCAAAGCCGAAACCGCGCCCGAGGAAGACGAGCGCACGAGCTGGCTCAAGCTAGCCGAAGGTTGGGAGCACCTCGCCAGAATGGCGAGCCTCCGCGGTCCCCCGGGCGATCGCCCGACTAGGGTTTGAGCACGAACACCGCGCCGAGAAAATTCGCGCCGCCTTCGACGGTCGTGCCGAGGAGCCGCCCGTCCGCATCGAAGATGACAGCGGCGTCCGGCAGGAAGCCGTCGTCCCCGTCGCCGTTGAACGTGTGGAGAGTCCTGCGTCGCCATTTGATGCCGGTCGCCGGGGGCGATAGCTTGAATACCGTTCCGCCGTTTTGGGTGGTACCGTAGAGAGCGCCCAGGGAATCGACCGCAAGCGCGCCCGTGAAGATCGGACCGCGGCTCAGGCCGTCGAAGCTCGTGAGAATCTCCTCACTCCACTTGCCGCCGGGCTGCGGGATCAACCGGAACACCGTCCCGTCATCAAGGTCGCCCCCGAGGAACGTCGTGCCGTAGAGCGCGCCGTCTCCGCCGATGAGGAGCTTCGAATAGGGGTCCTCGCCGTCGGGCTTCCCCTTGAAGCGGCGCAGGATCGTCTTGGTCCAGCTCGCCGCCCGCCCCGGGGCGGCCGAATTTGGCGTAAGCATGAAGGCCGTGCCGCACTCGCACGTTTCCCCGCCGCGAACGGTGGTGCCGAAGATGCGGCCGTCAGCGTCCATCGACAGCGCGGCCCACGGCTCGTCGCCGTCGGGCGTCCCTTTGAAGTTGGCGATGATGTCGATCGGCCAGGCGGTCTGGCCAGCGGGCGGCGGAGTGAGTTGGTAGACGGTGCCGTGCCCATCTTTGCCGCCGGCCTGGGTCGTACCGAAGAGAACGCCGCCATTGCCGGCGAGAAGCCCCCCGAACGCAAGCGAGCCGTCGCCCGGCGCGCCTGCGAACGTGTGGAGGGTATTTTCGGTCCATTTCTTCCCCGGCGAGACGGGCGGGATCAGCGCGAACACGGTTCCGCAGCTGCCGCAAGCACTGGAGCCGCCGGTCCACGCCGTTCCGAAGAGCTCGCCGTCGGGCCCGATAATGAGGTCGCCCATCGGCTCGCTGCCGTCGGCCAATCCTGTGAAGCTGTAGAGCACCTTGTGCTTGAAGCTTTTGCCCGTTGCGGATGGCGTCAGACTGAACACCGTGCCCTTGTCGAAGTCGCCGCCGACGCGGGTAGTCCCGTAGAGCACGCCGTCCGCGGCGCGGACGAGCGCGCTTGACGGCCACTTGCCGTCGGCGCCGTTGAACGACTTGACCGTGCGGGTGACGACCCGCGCTTGCGCCTCACCGGTGCTAAGCGTCGCGGCCGCGAGCGCGATCGTTCCGAGGAGCGCCGCGAGGCGCACCGCCGTCATTCCCAGTCCCTGCATGATTTCCGCCCCCTTTTGTCTCGCGCGTTCGTTCGTGCCCGGACGACCCCTCAACCTGGGCCGGACATAAGGTAAAGTGCGTCTATCGATCTGTTCCTGCCGCTCAGGGTGATGTGCCCGCGCCAGCGGGTGGAGGGGCGGCCTCGGCCTCCTCCGGCGTGAAGTGGTAGACGGTGGAGCAGAACTCGCAGGTGACGGTGATGATCCCGTTCTCCAGCATGTCGGCGCGGTCTTCGGCGGAGAAGCCCTTCAACACCTCGCCGATCCTCTCGCGCGAACAGGTGCAGTGGC
>JBJMRA010000167.1:0-25774 GCA_045802365.1 Hyphomicrobiales bacterium | reverse complement strand
GCCCTTCGCTGCCGTCCATGTTGAGCGGCAGCCCGATCACGAACAGACGCGCGTTCTCGCGAACCGCTATGTCCAGAAGCTCGCGGGCGTCCTGGGTGAACTTCCGCCGGCGTATGGTGTGGAAAGGAGAAGCGATCCGGCGGGTCAGGTCGCTGATTGCGATTCCGATCGTCTTGGTGCCGAGGTCCAGGCCGAGTATCGGTGTCCGGGGGGGAAGGGCCGATACGGCTTCGGCGAGAGTCATGGGCCGCCCTTACGCGACTTGGCTCGCTTGCGCAAAAAAGCCATAGTCGGCGGCTTTCAGGAGGCGCCCATGAAAATAGCCTATTTCGGTCACTCTGCCTTTCGGGTGGAAACCGGCAACTCGGTCCTGATGATCGACCCGTTTCTTTCGGGGAATCCGCTATTCAAGGGCGACGTGGCAGAGGCCTCGCGCGGGGCAACGCACGTGCTCCTTACCCACGGACATGACGACCACGTCGGCGACACCGTCCAGATCTGCAAGGATACCGGAGCGACGCTCGTCTCGAATTTCGAGATCGCGACTTATCTCGCAGGCAAGGGCGTCGCCAATTATTCGCCGGGTAATCACGGCGGTCGAATTTCGTTCGACGACTTCGACTGCGTCTTCACCAACGCCTGGCATTCGTCCTCGACGACGGTCGACGGAAATGCCGTCTATCTCGGCAATCCTGCGGGATTCGTCATCCTACCCAAACGCCGAGGGGAGAAGACTCTTCACGTCATGGGGGATACCGGCATCTCGATGGACATGAAACTCGTCCATGAGCTCTACAAGCCCACGATCGGCATCGTCCCGGTCGGCGATCGCTTCACGATGGGTCCCGACCAGGCCGCCTATGCCTGCCGCGAGTTCTTCAAGTTCGATCTGATCATCCCCTGTCATTTCGCGACCTTCGAAGGCTTTCTCATCCCTGACGCGCAGCCCTTCGTGCGCGCGCTCGGACCGGACGGCAACAAGGTCAGGGTCATGGCGTCCGGAGAGGCGATCGAAGCCTGAACGATGAAGAAGAAGCCCATCGAGCGGCCGGTCGGGCCGCCCGTGGACCCGCTTCCGCCGGGACTTGCGCCCGATCGGCGGCCGCTCTTCGGGCGGTGGGCGCGACTCGAGGCCGTTTCTGTCGCCAAGCATGCCTACGACCTCTACCAATCGTTTGCGCACAGCGATCCCGAAGGACGGATCTGGACCTACATGGGTTACGGCCCTTTTGCTGGGTACGATGCGTTCTGCGATTGGTTGAAAGATCGCGAGGCGAGCCGCGATCCCTGGTTCTACGCCTTCATTCGGCGCGACACCGGAACGGCCGCCGGAATGGGCGCCTTCATGCGGCTCGATGCCGCGAACGGCGTGATCGAGATCGGCCATATTTGGTTGTCGCCGGCCCTCCAGAAGACCAGGGAAGGGAGCGAGGCAATTTTCCTTATGATGCGGCATTGCCTCGACGAGCTTGGTTGCCGGCGCCTCGAGTGGAAGTGCGATGCGCTGAACGCGCCCTCGCGGCGCGCCGCAGACCGTTTCGGCTTCACGTTCGAGGGCCTCTTCCGACAGCACATGATCGTGAAGGGGAGGAATCGCGATACCGCTTGGTTTTCCATCATCGACAAGGAATGGCCGCCCCTCCGTACGGCCTTCGTCGAGTGGCTGAAAGACGAGAATTTCGAGGCCGATGGGCGCCAGCGCCGGCCGTTGCGGATGCGCCGGTCGGATGGTAACTAGCGCGCACATTGACGCGCCGGTCCGGCACCCGTGCGTCATCCCGGCGTAGGCCGGGACCCACAGTTGCCTCAAAACGGGTGCTTGCCAGACCCGTTGCGCGGAAAGGTGGGTCCCGGCTTTCGCGGGATGACAGTCGAGCTGTGGACCCTAGTCTAAGTGTCCAAGCATCAACTCGAAGCGAGGCAATCTCTTATATGTCGGTCGATTCAGCGACGGTGAAGCGCATCGCGCGGCTTGCGCGCATCAAGGTCCAGGAGAAAGACATCCCGCGCCTTGAGGGAGAGCTCAACTCCATTCTGCACTGGGTCGAGCAACTGAACGCCGTCGATGTCTCAGGCGTCGAGCCCATGACCTCAGTCGTCGCCATGAAGATGAAGCAGCGCCAGGACGAGGTCACGGATGGGCACTATCCGGCGGACATCGTCAGGAACGCTCCCGCGTCCGAAGACGATTTCTTCCTCGTTCCTAAGGTCGTCGAGTAACGAGCGTCCGATGACATCGCTGATCTCGCTCGGCCTTGCGGCCGCCCGCGACCGTTTGAGGAAGAAGGATTTTTCCGCCCTCGAGCTCACGGATGCCTATCTCGCCGAGATGGAGCGCGCCCGGGTGCTCAATGCCTATATCGTCGAGACGGCCGAGAAGGCGCGCGAGATGGCGCGGGCCTCCGATGCGCGGCTCGCGAAGGGCGAGGGCGGTCCGCTCGAAGGCGTGCCGCTCGGCATCAAGGATCTTTTCGCGACCCGCGGCATCCACACGCAGGCTGGGAGCCACATCCTCGATGGCTTCAAGCCCACTTACGAATCCACCGTGACCAGCAATCTCTGGCGCGACGGCGCGGTGATGCTGGGCAAGCTCAATATGGACGAGTTCGCGATGGGCTCGTCGAACGAGACGAGCTACTATGGCAACGTCATCAACCCCTGGCGGCGCCAGGGCTCGAACGCCGCTCTGGTGCCCGGGGGCTCGTCGGGCGGATCGGCCGCGGCGGTTGCGGCCCGCATCTGCGCTGGCGCAACGGCAACCGACACCGGCGGCTCGATCCGCCAGCCGGCCGCGCTCACCGGCACCGTCGGAATCAAGCCCACCTACGGCCGCTGCTCGCGCTGGGGTATCGTCGCCTTCGCATCCTCGCTCGATCAGGCGGGCCCGATCGCGCGCGACATGCGCGATGCGGCGATCCTTCTCCGCTCGATGGCGGGGCACGACCCCAAGGACACCACCTCGGTCGATCTGCCGGTCCCCGACTATGAGGCCTTCCTCGGGCGCCCGATCCGCGGCATGCGGGTCGGCATCCCGAAGGAGTACCGCATCGACGGCATGCCGGCGGAGATCGACGCCTTGTGGTTAGAGGGCGCCAAGTGGTTGAGGGAGCAGGGCGCTGACATCGTCGACATCTCGCTGCCGCACACGAAGTACGCCCTTCCGGCCTACTACATCGTGGCGCCCGCCGAAGCTTCCTCGAACCTCGCGCGGTATGATGGGGTCCGTTACGGCCTAAGGGTCGCGGGCGACGACGTCATCTCGATGTACGAGAACACGCGTGCCGAAGGGTTCGGCCCCGAGGTCAAGCGCCGGATCCTCATTGGCACCTACGTGCTCTCCGCCGGCTATTACGATGCATACTATGTGCGGGCCCAAAAGGTGCGGACCCTCATCAAGCGCGACTTCGAGGAGGCATGGGACAAAGTCGATGTGGTGCTGGCGCCGGCTACTCCGAACGCCGCTTTCGCTCCCGGTGACATCACCGATCCTGTAGAGATGTATCTCAATGACGTGTTCACGGTGACCGTGAACATGGCGGGGCTCCCGGGCATTTCGGTGCCTGCGGGTCTGAACGCGGCGGGCCTGCCGCTCGGACTCCAGCTCATCGGCAAGGCGTTCGACGAGCCCACTCTGTTTCAAGTCGCGTATGCGATAGAGCAAGCGGCCGGCCGCTTCGAAGCGCCGCGCTGGTGGTAGTTGAATCCAACCATTGACTGCACTGCTGTCATTGCTTACGATGCGACCATGGCTACGCTGACGATCAGAGATCTACCGGACATGGTGCGAAATGCACTCAGAGTCGCCGCTGCCAGGAACGGCCGTTCCATGGAAGCGGAGGTAAGAGATCTCTTGGTCAAAAGATACGGCTCATTGCCTGAGGCGCGGGATGAGCAGTCCTTGGAGAGACTCCGGGAAGCGCAAGCGATAATCGAGCCATTCCTGCCAAAGGGCAGAAACCTCACGGACGAGTTCTTGTCTGAAAGGAAAAACATATGGGGCGAGGAATAGGCTTTGCCCGAAGTTGCCGCCGTATTTGATTCCTCCGCCATCATCGCATTGTTTCGAGCCGAACCGGGCGCAGCCAAGGCTGCATCGTTTCTCTCGGGTGGGGCTGTGTCATCGGTCAACTTGGCCGAACTCAGAAGCAAGATATCGGATTGGGCAGTGCCGGAAATGCGATTGCGCGAGTTTATCCGAGCGTTGGACCTCAGCGTTATCCCGTTTGCCGAAGAATTGGCCTATGTGGCGGGCAGACTCCGAGAAGCAACACGCCCGTTCGGATTCTCGCTGGGAGATCGCGCCTGTATTGCCACGGCCATGGGCTATCGCGTTCCGGCCGTTTCCGCCGATCGATCCTGGACTCGAGCAGCTTTGGATGTCGAAATCGTCCTAATCCGGTAACCGCCGCAAAGGTTTTTCCGGCCGCGTTCGTCTAAGTTTCCGAACATGGCGCAAGCGACCTCGATCTGGCCCTAAGGCCAAGCGCGGCGAGCGGGATGCATTCCGGCAGCTGCTGGAGCATCACTACGACCGGCCTTCCGGATCGCCTATCGTTTTCTCGGGAGCGCGGCCGAGGCGGAGGACGTTGCCCAGGAGATTGCGATGACGCGCGGCCGTAAGAGCGCTTGCGAACGGCGCGAAAGGTACGGACCCGTTCGGCTACCGGGCGGAGTTCGTGAGTCTCGTCAGGATGGCGAAAACGGCCCAGGATCTCGAGGCATTGAAGCCCTACATCAGAATGCCCGGAAGGTGATGATCGTGTGCGTGTCCCTTATGCCCGCAATCGCATGCACCTTCTCGTTGACGAAGTGGCCGATATCACCGTCCGCGTCGATATAAAATTTAGCCAAGAGATCGAAGTCGCCGGCCGTCGAGTAGATTTCGGATGCGATCTCCGCATCCGCGAGGGCGGTCGCGACTTCGTACGCTTTGCCGAGCTCGCATTTGATCTGAACGAAGAACGGCTTCACGGCAGGCTCCCTTGCATAACGGGAACTGATCGTCTTCGCGGATGATTATCGGGTCAAGAGGGTGGCTTCCGGCGGATCCGCTGAGAACATGTCGTCTTAGAACGGACCGTCTGAGTATGTACGAGCAAGGAGACCGCTCATGAAAGCGTCGAACATCATCATCGCAGCGAGCGCGGCGCTGGCCGGCGCCCTGCTCGCCTCGCCGATTGCCGCTGCGGCCCCGGTGATTTCGCCCAGTGGCGCCGAGGCCGTCAGCGACATCGTCAAACAGGCAACCGGAATCGATCAGGCCGCGTATCGGCGCGTCTATCGCCACCGGTTCGCCCGGCCATACTGGCGCGGACATCGCTTCGCCCGTTGCTGGAACTGCGGCGGGTGGTACTGGCGGCATCACCGGTACTACGGATTCGGCTACCCGTATTACGCGTACGGAGGGTACCCGTATTACGGTTACGGCTACTATCCCTATTATGGCTGGGGCCCCGGCATCGGCCTGAGCTTCCGGATCCATTGATCTAAGCGAAAAGCCCGCGCGAGATCTCTCGCGCGGGCCTGTTCGTTCGGTTCAAGCCGGCCTTTGGCCTACTGCAGGGATTTGTCTTCGGCGTACTTGCCGTCTTTCCAGACATACCAAACGTACTTGGCGTCCTTGATGTCGCCCTTCTCGTTCAATGTGATATCCCCAAGCACCGTGTGTACGGTGTTGCCGGCTCTCAGCCACTCGGCGATTTTCTTCGAATCGGTCGAGCCTACCGCTTCCGCAGCCTGCTTGTAAGCCTCGAGCGCGGCGTAGGTATAGAGCGTGTAGCCCTCGGGATTGTAACCCGAGTCCTTGAATTCCTTCACCACCGCCTGGGCGGTCGGGAACTGCTGCGGATCGGGCGCGAAGGTCATGAGGGTGCCTTCGCCGGCGGGACCGGTGATGGTCCAGAACTCGTCGGTGACGAGAGCATCGCCCGACACGAGCTGCGCCTTCGAGCCCTGCTCACGCAATTGGCGCAGGATGAGGCCGGCCTCGGTGTGATAGCCGCCGACATAGACAACGTCGATGCCAGCCTCCTTGAGCTTCGAAACGAGCGCGGTGTAATCCTTCTCGCCCGCAGTATAAGCTTCGTACATCGCCTCCTTGCCGCCGGCTGCATGGAGAGCCTTCTGCGTCTCGTCGGCCAGACCTTTTCCGTAGGCGGACTTATCGTGAAGGATGGCGATCTTCTTGTCCTTGTAGTTCTTGGCGAGGAAGTTGCCTGCGACGATCCCTTGCGCGTCGTCGCGGCCGCACATGCGAGCGACGTTCCAGCCGCCTTCGTCCGTGAATTTCGGGTTGGTCGAGGCGGGCGTGATCTGGAGAATGCCTTCCTCTTCATAGACCTTGGACGCCGGGATCGAGGAACCCGAGCAGAAATGCCCGTCGATGAACTTGACGCCCTTCGAGACCATCTGGTTTGCAACTGCAACCGCTTGCTTCGGGTCGCAGGCGTCGTCGCCGACGTTGAGCGCAATCTGCTCGCCCAGAATTCCGCCCTTGGCGTTGATGTCTTTGACTCCCATCTCGGCGCCGCGCTTCATCTGCTCGCCGAAGCTCGCGTATTGGCCGGTGATCGGACCGACGACCGCTATCTGAATGTCGGCCCAGGCGGTTGACGCCGCCAGCGCCGTCGAAAAGCCGAGAACAAGTCCCGACAACACGTAACGTTTCATAACGTTCTCCCTTAGAGTTATATGACCTTCCCGGTCATCATGGGGGGCTGGTCGCCCCTTGGGGCGCATCTTTGCCCCAAGTCGGCACGGTTGGAAAGGGTCATCCGGCCGACTTCTCCCGCCACGAGAACGGGCCCGAACGCTCGTAAAGCCAGGGATATTGAGTGGTCATCTGCTTCACGCGGGTGAGCCGGTATCCGAGCATTGCCGCGGCGATCAGCACCAACGTGTCGGTGGCGAGATAGTGAAGGCTCAGAAGGTCGCCCTCGAAGAGGGCGAAATGGAAGAAGCGTAGCGCCAGCCCGAGGAGAACGATGTAGACGATGGTGAGCCAGACCGGCCGCCATTTCGATGCCATCGCCCGCCCAGCCTGAAAGGCGGCGGCTCCGGCGAGGATAACCGTCATGAACAGGAACACCCACACGCTGTCTTCGACGAAGAGAGACATCACATTCATTCGTGCGACACTATCAATGGACGCCGCCTTCGAGATAAGCCGTGCGGATATCCTCGCGCCCGAGAAGCTCGCGGCCGGTTCCCGAGATGGTGATCCGCCCGTTCACCATGACATGCGCCCGATGAGCGAGCCTCAGCGCATGGAACGCGTTCTGCTCGACCAGAAACACCGTAAGTCCTTGGGTGGCGTTGAGCTCGCGGATCGCGGCGAAGATCTGGCGCACGATCAGGGGAGCAAGGCCGAGCGAAGGCTCGTCGAGGAGCAGCAGACGGGGCCGCGCCATGAGTGCCCGCGCGATCGCCAGCATCTGCTGCTCGCCGCCCGAAAGGGTGCCGCCGCGCTGTGCTTGCCTCGCTTCGAGGATCGGGAACATCTTGAAGACGCGGGCGCAATCGTCCTCGAAATGTTCAGGATCGGCGACCGACGCTCCCATTTGAAGGTTCTCGAGCACGGTCATTCGAGGGAAGATCCGCCGGCCCTCGGGCGATTGCGCGATTCCGAGCCGGATGATTTCGTGCGTCGGCATTGCCGTGATGTCGCGGCCATCGAAGGTGATCTGGCCGGCGCGCGGCTTAGGCGTGCCGCAGATCGTCATCATCAGCGTCGATTTTCCAGCGCCGTTCGAGCCGATGAGCGTGACGATCTCGCCCTGCGGCACGTCGAGATCGACACCTCTTAGAGCCTGGATTTTCCCATAGAAGGTTTCGACGCCACGGATTGCGAGGAGGGGGGTCATTGCGGTCCCTCGGTCCGCACCTCTTCGGTGACGCTCGCTCTCGCTTCCGCGAGGGCCTCGCCGACGAGAGCCTCCGCCTGATCCGCGAGCCCGCCTTCAGTTTCTTCATCGACGCCGAGGTAAGCGCGGATGACATTCGGGTCCGTCTTGACCTCGGCCGGAGTGCCGTCGGAGATCTTCACGCCGTAGTCGAGCACGATCACATGATCGGAGATGCCCATGACCACGCTCATGTCGTGCTCGATGAGCAGAATCGCGATGCCTTCATCGCGGCGGATCGCCAGGAGGAGCTGGTTCAGCTCCTCCGACTCGCGCGGGTTGAGCCCGGCCGCGGGCTCATCCAGACAGAGAAGCAGCGGCTTCGTGCACATGGAGCGCGCGATCTCGAGACGCCGCTGCGCTCCGTAGGGCAGATCGCCTGCGGGGTCGTCGGCACGGGGGAGAAGACCGGTCCGTTCGAGCCAGTATTTGGCGAGCTCGACGGCCTCTTCTTCCGCCCGGCGATAGCCGCCGAGGCCGAGAATGCCCCCGACTGTGAAACCGGAGGCTCGCATGAGCCGGTTGTGTTGCGCGACAACCAGGTTCTCGAGCACCGTCATTCCGGCAAACAACCGGATGTTCTGGAACGTTCGCGCCACCCGCGCACGGCTCGCGATCCGGAAATCGTCCATGCGCTCGAGGATGTAGCGTGTGCCGTCGGGATGGATCAGCGAGATCATCCCCTCGGTCGGCTTGTAGAAGCCAGTAATGCAGTTGAAGACGGTGGTCTTGCCGGCGCCGTTCGGGCCGATCAGCGCGGTGATGTCATTGCGGGACGCGGTGAAGGAGAGGTCGCCGACTGCAACGAGGCCGCCAAACCGCATGGTGAGGTGATCCACCGTCAGGATCGGATCCCCGCCGTTCTCCTCCATCAGCCGTGACCCTGGGCCACGAGCTCGGTCGAGACCGCCTTCTTTTCCTTGAAGACGATCGAGGGCTCCCTCATGGTGACGAGGCCCCGCGGGCGCCAGCGCATGATGAGCACCATGGCGATGCCGACCGCCAGCATCCGGTACTGAGTAGGATCGAAACCGGCCGGCATGACCGCCCGCAGGAAATCCAGCTCCCGGAAGGCCTCGAAGGCGCCGATGATCGCGATGGCCGCGATAACCACTCCGATCTGCGAGCCGAGCCCACCCAAGACGACGATGGCGAGGATGGTCGCCGATTCCATGAACACGAACGATTCGGGCGATACGAAGCCCTGGCGCGTGGCGAAGAAGGAGCCGGCAAATCCACCGAACATGGCGCCCATCGCGAATGCGGTGAGCTTCGTGTTGGTGGTGTTGATGCCGAGCGATCGGCAGGCGATTTCGTCTTCCCTCAATGCCTCCCAGGCGCGTCCGACCGGCAGTTTCCGCAGTCTCAGGGTGACGAGATTGGTGACGAGCGCGAGTGCAAGGATGACGTAGTAGAGAAAGATGATGCGTTGGATCGGCGCGTATTCCGGCTGCCAGTTGGTAGGCAAGATGCCGTTGACCCAGGCGGCGAACCCTTTCAGCAGGCCGATGAACCCGGTCGCATCGTTATTGACGAATGGGTAGCCGAAAAAGGACGGCCTCGGGATATCGCTGATCCCATTCGGCCCGTTCGTAAAATCGTACCAGTTGATGAGTATGACCCGGATGATCTCGCCGAAAGCGAGCGTCACGATCGCGAGGTAGTCGCCTCGGAGCCGCAGGACCGGAAATCCGAGCATGATGCCCCAGAGCGCCGCCAATAATCCGGCGAGAGGAAGCACGATCCAAAACGACCATGGCAGGAGCCAGTCGAATGCCCAAGGCGCATAAGCCGCATCGAGGGCATGGACGAGCTTCGGAAGGTAGACGGTCGAGAGGAGGGCATAGGAATAGGCGCCGACCGCGTAGAAGGCCACGTAGCCGAGATCGAGCAGGCCCGCGAGACCGACGACGATGTTGAGCCCCCAGCCGAGCATCACATAGGTGAGCATCAGGGTGGCGAGATCGACGCCGCGTCGCTCGACGCCCGGCAGGAACGGCAACGCGATCGCGAACAGGAGGAGGGCAATCCCCAGGTATTTGCCGAGCGGTTCGAGCGCCCTCAAGATGCCGGGCGTGGCCGGCTTGACCCGTCCCTCGGGCTTGCTCGCCCAATAGAGGTTGAGCGCGAAGCGGCCGGCGGTGACGATGGCGATCAGGGCAAAAGCGAGCCCCCATCGTTCCCGCAGCACGAGCCCTCCCTGAGGAGCCTCGGCCTTGAGCCCAACCATAGGCCCGAGGATGGCGAAGGCGAGGATCGCGGTGATGACCGTGTCCTTGAGGATCGCCGCCGCCTTGTTCTGATGCGGCTCGGATCGTGCCGTCGAGCTGTCCTGCCGGGCCACGGTGTTAGACCTTCTCGATCTCCGGTTTTCCGAGCAGTCCTTGTGGCAGGAAGATCAGCACCGCGGCGAGCATCGAGAAGGCCGCCACGTCCTTGTATTCGACCGAGAAATACGCCGACCAGAACACTTCCACGAGCCCGATCACGAGCCCGCCCAGCATGGCGCCTGGAATCGACCCGATGCCGCCGAGGACGGCGGCCGTGAATGCTTTGATGCCGGCGAGGAAACCCATGTAGAAGTCGATGACTCCGTAGCGGAGAAAGAACATGAGGCCGGCGACCGCGGCGAGCGCGGCCCCCATGACGAACGTGATCGAGATCGTCCGGTTTACGTCGATGCCGAGGAGGGCCGCCATCTTCATGTCCTGTTCGCAGGAGCGCTGCGCGCGCCCGAGCGAAGTCCGGGTGATGAGCAGCGTGAAGAGCGACATGAGCGCCACGGTGGTGATGATAATGATGATCTGCATGGTCGAGAGCCGGACCGTGAACTCGCCGCGGCTCGTCACCTTATGCATGAGCTCGAAGCCCCCCATGATGATCGGCTGCATCGGTTTCGGCCTTCCGTCCTGCGTGATGCGGACGAACTCCTGCAGTACGATCGACATGCCGATCGCCGAGATGAGCGGTGCCAGCCTGAACGATCCCCGCAGCGGCCGGTAGGCGACACGCTCTATCGTCCAGTTGTACGCTGACGCGATCATCATCGCGATCACGAGGACCAGGATCAGGGCGAAGATCATGAAAGCGAGGCTTGCAGACGCGGCGAGCCCGATGGCCAGGATCGCCATGAGCGCGATGAAAGCCCCCACCATGAAGACATCGCCGTGCGCGAAGTTGATCATGCCGATGATGCCGTAGACCATCGTATAACCGATGGCGATCAACCCGTAGATCGAGCCGAGCGTCAGGCCATTGATCAACTGCTCGACGAAATAATCCAACAACCGCCCCTGGTGAACCCTGGCCCGCGGCTCTCACCGGCCGCGTTCATGATTCCTTAGACTGATCGATTTTCAAAGACAAGCAGCGGTTCCTGCCCATGCTCCTGCCATGACGCGGGTTGAAGATCGCGTAAGCTTTCCTCATTTACAGAGGCCCTGGGGGAGACTATCTAGCCGCTCATGTTGCGCCGCACCATTTATTTCTTGCTGGTTCTGATCCTGCTCGGCGGAGTAGGCGCGCTCATTGCGTTCTACGCCTTCGACTTCAAGCCGAAGATGCTGCAGACAATCATCATGGGCGCGCCGAAGCCGACCGAGACCGTGTCGGCTGAACCCGCCCGCGAGGACAAGTGGCAGCCGCGGATCACCGCCGTGGGCTCGCTAATCTCCGTGAACGGGATCGATGTCACCCCGCAGGTCGCCGGAATCGTGAGGGAGCTCTACTTCGACTCCGCACAGAACGTCGAGAAGGGAACCAAGCTTGCCCAGCTCGATGTCGACACCGAAATGGCGGACTTACGGAACCTCCAGGCACAACTTACCAACGCACAAGCCACGCTCGAGCGCAACCAGAAGGTTTTCAAGAAAGGCTTTCTCGCTCAGGCCGAGCTCGATACGGCTCAAACGCAGCGCGACATGCTCGCCGCGAGCATAGAACGCGTGAAGGCGCTGATTGCCCAAAAAACGATTTATGCACCGTGGGCCGGCCGTCTCGGTCTGCGCCAGGTTGACGTCGGCGAGTATGTCTCGCCCGGGAAATCGATCGTGTGGCTTCAGAGTCTCGACCAGGTGTACGTCGACTTCCCCGTGCCCGAGGAGCAGTTTGGACTGATCCAGAAGGGCCAAACGGTGGAGGCGGAGCTGCCCGCCTATCCGGGCCAGGTATTCACCGGCAAGATCGTTTCAAGGGATGCCAAGATGTCCGAGACGAGCAGATCGATTACCGTGCGGGGCACGTTCCCCAATCCCGAGCACAAGCTGCTGCCCGGAATGTACGCTGCGGTGACCGTGCTGACCGGCGAGCCGCAAGCGGTGGTCACCATCCCGCAGAGCGCCGTCACCTACACCCTCTATGGGGACAGCGTGTTCGTCGTGGTTCCAGCGAAGCAGCAGGACGCGAATGGCGGCCAGGAGCTCGAGGTCGAGCGCCGCTTCGTCAAGCCGGGCGAGGTGCGCGAAGGCCGGGTGAGCATCGCCGAAGGCGTGAAGGCCGGTGATCAAATCGTCGTCGCCGGCCAGAACAAGATTGCGCCTGGAACGAAGGTCAGAATCGATAATTCGATTGCGCTCGCCGAGCCCCGCGACAAGACGAGACAGTAAGGCGCTTTAGATGAGCTTTACCGACATATTCGTTAAAAGGCCGGTTCTCGCGACGGTCGTCAGCCTGCTCATCCTGCTCGTCGGGCTGCAGTCGGCGTGGAAGCTGCCGATCCGGCAGTTCCCGAAGGTGGCCGACACCACGATCACCATCACGACCACCTATCCAGGTGCGAACGCAGACCAGATCAAGGGCTTCATCACCACTCCCATCCAGCAGGCGGTCGCCTCGACGGAGGGGGTCGACACGATCAAGTCGACGTCGGCCCAGAACGTCTCGACGATCACGCTGAAGCTGAGACTCGACGCCGACGGCGACCGTGCGCTTGCCGACGTTCTCTCGAAGGTGAACGAGGTGAGGGGCGTGCTGCCGCGCGAGTCGAACGACCCCGTCGTCCAGCGGACGACCGGCACACCCTACGCACTCATGTACATCGGCTTCAACTCGAAGACGATGACGTCCTCGCAGATCAGCGACTACCTTGATCGCGTGGTGAGGCCGCAGCTCCAGGCGATCAACGGTGTCGCCTCGGCCGAAATTCTCGGCGGCTCCACATTTGCCATGCGCGTTTGGCTCGATCCCGACCGGATGGCCTCGCTCGGCATCACTCCGCTCGATGTGTCGAACGCCCTTGCCACCAACAACTTCACGACCGCCGCAGGCGAGGTGAAGGGCAATTTCACCCAGGAGAACATCAACGCGCAGACCTCGCTCGAGCGTCCCGAGCAGTTCAAGAACCTGGTGGTCGCGGTCCGCGGCGACACCATCATCAGGTTGGGCCAGATTGCCGATGTCGATCTTGGTCCGCAGGACTTCAACTCGTCATCGTCCTTCGATGCGTTGAAGGCCGTGTTCATGGGCATCAACGTGACGCCCGATGCCAATCCGCTGACCGTCATCCAGGCGGTGCGCGACACCGTGCCCGACATCCAGCGTCAGCTGCCGCAGGGCCTCGAGGCGCAGATCGCGTTCGATGCAACCAAGTTCATCACCGCCTCGATCGACGAAGTGATCAAGACGCTCGCCGAGGCGGCGCTCATCGTGATCGCCGTCATTTTCCTCTTCCTGGGCGACGTCCGCTCCACTCTCATCCCGGTCGTGACGATCCCGCTGTCGCTGATCGGCGTGGCCGTCGTTCTCCTGGGCCTCGGCTATTCGATCAACCTGCTGACGCTTCTCGCTTTCGTCCTGGCGATCGGGCTCGTCGTCGACGACGCCATCGTCGTCGTCGAGAACATCCACCGCCACATCGAAGAGGGAATGACGCCCTTCCATGCGGCGCTGCGCGGCGCCCGCGAGATCGCGACGCCAGTGATCACGATGACTCTCACTCTCGCTGCGGTCTATGCCCCGATCGGATTCACCTCCGGGCTGACCGGCGCTCTCTTCCGCGAGTTCGCGTTCACGCTCGCAGGCGCGGTCGTCGTGTCGGGCGTGATCGCGCTCACGCTGTCGCCGATGATGTGCTCCAAGCTCTTCAAGCAGCATGCGCAGCAGGGGTGGTTCTCACGGCTGGTCGAGCGCGTGTTCGGCGCGTTGCGGCGTTTCTACGAGCGGCGGCTGACCGGAGCGCTGCGGCAGCGGCCCGTCTTCGCATTCATGCTTATCCTCATCATCGCGATCTCGGGCGTTCTCTACATGGCGATCAACCGCCAGCTCGCCCCCTCTGAGGACCAGGGCGTGCTCTTCGCCTTCGTCAACTCTCCCGAGCACACCAACCTCGACTATCTCGAGACCTACACGAATGCCGCCACTAAGATTCTCATGAATGTGCCCGAGCGCCAGAACGTGTTCACGATCAACGGCCTCGGCAGCACCCATACGGCCTTCGTCGGACTCATCCTGAAGCCCTGGTCGGAACGGCAACGCACCGACCAGATGATCATCAAGGAGCTCCAGCCGAAGTTCGGCGGCATCTCGGGAGTGAAGACGTTCGCAACCGCGCCGGCCGCCATCCCGATCGGGGCGGGCGAGATGCCGGTCGAGTTCGTCATCAAGTATCCAGGCGACTACAACCGGGTAGCGGAGGTTCTCGACAAGATCGATGCCGACGCCAAGAAGAGCGGGCTTTTCATCTTCACCAATACCGACCTGCGCTTCGAGACGCCGCAGGCCGAGCTCATCATCGACAAGGACAAGGCGAACCAGCTCGGCATCAAGATGAGCGACGTCGGGACGACGCTCGCGACGCTGCTCGGCGGAAACTATGTCAACCGCTTCACGATTCAGGGCCGCAGCTACCAGGTCATCCCGCAGGTGCCGCGCATGTTCCGCGAGTCGGCGGACCGGCTGCTCACCTTCCAGGTGCGGACCGCGTCGGGCGATATGGTGCCGCTTTCGTCATTCGTGAAGCTCGATCAATCGGTGCAGCCGAACAGTCTCGCCACGTTCCAGCAGCTCAATTCGGCGACCTTCCAGGCGGTGCCATTCCCCGGCCGCACCATCGGCGAAGGCATCGAGTTCCTGAAAGAAAAGGCGGCGGAATACTTCCCGCAAGGCATGACCTACGATTTCCAGGGAGAAAGCCGGCAGTTCGTGAATGAGGGGAACACGCTCGCCGTCACTTTTGGCTTTGCGCTCATCATCATCTATCTTCTGCTCGCGGCTCAGTTCGAGAGCTTCCGGGATCCGTTCATCATCCTGATCGGTCTGCCGGCCTCGATCTTCGGCGCGCTCTTTTTCCTGTTCATCCTGGGCGAGGTGAACGGGATGCTGCAGAATTCGACGCCGATCAACATCGGCTCCGGCACGATGAATATTTATACCCAGGTCGGACTCGTGACGTTGATCGGACTCATATCGAAGCACGGCATTCTGATGGTCGAGTTCGCCAATAAGCTCCAGGAGGAGCAGGGATTCGATCGCGTCGAGGCGATCAAGCATGCGGCCGCGGTGCGACTGAGGCCGATCCTCATGACCACCGCCGCCATGGTGATCGGCGTCGTGCCGCTCCTCATTGCCGCAGGGGCGGGCGCCAAGAGCCGGTTCGACATCGGCTTGGTCATCGCCGCCGGCATGACGGTCGGCACGATGTTCACGCTCTTCATCACGCCCGTCGTCTACACCTATGTCGCCCGCGACCGCCGCCGGACGCTCACTCCGGCAGTGCCGCTGAAGCCGGCGCTCGCCCAGCCGCCCCACCTCGCCGAGGCCGCGGAGTAGGAACGACCTCAGCTCGCCGTCATGCCGCGAAGCCTCTCCGAGCGGCGGCGCAAAAGCTCGGCGCCGACGAGAAGGCAGACCGAGAATACCACCTGAACGGTCGCCGCCGCGGTGATTGTCGGGCTGATCATTTCGCGAATGCCGCTGAACATCTGCTTCGGCAGCGTGCGCTGCTCGGCGCTTGACAAAAACAGCGCCACCACGACTTCGTCGAACGACGTGACGAACGCGAACAGTGCCCCGGTGACGACGCCGGGGAGAATGAGCGGCAGGATCACCTTCCGGAATGCGACGAAGGGTGTGGCGCCGAGCCCCTGTGCGGCGCGTTGCAGCGTCCAGTCGAAGCTCGTCAAGGTGGAGGTCACGGTAATCACCACGAAGGGAGTGGCAAGCGCCGTGTGCGCGAGGGCGAGACCGGTGAACGTCCCGATCAGCCCGAAATTGCCGAAGAACATGAAGACGGCGACCGCCACGATGATGACCGGAAGGATCATCGGCAGCAGCAGCACGCCGAGGATGATCGATCGGAACGGCAGGTGCGCCCGCGCGAGACCCAAGGCGGCCATGGTGCCGAGCACGGTCGAAACGATGGTGACCGTCACGGCGAGCTTGACGCTCAAGAGCAGCGCGCCCGTCCATCGTTGATTGCCGAAGAAATCGCGATACCACTGAAGCGACAGGCCGGGCATCGGATAGCTGAAATAGGGCTCGGCGTTGAACGAGAGCGGAATGACGGCGAGGATCGGCGCGATCAGGAACAAGAGCACGAGGCCCGTGAGCGCCCAGCCGGCATAGAAGAGCACGCGTTCCGAGGGGACGGCGTAAGGGGCGGGTTTCAGCATCGCGTCAGCCGAGCTTCACCTTGTCGATGCCGACGAGCCGGTTGTAGACGAAGAAGAGCGCGAGCGTCGCGACAAGCAGGATGGCGCTGAGAGCGCTCGCCTTCCCCCAGTTGTTCTCCTGGTTCATGGCGGTGGCGATGACACCGCTCACCATCTGGTCGGCGGGTCCGCCGACGAGCGCCGGCGTGATGTAGTAGCCGAGAGACAGAATGAAGGTGAGGAGACAGCCTGCGCCGATTCCGGGCAGTGTGAGTGGCAGGTAGACTCGGAAGAATGAATAGAAGGGACCGCCTCCCAGCGAGCGCGCGGCCCTCATATAGGAGGGCGAGATCCCCTTCATGACACCATAGATGGGTAGCAGGGTGAACGGCAGCTGGATGTGGGCCATGGCCGTCACGGTGCCGAACCGGCTGAAGATCAGTTTGAGCGGGTGATCGGCAATGTCGAGATAGCGGATGAGATCGTTGATAGGCCCATTATCCTGCAATAGAACGAACCACGCCGTCGTACGGACGAGAAGCGAGGTCCAGAACGGCACCAGCACGAAGATCAGAAGAATGTTCGCCACCCGCTGCGGCGCGTGGGCGAGGACGAAAGCAACGGGATAGGCGAGAACGAGCGTGATGAGCGTCACGAGAGCGCTGATGTAGAAGGTGCGCGTCAGGACGTTCACGTAGACCGCCTGGGATTTCGCAACCGGCGCAATGTCGCCGCCGGCGGTGCGCTCGAGGTCGAGCGAGCGCAGCAGATAATAGTCGGTGAGCGGCCTTCCCGCCTGCTTGATCTTGGTCCAGATGAGGCGGTCTCCCCAGACCTTGTCGGCGGCGATCATCTGTTCCTTGTAGGGCGGGGCGGTCATCGCCGCAGCCTTGTTGACGGAGGAGATGACTTTGCTCCGCACGCCCGGTATCTCGTAGTTCAACCGTTTGCCGATAAAGGCTGCCGTATTGTTCTCGGCAACTTTCTTGAAGTCCTGCACGAGCGCCGCATAGACGGCTTCATCGGGCGTTTGCTTGCCGTCCCATGCCCGCAAGGCCTCGACCGTTGTGGGCAGCGTCTGAGCAATGCTCGGGTCGTAGACGGCGCGCGTCAGCAAAAGCACGACCGGTATGGCGAAGGTGAGGAGAATGAAGAGAAGCAGGGGGAGGATGAGAAGGGCGGCACGGAGGTGTCCTCTCCGCTCGGCGGCGGCAAACTGCCATTTCAGCTGAGCGCCGATTGCCGAAGCCTGGGCCATCCGGGATCAAAGAAACGCGGGGCACTCAGGGCACCCCGCGTTTTGAAGACTACTGGGCAACCCAGACGTTGAAGCGCTCGCGAAGCGTATCCAGGTTGTCGGCCCAGAACTTCGCGTTGATGATAAAGCCCGTCTTCATGTTCTCTGGATTGGTCGGAAGGTCGCCGACGACCTTGGGATTGATGTTGGCGAGCGCCTTTTTGTTGCCGGGGCCGTAAGAAATGTAGTTGGTCTGGTCGGCCTGCCGGTC
This sequence comes from Hyphomicrobiales bacterium, assembly GCA_045802365.1. Classification (GTDB taxonomy): domain Bacteria; phylum Pseudomonadota; class Alphaproteobacteria; order Rhizobiales; family Aestuariivirgaceae; genus JBJMRA01. Next base: position 7,780 of record JBJMRA010000167.1, on the reverse strand, counting down.
GGCGCGGCCGGCGAAGGCGATGAACTTATAGGCCTCATCGCGGTTCTTGGCGCCCTTGACGACATTCCAGCCCTGCCAATCGAGCGCTTCGTGATCCCAGAGGACCTTGAAGGGTTTCTTGTCGTCATGGGCCGCCTTGTAGATGCGGCCGTTCCAGGCGGAGGTCAGGATGACCTGCCCGTCGGCGAGGAGCTGCGGAGGCTGCGCGCCCGCTTCCCACCACACGACATCCTTCTTGATGGTGTCGAGCTTGGCGAAGGCGCGATCGACGCCCTCCGGCGTCGAGAGCACGTCGTAGACGTCCTTCGTGTCGACCCCATCGGCGATGAGCGCCCATTCGAGATTGACGAAGGGGCTCTTCTGCAGCCCGCGCTTGCCGGGATACTTGTCGAGGTCGAAGAGCGCGCTGATCGAAGTCGGCGGCTCCTTGACCTTGGTCGTATCGTAGGCGAGCACCGTCGCGTAGAGGATGCTCGGCACCACGCACTCGCTCGCGTCGGCGCTGATGAAATCGTCGCGCTTCAGCCCGAGCTTGTTCCAGTCGATCTTTTCGACGATGCCTTCGGCGCAAGACGAGGTGGTGGTCATCGAGTCATTTTCGACCACGTCCCAGGTCACGTTGTTGGATTCGACCATGGCGCGGATCTTAGCGATCTCGCCATTGAACTCCTCCTCGATGATCTTGCCGCCCGTGTCTTTCATGAATGGCTCGAAGAAGGCCTTGCGAACGCTGTCCTGGTAGGCGCCTCCCCAGGACACGACCGTCACTCCCTCGGCGGCGAGCAAGGGCGACGCCAGCACGGCGAGCACGGCCATCGCCGACAACAATTTGAACTTCATGGTATCCTCCCTGTGGATTGAGTTTGGTCGCCGAAGTATCCACCATCGCGGCCGACAGTCTATCTCTTTTTTCAGGCTCCCCGGTGGCTCGCGTCCGATGATCAGGCAGCCCGGGGGGGCAACGGTTTTGCCCGGTCGATCCTCTCCTTTCGTTCCGGGGAGTGCAGCGCATCCCACAAGTCGATGCGGCGCTGAATATTCAGCCAGAACTCGGGGCTGTTTCCAAACACCGTTGCGAGCATGAGGGCCGTGTCAGCTGTAATGGCACGACGGTCGTTGCACAATTCGTTCACGTGCTTGCGGGGCACTCCCATCAGCGCGGCGAGCTCGCCTTGCGAGAGCCTGAGCGGGCTCATGAACTCTTCAACGAGCACTTCGCTTACGGGAGCCGGCCTTCGCTTGGTCATGAGCATGATAGACCTCGGATGCTTCTCCGGAATTCCAGCGAAAGATCAACCGCCATCTATCGTTCACTCGAATAGAGCACCACCCCGCCAGCGTTCCTCGGAGTCTCTCGAAGTGGTTGCTGGGCGGTACACGAAGATCGGCATCCGAAGTCGCGTCATCGAGTAGCTGAAGCTTTCTGAACAGGCGTCTATCGAGCTCTGCCGGAATTCGCTTGGACCGCACATCATTCAGAAAGAATTGTTCGAGCCATTTCTCTCTAAAGGTATGGATCATGGAGTCCTGGATCCGCTGTACCACACAGTGGGACATGTTGGGAGTCCAAAAAAGCGGGTGGACGTCCAAGGGCCGGAGCGATGCCCGATCTTGCCAATCACGGGTCGAGCCTGCACAACGGGCCATGTTCCTGCCGCTCCGCATCCTCAGCCACAAGCTCGCAAGAGGCGAGCTGACCTCGACCGATCTCGTTCGACAATCGCTTCAGGCAATCGAGAATCCGGCAGGCGAGGGGCGGCTCGCCTTCATCCATGTGGACCGTGAGAGGGCGCTCGACGAAGCCGAGTTCATCGATGCGCAGCGCGCCAAGGGACGCACGCTCCCGCCTTTCGCCGGGATACCGTTCGGGGTCAAGGACCTGTTCGACGTCGCGGGAGAGGTCACGGCCGCCGGCTCGAAGCTGTTGCGGAACGCGATCCCCGCGAGCCGGGATGCGACGGCGGTTACGCGGCTGAGAGCCCAAGGCTTCATCCCGGTCGGCCGCACCAATATGACCGAGTTCGCCTATTCGGGCGTCGGCCTCAACCCGCACTACGGCACGCCGCGTTCGCCCTATGACCGGAAGACGGCGCGCATTCCCGGCGGCTCATCGTCGGGCACCGCGGTCGCCGTCGCCGACGGCATGGTGCCGATGGCGCTCGGCACCGATACCGGCGGATCGTGCCGCATTCCCGCCGCCTATTGTGGAATCGCCGGTTGGAAGCCCAGCACCGGACGCGTTCCGAAGGACGGCGTCTATCCGCTCTCGGCGACGCTCGACTCGGTCGGCCCGCTCGCCCAGACGGTGTCGTGCTGTGCCATCGCCGATGCGATCATGGCGGGCGACTGGTCGGGCGAGATCGCGCCGAAGCCGCTCAAGTCGGTGAGGTTGGGGCTCCCGACGACGCACGTCATGGACGGGGTCGAGCCGCCGGTTGCTGCGGCGTTCGAGCGCGCGCTTACGATACTTGTGAAGGCCGGCACGCGGATCGACGACTTCGTGTTCCCGGAGCTCGCCGACCTGCCGCAGATCAATGCGAAGGGCGGTATCTCGGCGGTCGAGGCGTTCGTGCATCACCGCAAGCAGATCGAGAGCCGCGCCGAGGAGTACGATCCGCGCGTCATGAAGCGCATCCTCTCGGGTGCCGGCGTCAGTGCGCCGGACTACGTCGAGATTCTCAACCGCCGCCGCGATCTCATCTGCCGCTGCGACGATCTCATGGCGGGCTTCGACGCGCTCGTCATGCCGACATCGCCCAACGTGCCCCCGCCGATCACGGCGCTCGCAACCGATGAAGAGTATGCTCGGCTCAACTTTCTCAGCCTCAAGAACACCTTCCTCGGCAACTTCCTCGACCGCTGCTCGATCTCATTGCCGATGCATGGCCCGGAAGAGCCGCCCTCGGGCCTCATGTTGATGGCGGCGTGGGGCAGGGACCGCCAGCTCTTCGCCGTTGCTCAGGCAATCGAAGACGCGCTCAAGCCGGTCCGAAGCTCAGATCGAAGAACCTGAGCCAGTTGCCGCCCATGATCGCGGCGATCTCGCCCTCGTCGAAGCCGACCGTCTTCAGCCCCTCGGCGATCGAACCGAAATCGCGGTTGTTGCGAAACCACGCCGGCTGATCCGGGAAGCCGCCGCCCGAGGGCGGTGCCTTCGTCCAGCGGCCGTTCCGCATCCAGTGAACGACCGAGTCCGGCTGATCCTGACAGAGATCGGAGCCGATGCCGATGTGGTCCGTCCCCATGAGCTCGGCGGTCTTGGCGACCATGCCGCAGAAATCATTGAGCGTGGTGGCCGGGCCGTTGCGGAGATGATGCGGGTAGAGCGAGAAGCCGAGCATGCCCCCCGAGGCGGCGAGCGCCTTCAGCACCACATCCGATTTGTTGCGCGGCACATCGTGCCATGAGCGCAGGTTGGCATGGGTGACGGCGATCGGCCGCGCCGAGTGCTGGATCGCCTCGAGCGTCGAGCGTTCGGCCGAGTGCGACATATCGATGACGAGGCCCACCCGGTTCATCTCGCGCACGACCTCGCGGCCCATGCGCGTCAGCCCGGTGTCTTCGGTTTCGAAGCACCCCGCCGCGAGAAGAGACTGGTTGTTGTAGCTGAGCTGCATGAATCTCAGTCCCAGCGTGTGGAGGATCTCGACGAGGCCGATGTCGTCCTCGATGCAGGACGGGTTCTGAGCGCCGAAGATGATGGCGGTGCGCCCGTCATCGGCGGCGCGGCGGATGTCCGCAGCGGACCGGCCATGGGCAATGAGATCGGGCCAAGCCTCGAAGCGCCGGTTCCAGAGCGCGATGTTGCCGGCCGTCTCGCGAAACATTTCATGGTAGCAAACCGTCGCATGGACGGCCGCCACGCCGCCTTGCCGCATGTCGCGGAAGATCGCTTCCGACCAGTTGCAATACTGAAGGCCGTCGATGATCACTGGAATTCGCTGTCTGTTCCCGGTCAGTTCGACCGCATCTCCCTTTTATCAGGAAAAATCAACATTGCAGATTTTGCTTGCGATGAGAACAAATATGGTACATACTTGGATCATCGTCGGTCGATCGGGATCGTTTGCACCGGCGAGACCCATATGGAATAAGGAGCAAGACGATGGGGCAGGCGAATCTCCGGGTCATTGAAAACACCGCGATGGATAAGGGCAAGGCGCTCGACGCCGCACTGAGCCAGATCGAGCGGGCCTTCGGCAAGGGCTCGATCATGAAGCTCGGCGCCAATTCCGCGGTCGAGATCGAGGCCATTTCGACGGGCTCGCTCGGGCTCGATATCGCGCTCGGCATCGGCGGACTCCCGAGGGGGCGAGTCATCGAGATCTACGGCCCCGAGTCCTCGGGCAAAACCACGCTCGCGCTTCACACGATCGCCGAATCTCAGAAGCGCGGCGGCATCTGCGCCTTCATCGACGCCGAGCATGCGCTCGATCCGGGCTAAGCGAGGAAACTCGGCGTCAACATCGACGATCTCCTCATCTCCCAGCCCGATACCGGCGAGCAGGCGCTCGAAATTGCCGACACGCTCGTGCGTTCGGGCGCGATTGAGGTGCTGGTCGTCGATTCCGTCGCCGCGTTGACGCCTCGTGCCGAGCTCGAGGGCGAGATGGGCGACTCGCTTCCCGGCATGCAGGCGAGGCTCATGAGCCAGGCCTTGCGCAAACTCACGGCTTCCATCTCGAAATCACAATGCATGGTGATCTTCATCAACCAGATCCGGATGAAGATCGGCGTGATGTTCGGTTCGCCCGAAACCACCTCGGGCGGCAATGCGCTCAAGTTCTACGCTTCCGTCCGCCTCGACATCAGGCGGATCGGCTCGATCAAGGATCGCGACGAGGTGGTCGGCAACCAGACGCGGGTCAAGGTGGTCAAGAACAAGGTGGCGCCTCCCTTCAGGCAAGTCGAGTTCGACGTCATGTATGGGGAAGGCATCTCGAAAACGGGCGAGCTCCTCGATCTGGGCGTGACGGCTGGCATCGTCGAGAAGTCCGGGTCATGGTTCTCCCACAACGGCGAACGCATCGGCCAAGGGCGCGAGAACGCGAAGAATTTCCTGAAGCAGAACCCAGACGTCGCTCGGGCGATCGAGCAGGCGATCCGCGCCAATGCCGGACTGATCGCCGCGAGGATCGGCAACGCCTCGGCCGAGGAAGCCGCGGAATAGGCCGAGCGCCGTTCGTCAGCCTTAACTCCAGTTCCGGCCGCGATCCCCTTCAGAAGGCCGGTGCGGTGTGGCCCCCCACACCGGGCGCCCTCCCCCTGCCCCAGGGGAGGGCGCCATCTTGTTGAGCGGCGCGTCCTCGCCGAGGAGCACGCCCTCCGCACGCTCGAGGTTTACCTCGCGTGGGCACCGCGTTAGAACGCGGGCGCTCTCACGCCCGAACCAGGTTCATCCGCATGACCGGCCTTGCCCAGATCCGCTCGACCTTCCTCGACTTTTTCCGGAAGCAGGGCCACGAGATCGTCGCCTCCTCGCCGCTCGTACCCCGCAACGACCCGACCCTCATGTTCACCAATTCGGGGATGGTGCAGTTCAAGAACGTGTTCACCGGCGTGGAGAAGCGGCCCTACAGCCGCGCGACCACCGCCCAGAAGTGCGTGCGCGCCGGCGGCAAGCACAACGACCTCGACAATGTCGGCTATACCGCGCGCCATCACACGTTTTTCGAGATGCTCGGGAATTTTTCGTTCGGCGACTACTTCAAGGCCGAGGCGATCGCCTGGGCATGGGAACTGGTGACCAAGGAATTTGCCCTTCCCAAGGACCGCCTGACGACCACGGTGTTCTCGGAGGACGATGAAGCCTTCGAGCTCTGGAAGAAGGTGGCGGGCCTCCCCGAGTCGCGGATCATCCGCATTCCGACGTCGGACAATTTTTGGGCCATGGGCGATACGGGCCCCTGCGGTCCCTGCTCGGAAATCTTCTTCGATCACGGCCCGCATATTCCGGGCGGCCCGCCCGGCAGCCCCGAAGCCGAGGGCGACCGTTTCATCGAGATCTGGAATCTCGTGTTCATGCAGTTCGATCAGGTGACCAAGGAGGAGCGAGTCCCGCTTCCCCGGCCCTCAATCGACACCGGCATGGGGCTTGAGCGCGTCGCCGCCGTGCTCCAGGGCACGCACGACAATTACGAGACCGATCTCTTCCGTGCGCTGATCGCCGCGATCGTCGAAGAGACGGGCGTGCCTGCGGAAGGGCCGAACAAGCCGTCCAATCGCGTCATCGCCGATCACCTCAGAGCCGCGGCCTTCCTCATCGCCGATGGCGTCCTGCCGTCCAACGAGGGGCGGGGCTACGTGCTTCGCCGCATCATGCGGCGCGCCATGCGCCATGCGGCGCTGCTCGGGGCCAAGGAGCCACTCATGTGGAAGCTCGTCCCGGCTCTCGCACGCGAGATGGGCGCTGCCTACCCCGAGCTCATCCGTGCGGAGGCGCTCATCACCGAGACGCTCAAGCTCGAAGAAACGCGCTTTCGGCGCACGCTCGAACGCGGCCTCAAGATCCTCGACGAGGAATCGAGCGCGCTTGGCCGAGGCCACGTCTTTTCGGGCGACGTCGCCTTCAAGCTCTACGACACCTACGGCTTTCCGCTCGATCTGACGCAAGACGCCTTGAAGCCGCGCGGCATCGCCGTCGACACGAAGACGTTCGAGGCCGCGATGGAGCGGCAGCGGGAGGAGGCGCGCGGCGCCTGGAAAGGCTCGGGCGAGGCCAAGACCGAAAGCGTCTGGTTCGAAATTCGCGAGCGCGTCGGTGCGAGCGAATTCCTGGGATACGAGACCGAGAAGGCCGAAGGCGTGCTCAAGGCCATCGTCATCGATGGCCGCGAGGCGGTAAGCATCGGCGAGGGCGCCCGCGGTAGCCTCGTGTTCAACCAGACGCCCTTCTATGGCGAATCGGGCGGCCAGACCGGCGACCACGGTCTCATCAGGACGGCGGCAGGCGCCGAGTTCTGGGTTGAGGACACTCAGAAGCGCGTCGGCGATCTTGTCGTCCACGGCGGGATGGTGCGGAAAGGCGAATTCAGCATCGGCGATGCTGCGGAGCTCGAGGTCAATCACCTCAGGCGAACGGGCAACCGCCAGCATCACTCCGCGACCCATCTCCTGCACGAGGCGCTGAGACAGGTGCTCGGGCCGCATGTCGCCCAGAAAGGCTCGCTGGTCGAGCCGAGCCGGCTCCGGTTCGATTTCTCCCACAACAAGGCGGTGACGGAGGAGGAGATCGAACAGGTCGAGCAGATCGCCAACGACGTCGTCCTGCAGAACGACCCCGTCGTGACGCGCCTCATGTCCGTCGACGAGGCGATCGGGGAGGGCGCGATGGCGCTCTTCGGCGAGAAATACGGCGATGAGGTCCGCGTCGTGTCCATGGGCCGCAATCCGCCGGGCTCCAACCGTCCCGCCTATTCGCTCGAGCTCTGCGGCGGCACGCATGAGAGCCGCACGGGCGACATTGGGATCATCAAGATTGCCTCGGAGAGCGCGTCCGCTGCGGGCGTGCGCCGGATCGAGGCCTTCGCCGGGAATGTCGCGCGCCACTATCTCGATACGCAGGACAAGCGCGTCCATGCCGCCGCCAATGCGCTCAAGGTTGCGCCCTCCGAGCTCATCGACCGGGTCGAGGCGCTCATCGAAGAGCGCCGCCGGCTCGAGCGGGACTTGAGCGAGGTCCGCCGGCAGCTGGCGATGGGGGGAGGCGGTCAGCAGAACGGCGGGATTGCCGACGTGTCGGGTATCAAGTTCATGAGCCGGGTCATGTCGGGCGTCGATC
>JBJMRA010000166.1:0-12453 GCA_045802365.1 Hyphomicrobiales bacterium | reverse complement strand
TCAGGGCGATCCCTCCGCGGCCCTGCTCGAGGTTCTCGATCCCGAGCAGAATTCCACGTTCCGCGACAACTATCTCGGCGTCGCGTTCGATTTGAGCCGTGTGGTTTTCATCACGACGGCCAATATCCTCGACACGATTCCAGGCCCCCTCCGCGACCGGATGGAGATTATAACCCTCGCCGGCTACACCGAATCGGAGAAGCTCGAGATCGCCCGCCGATATCTCGTCAAACGTCAGCTCGAAGCCAACGGGCTGCGGCCCGAGCAGGCCGAGATCTCCGACGAGGCGTTGCGCAACATCATACGCTACTACACGCGGGAAGCCGGAGTACGGAATCTCGAGCGCGAAATCGGCAAGGCCTTTCGCCATTCCGCAGTCGAAATCGCCGAAGGGAGCGTCGGGAAGACGAGAATCGACGCAGCCGATCTTCCCGCCATTCTCGGGGCGCCCCGGTTCGAAGACGAGGTGGCGATGCGGACGAGCGTTCCCGGAGTGGCGACCGGTCTTGCCTGGACGCCGGTCGGCGGCGACATCCTGTTCGTCGAAGCGACCCGAATTCCAGGCTCGAGCAAGCTTATCCTCACCGGTCAATTGGGCGAGGTAATGCGCGAAAGCGCCCAAGCCGCGCTGTCACTGCTCAAGAGCCGCTCCGCTTCGCTCGGAATAGATCCGGCCTTGTTCGAGAAGAGCGACATTCATATCCACGTCCCCGCGGGGGCCATTCCGAAGGATGGACCGAGCGCGGGAGTGGCGATGTTCTCAGCGCTCGTCTCGTTGATGACCGGCCGGACAGTCCGCAGCGATACCGGAATGACGGGAGAGATCAGCCTCCGCGGTCTCGTGTTGCCGATCGGTGGCGTGAAGGAGAAGACCGCCGCCGCCGCTCGCACCGGATTGAAGCGGGTCATCTTGCCCGCTCGCAACCGCAAGGATCTCGAGGATGTCTCGGAAGACGTGCGCAACCTGCTCGAGTTCGTATTCATCGAGCACGTCGATGAGCTGATGGCGGCCGCCCTCGAAGCACGGCCGACGGCCGAGCCGGAGAGCGCCCGCGCGGCTTGAGATGTTTAGAGCCTTCCTCTAACCCTCACCCTGAGGAGCATCGCCGAAGGCGATGCCTCGAAGGGTTCGTCGGTCGAATATGACAGCGCCGATTGTGTGGCGATAATGCTTCGAGGCCGGCTTCGCCGGGCACCTCAGCATGGGGAGCTAGAGGAGGCCCGGACCGAATTCGTGTCACTTAGGGCGAGGCGGCGGGGTGCGGCCTGGAGCGCTTCAGCCAGCACACGAGATTGGTGCAATGTTCAGGTTCAGGTTTGGCGGCCGGGGCTGATGTGCGCGCGCGGGGTGCAAATCCCCTCCGCTTGGTCGTGTCGGATACCGGCTGCGCCGTCCCGGCAGTGTCCGAGGGCTCGGCCGCCGGCACAGGAGCCGCTTTTTTCTTTTTCGCAACCGTGATGTGCTTTTTCGGATGCGGAGCCTGCTTGCGGGAGACCCTCTTTGCTGCGATTTTCGCCTTGTGCGGGCGCTGCGATTTCGTTTCGGGTTCCTGGCTAGCCGTTTCTTCGGCGACCGTGGCCGGCCGGGTCCCGTAGAGCCTCAGGCAGTCGTCGAGATTGATCCGGTAGGCGCTGCGCCAGCGCTCGTTGTCGGGTGATACCTGCGCAGCCGGGCCGCCGATACTGCCGGGAGCCGTCCCGCTCTCTCCGATCTTCCGGAAGGCGGCCTCGCGGGCGAAGCCATCGCAATAATCCGCAGACCCCGCCCAGCTCCAACCGGCCAGCGCAAACGTCGTCGCGAGGAAAAAGGATACAGCAAGAACGAGACGCATCGCCCCACCTGTTCTGGTCAGCACAACGTATACCCGGCGAATGTGGCTGGCGAGGGGCAATCAGGACGTTCCGAGCCCAACGACGAAGCTATCTTTCGTGGCAAGCGCGTGGGTGATGCGCCACAACACGAGGCCATCGGCTGGGGCGGTGACCTCGCCTATCCTCCGGCCGTAAACGTCCTCGACGGTTGCAAGGAGCGCTCCCTTCGAGACCTTCTCAGCGGGCTCGACGGCATAGCGGTAGATGCCATCCGCGGGTGCGGGAACCCAGAGATATCGGGTGATGACCTGAGGCGCTTGCCGCTTTGGCGGCGCATCCTCCATCATCCCCAGAAGGTTCGCGATGCGCATCACGCCTTCGAAGTGGAACGCCACATTGCGCTCCTCGATCAATCCGATGCGGCCCGCTTCGGCAAAGGCGGCATGCTGCCGGCGCCTGGCCCGGCCCGTGCAGCTTCGGGCCGGCTGGTCGAGGAACGACGGGTCGAGCTTGGCGATGATGTCGCCGTCGAAGCATTGGGCCAGCTCCATGTTCCGGCGATCGAAAGCCTCATCGCCGATCGTCTGGCACACCGTGAAATGCGACACGTTCTCGCAAAGGTCGCCGCCATGGAGATCGATGAAGCAATCGGCATCCTTTGCCCAATCTTCAAGGAGCGCATATGCGACGGCTTCTGAAAACGTGCCGTCGGGTTTTCCGGGAAAGCTGAAATTGATGTTCTTGTCGTCGAGGGGACAGACATATTGCGATCGCGACGGAATGGCCGGGAGATTGACGATCGGAATGATGGAAATCCGGCCGCGCAGCGAGCCCGGATCGAGGGCCCTCTGAAGGCGGAGCGTGGCCTCGATGCTCGAGGTCTCGTTCACATGTATTCCGGCGATGATCGCGAGCCTCGGACCCGGCCTCTCGCCGATGATCTCAACCGCCGGCCACCGCCAGCCGCGGAGCGCGGGGTAGGGGAAGGTGAACTCCACTTTATGCAGGCCGGATTCCATGGACCGATCCTCTTCGCGTTAGCTTGAGCCTGCGTTGACATGCGCCGAAACGCAACCGCATACTCGATCGCAAGCAACACAGGAGGGGTAACCGATGTCGATGATCGAAAAGCCTGTTTCACGCCGGCGGGTTGTCGGTGCGGGCCTCGCTGCAACCGGTGCTCTGTTGCTGCCGTCGATCGCGCGCGCCGATGAGACCATGGACCGGATCATGAGCAGCGGCGTCGTCCGGGTCGGGATCGCCAACGAAAAGCCCTACGGTTATGTCGAGACCGATGGCCGTCTCGTCGGCGCCGTTCCCGATGTCATCCTCGCGGCGCTCGAGCCCCACGGGGTGAAAGAGATGAAGGCCGAGATCGTCGAGTTCAATGCCCTCATTCCAGGCATCAATGCCGACCGTTTCGACATCATCGGCGCCGGAATGTACATTCGCCCGAAGCGCTGCGAGGCGATCGCCTTTACGAATCCGGTGACCCGGGCGGGGTACGGCTTTGCGGCGCTCAAAGGCAATCCGAAGGGGGTGCACAGCATCGGCGATGTCGCCAAGCATTCGGACGCGGTGGTCGGAACCCAAAACGGCTCCGCCCAGGTCGAGGAAGTCGCCAAGGCCGGCGTGCCGAAGGATCGCGTGGTGCTCTTCACCAATGCGACCGAGGCGCTCGCCGGGCTCAAGGCTCACCGATGCGATGTGATCTACTTCCCGGGCCTCGAGCTCAACGAGCTGCTCAAGACGGCGAACGATCCCGAGGTCGAGCGGGTCGAGCCCTTCGAGCAGGTGATGGGGCCGAATGGTCCGGAATACGGCTACGGCGCCATGGGCCTCAGGAAGAGCGATACCGATCTCAAGGCCGCTCTCGATGCCGAGATCGCCAAGATGCTGGCGAGCGGCAAGCTTCTCGAGATCATCTCCAAGTACGGCTACGGCAAGGAAGAGCTCCCGACCGCCGCCGACACCGCGGAAAGACTCTGCAAAGTCTCATGAAGCGTGGACCTGCTCCACGCTCCTCCGTTTGATCTGCTGCCGCAGCTCCTAAAGGGGGCTGCGGTCACCCTCAAGGTCACGGTCGTCACCGCCGCGGTCGCCTTCGTCCTGTCCTTCATCGTCGCTTTCGCGCGGATGGCGCCCTGGCGCTGGCTCAGGCTCCTCACCGGCGCCTATGTGGAAATTCTCCGCGGCACCTCGGCGATCGTGCAGCTTTTCTATCTGTTCTTCATCCTCCCGGCATTCGGGATTTCACTCGATGCCATGAGCACCGCCGTGATCGGCCTCGGCATGAACCTGTCGGCCTATGGATCGGAAGTGGTGCGCTCGGGGATAGGCGCGATCGGGGAAGGTCAACACGAGGCGGCGCAAGCCCTCGGTCTCTCCCGTGTCCAGACATACAGGCTCGTGGTGCTTCCGCAGGCCCTCGTGGTCATGATGCCCTCGTTCGGAAACCTGCTGATCGAACTCATCAAGGCGACCTCACTCGTGTCGCTCATCACCTTGACCGAGCTCACTTTCGCGGGCCGTCAGATGGTCGTGACGACCGGGCGGGCGTTCCAGGTCTGGGGCCTGGTGCTCGTCATCTATTTCGTCATGGCTTATCCGCTCACCTTTCTCGTGCGGATGGCGGAAGAGCGCGCATCCCGTTTCCGCCGCGGCTGATGCTCGACCCCGGCTTTCTGATCGAGATACTCCCCGAGCTTCTGCGCGGGCTCGTCGTGACGATCGAGGCGACCCTCGGAGGCTATGCCTTGGCGCTCGTGGTGGGCCTCGTATTAGCGATCGGCCGGCGCTCGCGAAATCGCGGATTGCGCCGCCTCTGTGACAGCTATATCGCGTTCATCCGTTGCACTCCGCTCCTGGTCCAGCTCTACTTCGCCTTCTACGTTCTTCCGTCCTTTCACATCCGCTTCGAGGCGCTGACGACAGGAATCCTATGCCTCGGCCTGCATGTCGGGGCTTATCTCGCGGAGGTTTATCGCGCGGGCATCGACTCGGTGCCGAAGGGCCAATGGGAGGCTGCGAGCGCACTTGGTCTTCGACCGCTGCCGCTGTGGAGCCGTGTCATCCTTCCGCAAGCGCTGCCGCCGATGATACCGCCGCTCGGCAACTACCTCGTCGGCCTGTTCAAGGAGACTCCGCTTCTCGCCGCCATCACCGTCATCGACGTGTTCGGCGCCGCCAACAACATCGCTGGACAAACCTATCGCTACAACGAGCCCTATACGGCTGCGGCGATCATCCTCCTTGGAGTGAGTCTTATGGCGGTCGCGCTCATACGCCGGGTGGAGCGGCGCGTCGCCCCCGTTACTCGGAAACGACCGGCGGTCCGGCCGAAGCTTTCGGCCTATTCACCCGAACCATGACGCCCTGATTAGGTCCCGCCCCGCCCGGGCGCCGGTCCGCTGCCGCCCGGGGTGCGGCCGGGTTCGATCCCGCCGCCGGGGGTCGGCGTTCCGATGTTTCCGAGAAGCTGCTGGAGTAGGGTGAGCTCGACGCCCTTGCTGGGCGTGCTGCGCGAATTCATGTCGATGATCCGGCCGTCCTCAAGACCATACTGGCCGAAGCTTGCGACCTTATCTTCCTTGTCGAAACGGATGGCCACCACCTCGCGCTTGATCTCGCGCGCCCTGAGAAAGGCCGTCTGCTTGGTGACATCGGAGATGTAATAGTAGCTATCGCCGTTGAACTTGACGCTCGCGGTGGTGGAAGGCGAGCCGAGCGTCGCTTCCACTTCCGATTTGGGCATGCCCTCGTGGACCTGGGCAAATGCGCCGGGCTTCGCCATATAGCCGTGATAATCGATGTTGGGCGTGCAGCCGGCAAGCGCCAGGACGATGACGGCGCGGCGAAAGGACGTGAAGCACATCATGGAGCGGTTTCGATTTCCCCCCGCCTCGGCGCGATGCTGAAGACGACTGACGCCGGCCATGTCGATTCTACGGCGTTTTGTCCATAGGCGGTCCGACACTTCGGTTCGGGTCCTTTACGAGCGAATTGTGGCTGCCGCGCGGCACCCGCGTCTTTACCTCGAGCACGGAGTTCCCGATACGCTCGACGGGCGGTACGAGATGATCATTCTTCATGCCGTCCTCGTTCTCGATCGGCTGAAGGCCCTGGGAGAAGCCGGCGAGCTTTTGGCCAGGAGCGTGAGCGAGCATCTGTTCGCGGACATGGATCGCTCGTTGAGAGAGCTGGGCGTCGGCGATCTGTCGGTCGGTAAGAAGGTCCGCCGCATGGCGGAGGTATTCTATGGCAGAGCTGGCGCTTACCGGCAGGCCTTCGAGGGTAAGCGGCGCGATCTTCTCATCGCCGCCCTGGCGCGCAACGTTTTCCCAGGGGAAGCGGCTCCGCCGGGCGCGGAACGGCTGGCGGACTACGCGTTCTTGAATTGCGACCGCCTCGACGAAGCCCGGGTGGAAGACCTTCTGGCCGGGCGCATAGATTTCGAGGAGCCCCCTCCATGAAGGCGCTCGAACCCGAATTTTCGAGACCGATCGAAGTCAGCCGGATTCCGATCGCCGGTAGTGTGGAATGGATCGCGGCGGATGCGAGGGAGTGCGAAGCGGTCGCGCGGCGGCTTGGGCTTCCGGCCATCGCGGCGATCGAAGCGGATCTCGTTCTGTCGCGGTGGCGCGGGGAAGGCATCAAGGTCATGGGCCGGTTCGCGGCGGAGGTCGAGCAAGTCTGCGTCGTGACCCTTGACCCGTTCCGCGCACGCGTGTCGGAACCGATCGAGCGGTATTTCCTGCCGTCTGCCAGGGGCGCAGACCTCGAGGCCGACATCGATCCCCTGGAGAATGGGGTGATCGATTTGGGCGAGCTCGTCGTCGAAAGCCTGAGCTTGGCTCTCGATCCCTATCCACGAAAGCCGGGCGTTGAATTCCGAGACCCGGACCTGGAAACGCGGGCCGAAGACCGGAGCGCCTCGCCCTTCGCCGCGCTTGGCCGTAGGAAGGGTTCGGACGCTTGATTCGCTCGCCGATGTTTCGATTGGCGGCGAGCCGATGAGCGTCTATTGTCCGCCGGTCGCGGCCGACCGGTAGGGAACCCGCCAACTTGAGCCGAGGCTTACAGCGTCCATGCCATCCACTGTGACCGTCGCCATCGACGCCATGGGCGGCGACAACGGATGCGGGGTCGCCGTTCCGGGTGCCGAACGTGCAGCCATGCGCCACCCGCAATACCGGTTCATTCTCTTTGGCAATCGCGCGCGCATCGAGCCGCTGTTGGCGTCGGCGCTGCACTTGAAGAGCCGCTCCGAGATCCGTCACACCGAGGTCTCCATCGCAATGACGGACAAGCCGAGCCAGGCTCTCCGGCGCGGACGCGGGCGAAGCAGCATGTGGCAGGCGATCACCGCTGTGCGGGACGGCGAAGCTCAGGTCGCCGTGTCGGCCGGCAATACCGGCGCCCTGATGGCGATGGCCAAGTTCGTGCTGAAGACGATGCCGGGCATCTCCCGGCCCGCGATGGCCGCGGTCTGGCCGACCTTGCGCGGCGAGAGCATCGTCCTCGACGTCGGTGCGACCATCGGCGCCGATGCGCGCCAGCTCATCGAGTTTGCTTTGATGGGCGAGGCGATGGCCCGCTGTCTATGGGGCGTCGATCGCCCGACGGTCGGGCTCCTCAATATCGGCGTCGAGGAGGTCAAGGGCGTCGAGCAGGTCAAGGAAGCGGGGCGCATGCTTCGCGATCTCGCCCTTCCGCTCGAATATGCGGGCTTCATCGAGGGAGACGACATCGGCAGGGGCACCGTCGACGTGGTGGTCACCGAGGGTTTCACCGGCAACATCGCCCTCAAGACGGCGGAAGGCACCGCCAACCAGCTCGCGGCTTATCTGAAGCTCGCCTTCACGCGAACGCTCATGTCGAAGCTCGGCGCGCTTCTTGCTCGTGGCGCATTTGCGGCGCTCAAGGAACGAATCGACCCCCGAAAGCACAACGGAGGCGTTCTGCTCGGCTTGAACGGCATCGTCGTCAAAAGTCACGGCGGGACGGATGCCTTGGGTTTCGCCGCGGCCGTCGACGTCGCCGTCGAGATGGCGCGCAACGGGCTCGTCGAAAAGATCGCCGCGGATATCGCGGAGATGAACCGGCACATGGGCGAAGCAAAGCCCAGGCAAGTCGCCTGATGGACCGGCGGAGCGGTCGTGGGTGAGCGCCGGACGGTGATCGAGAGCGTCGGATCGTATCTGCCGGCGCGCGTCCTGAGCAATGACGACTTGTCCCGCATCGTCGACACGAGCGACGACTGGATCGTCGAGCGCACCGGGATACATGAGCGGCGCATCGCCGCCGAAGGTGAGACGACGGGAGATCTCGCGATCGAAGCGGCGAGGGCGGCGCTCGCCAATGCGGGAAAGAGGCCGGCCGATGTCGACCTCGTGCTGCTCGCGACCTCGACGCCCGACAATACGTTTCCCGCCACCGCCGCCAAGGTGCAGGCGAAGCTCGGGATAACGAGAGGGGCGGCCTTCGATCTGCAGGCCGTTTGCTCGGGTTTCGTCTATGGGCTGACGGTCGTCGACAGCCTGATCAGGGCCGAGCAGGCGGAATGCGCGCTGGTGATCGGCTCGGAAACGTTTTCGCGCATCCTCGATTGGGAGGATCGCTCGACCTGCGTGCTGTTCGGAGATGGCGCCGGCGCCGTCGTCGCGACCGCCGCCAATGGCAAGCAAGGACCCTCGCAGCGCGGGATCGTCGCGTCGAAATTGCGATCGGACGGCCGCTATTACGGAAAGCTCCATGTGGACGGCGGACCTTCGGCGACGAAGACTGTGGGCCACCTGAGGATGGAGGGCAGGGACGTTTTCAAGCACGCCATCGTGAACATCGCCGAAGTCATGGCGCAGACCATGGAGCAGGCGGGGGTCGCGGCCGCCGACATCGACTGGTTCGTACCTCATCAGGCGAACCGGCGAATTCTCGAAGGGACGGCAAGGAAGCTCGGCATCAGGGAAGATCGCGTGGTGATGACGCTCGATCGCCACGGCAATACCTCGGCCGCCTCGATACCGCTGGCTCTGGACGCAGCGGTGAGTGACGGTCGCATCAAGCGCGGCGATCTCATCTTGATGGAGGCGATGGGCGGAGGCTTCACCTGGGGCGCCGTCCTGGTGCGCTGGTAGCTCAGCGCTTACCCGTAAGCCATTGAGTTCCAAAGCCTTGTGCCTGTTGACCGTGGCGGGGGATAATCTTACCCTCGCGGGAGAGTACCGGGGGTATGAGATGGCTGGAAAGACGCTTACCCGTGCTGATCTCAGCGAGGCGGTGCACCGCCAGGTCGGGTTGTCGAGAACCGAGTCCGCCGATCTCGTGAAGTCGGTCCTCGACCTCATGACCGATACCTTGGTCATGGGCGACACGGTCAAGCTCTCGTCCTTCGGCACCTTCATGGTCAGGCAGAAGTCGGGACGGCTCGGGCGCAATCCCAAGACCGGCGAGGAGGTGCCGATAACGCCCCGCCGGGTGCTGGTTTTCAGGCCTAGTCAAGTGATGAAGAATCAGATCAACGGTGAAGAGGGGGAAAGCAAGGAGTGAACGGGGGCATCTCTGGCGGAGATCAGCCCCGCCAGACCATGCTCGGGGCCGGCGCTTGTGACGGCGGAGACAGCATGTTGGAAAAAGCGCCAGAGGCTTTCAGGACGATCAGCGAAGCGGCTGCGGAGCTCGACGTTCCCCAGCATGTGCTCCGATTTTGGGAGTCTCGCTTCACGCAGGTGAAGCCGATGAAGCGCGGCGGCGGGCGCCGCTTCTACCGCCGGAGCGATCTCGATCTGCTCAAGGGTATAAGGACGCTCCTCTATGGCGAGGGCTATACGATTCGCGGCGTGCAGCGGATCTTCCGCGAGGAAGGGGCCGCGCATGTGGCGAGCATTGGCCGCGGTGAAACCGTCGCGCGCAAGCGCGACGCCCGCGATCTCGAGCTCGACGGCGTGCCCAAGCCCGGCTCGGCCGTCCCCGCGCCTCGCATCAGCCGAACCGCGCCGCCGCCCGGCCTCGCTCCACTGGCCCGGCCGGCCGAAGCATCAGAGCCGCAGATTACAGTCCGCGCCGGCGAGACACCCGAACCGGTTGGCCCACCGCGGCTCGCCGATGCTCATCTCCAATCGCTCAAGCTTGCGCTGGCCGAGCTCGAATCCGCCCGCAAGGTCCTCGATACCGGCGAGAGCTGAGATCAGTTGCAGGCCGTTCGTCTGAGCAGGAATGCGTGGTCTCCGCATTGGATGGGCTGAGATACACGAAAGGCCGGAGCGCGGATGCGATCGACAGGACCATGAAGGCGCGCCAAATACGTAAGCTTTCTCGACGTGGATTTCTCCGCGGAACTCTAGCTTCCGCCGCAAGTGCCGCGGACGCCGGCAAAACGCTCGCCGGTGTACAGGAATGGGGTTCAATCCAGTTCCCGTTTCTCAATTTCGCTAATTGGGGCATCGCGCCGAACGGCCACAACCAAGGTCCGCAGATCAAGGCTGCATTTGCCGCGAATTCGGGACGAGAGGTGCGCCTGAAGAAGGGTGAATTCATTATCGACCTGACCGATCCGTCATCCTTCATCGATCACCTCAGTGGTACGAAATTCCTTGGCGAGGGCACGCAGACAAAACTCAAGTTGAGAGCCTCGAGCGGCACTCGGGTGCTTCTCCGCTGTTACGGCGATACGATGCTGATCGACGGCATGAAGATCGAAGTCGACCAGGCGAATGCCGGTGAGACGGCGTTCCTGATTTGCAGACCGGGCAACGGCGGCAGGAATCTCATCCTCGGTCCGGACATCGAGATTGACGGGGCCAAGGACGACAACGGGGGCTCGGGATGGTCTGTTCATGTCATTGCTCCGGATGCGACCACCAACTTCACCGGAATATTTGCAGAAGGCGAATGGCACCACTGCAATCGGGCTTGGCTGAAGACCAACGCACACACATCCGAGCAAAACTTGATCCGCTTCGGTTCGAAGCTCCTTCTGCACGACATGTTCGCCGAGCCCATCGCGCTCAACACCCCCGCGGGCCGCGTCTACGACGTTGTCATTGAACACACCTCGCGCAATCTCAAAACAGCAAGGTCGGCCCACGTCGCGCTCGGGAGCGCTGAGGACGTGCTCGTCTCGGCCAGGGTCTACGGGACCGGCAAAGCGCGCCTTCCATCTCGAGGAAGGCGCCCGCCGTCAGCGGCTCATCGGATGCTATTGCGAGATGACGGATAGGGACGCGATTGGCCTCTTCATGACCGATAACAATGTTCACCTCGCGACGCAGCCGACCGATGTCATCGTCCAGGCCTGCGAGTTCAAGGGGCCTGGCCAGACCGCCTCGGGAAGCATTGGCTGGCAGGTTGCGAATGACGCCACGATCCGCGGCCCTGCCGATGGCGTGGTGTTCGCCGAAAACATCGTCTCGGACTGGGAGAGGGGTGTGTCCGGCGACGACTTGATGCTCAATGCCATGATCGAACGCAACCTCTTTCGCCGCTGCGGGGCGGGTTTCGTCGTCCCCGCGACGACCACGCAGTTCGTCAAGGATCGGGTGAACGACAATAGGCTCGATGATGTCCCTACTCCGTTCAATTCCAGCTCCGGCCCAGAAGCGTTCTGGGGCACCGGCAACCGCGCCGGATTCGACGAGTTCATGGGCGCGAACGCGTGGACGACGGCGACGATGTATAAAATCGGCGATCAGGTTTCGCAGAGCGGCCTGAAATATGAAGCCCTCATCGCACACACGTCCGGCAGATTTGCGAGCGATCTCGCGGCGGTGAAATGGATTTTGATCGATCGGTGGACGAACCGCATTGGCAGCGACGGCACTCAGAGCGTTGAGCACAAGCTCTCGCTTTGCCGGCTCAAAACAGGCGCCACGAACGTGACCTCATACGCCGTCAATGGCGTGCAGCGCGCCTGCACCACGCCGTACCTCAAGGCATCCCTCGCTCCAATTCGGGTGGGCTTCAGAATCAAACCCTCGGCGGTCACGTCAATAGCCTTCTCATGTGGTCTAACCGATGATGGAACGACGTTCGAGGAAACCGTTGCGGTCAACTCGGGCGCCTTGCAGTCAAACGCAGCGACTGATGCCGTGGCGTTCCACTTCCAAACTGGCGTCAGCGTTGCGAATTGGCAGGGGCTCGGAGTCAAAGGGGGCGTTTCTGGGACAAAAGTGGACGCCGGGGCTGCGCCCCGCAAAGGCGTCTACCAGCTTCTCGAGATCGCGATCGATATGGGCGGGAACGCAACGTTCTACATCGACGGCGCTCGAGTTGGCGCGATGGTGAATGCGGTGAGCCCGACCGTTCCGCTGGCTCCATTTGTCAACGGCAAGGCCTGGGACACGAGGTCCCTTTACATTGATTATCAAGCCGTATTCGTTCGCTGGGGAGCTTAGACGCGCTGGAGCGCGGCCATGCGTTGCCAGTTCGGGTCGGCGTCTCAATAGAGCGCTAGGATTCCCAATCACGTTTAATACCCGGTTGCAGATACGACAGAGCGGTCCAACTGTTTATTTAATCCACGTCCCTCCCGCGATCTCGAGCTCGACGGCGTGCCCAAGCCCGGCTCGGCCGTCCCCGCGCCTCGCATCAGCCGAACCGCGCCGCCGCCCGGCCTCGCTCCACTGGCCCGGCCGGCCGAAGCAT
>JBJMRA010000165.1:0-5856 GCA_045802365.1 Hyphomicrobiales bacterium | reverse complement strand
GGGGGAGATCGCCGATCAGATCGTGTCCGCAAGCGCGCTTGGAGGCGGCCGGCTGTCGAAGGCGGATTTCACAGGATATTCGATCGAGGAAGCGGCGCCGGTCAGATGTGCGTACCGGGGCTATGTGCTGTTATCGGCGCCGCCGCCCAGCTCGGGCGGCATCACCATCTGCGAAATCCTCAATGTGCTCCAAGCCTATCCGCTCGCCGAATTGGGCTTTCACTCGGCGGCATCGATACACCTTGCGGCGGAGGCGATGCGCCACGCGTTCGTTGACCGCAATTTCCTGCTGGGCGACCCCGACTTCGTGAATAATCCGTCCGAGCGCCTGCTCTCGGCGGATCACGCCGCGGCGATTCGGAGCAAGATCGAGCCTTCGCGGGCGTCCAACTCAAAAGAGGTGGGCCCCGGAGTACCGCCTCACGAAGGAACCGAAACGACCCATTATTCGATCGTCGATGCAGCCGGAAATGCCGTCGCGGTGACCTATACGGTCAACGCGCTGTTCGGCGCCAAGGTCATTGCCGGACGAACGGGCTTCTTTCTCAACGACGAGATGGACGACTTCACCATCAAGCCCGGTACGGCCAATCTGTTCGGGCTCGTCCAGGGAAGCCGCAACGCGATTGCACCTGGCAAGCGGCCGCTCAGTTCGATGAGCCCGACGATCGTGCTCAAGGACGGGCGCGTGTTCATGGTTCTCGGAAGCCCGGGCGGCTCGCGCATCATCAGCGCCATCGTTCAGGTGGTTTCGAACGTCATAGATTTCGGCATGAATGTCCAGGAGGCGGTCGATGCTCCCCGCGTCCATCATCAATGGCTCCCCGATGAGCTCTTCGTCGAACCTTTCGCGCTGTCGCCCGATACGCGCAGCCTGCTCGCCGGAATGGGCTACAAGGTGACCGAGCAGACACCATGGGGCGCGGCGGAGGCCATTCTCATTCCACCGTTGAAGGGGATGGATCGGGCGGCCTCGTCGGGCAATGATGCAATGGCTGCCCAAAGCAGCGAACGGGGCCTCCTCTATGGCGCAAACGACAACCGCCGCCCGGCCGGGGCCGCAGTGGGGTATTAGCCGTGACGGACATCCCGACAAAGGCCGCGGCTTTTCGCGCGCTCCACGCCGGCGATCGGCCGTTCATCATCCCCAATCCGTGGGACGTCGGAAGCGCGCGCATCCTGGCGGTTCTCGGCTTCAAGGCGCTCGCCACGACGAGCGCTGGTTTCGCCTTTTCCCTCGGCCGTCCCGATGGAGGCGTGACCCGCACGGAGGCGCTCGCCCACTGCCGCGAGATCGTCAATGCGACCGACCTTCCGGTCTCCGCCGATCTCGAAAAGGGCTTCGGCGACTCGCCCGAAGGCGTGGCCGAGACGGTACGGCTGGCCGCCGATACAGGGCTCGCCGGGTGCTCGATCGAGGATCACACGGGCGACCGGGCATCCCCCATCTTCGATTTCGGGCTCGCGGTCGAGCGGGTCGCGGCGGCTGCAGAAGCGGCGCGCCGGGTATCCGGCGACTTCGTCCTCACCGCGCGTTGCGAGAACTTCCTGTGGAATCGCCCCGATCTCGATGAGACGATCAGGAGACTGCAGGCTTTCGGGAAAGCCGGGGCCGACGTGCTCTATGCCCCGGGCCTGCGCGATCCTCAATCCATCCGCACGGTGTGCCTATCGGCCGGGAAGCCGGTGAACGTGCTCATGGGGCTCAGCGGCGCGACCTATTCGATCGACGAGCTCGCGGACGCGGGCGCCAAGCGCATCAGCGTCGGAGGGGCGCTGGCGCGCGCGGCCTACGGCGCGCTCGTCAGGGCCGGCCGCGAGATGAGCGAGAAGGGCACGTTCACCTTCGCATCGGAAGCCATCGGCTTCGCCGAGCTTCAGTCCTTCTTCACCGGACAGGGCCGCTGACCCGAGGGTCAAGGCCTTGTGTCCGCCTCTTCGCCCGCGCTAGACAAGTTTTCCGGTGCGCGAGCAGGAGTTTCCGTATTGCAACCCGAGGAAATAAAGAAGCTTACCCGGTTTCTTCGCACGAAATTCGAGCTTACGAGGATCGAGGTCCGCCGACGGCCGCAGAAGGAAGATTCAGCGGAGGTTTATATCGGCGATGAGTTCATCGGCGTGATCTTCAAGGACGAGGAAGACGGGGAGCTCTCGTACAATTTCTCCATGGCCATCCTCGATTTCGACCTCGAGTGAGCGCGCTCGATGGCGGTCTATTCTCTGGCGGGAGTATCGCCCGAGCTTCCCTCGGTAGGCGACTATTGGATCGCACCCTCTGCCGCGGTGATCGGACGAGTGAAGCTCGAACGCCTTGCAAGCGTGTGGTTCGGCGCGGTGCTGCGCGGCGACACCGAGCTCATCTCGATCGGGGAGGGGACCAACATCCAGGACGGGTGCGTTCTCCACACCGATGAAGGCGCGCCGCTGACCGTCGGCCGCTACTGCACCGTCGGGCACAAGGCCATCCTTCATAGCTGCATGATCGCTGACAACACGCTGATCGGCATGGGCGCGACCGTGCTCAACAATGCCCGCGTCGGACGAAATTGCCTGATCGGCGCCAACGCCCTCGTTCCGCAGGGCAAAACCATCCCCGATAATTCGCTGGTCATCGGCTCGCCGGGGAAGGTGGTGCGCCCGATCGACGATGAAGGGGTGAGGAGTCTCACCGAGAGCGCCCGTCATTACGTGAGCAACTGGCAGAGCTTCGCCCGTGGCCTGACGCAGCTTTCCTAAAACAGCGGAGCCGGCTCTGGGTGGGACAGAGCCGGCTCCTCGACCCGGTCTCGTGGGGGAACGGGAGGGGGCCGACCGGGCCTAACTCGAGATCCTCCCGAGCTGTTATTTGCCGCGAGCGCCCCCGGCGATGTTTCCGTCCGCCACCGGCGTGTCGTTGGTAAGGGCGGTCCAGCGGGTCGGATCCTCGGCCGATTGCCGCTTGAGAAAGCGGTAGCTCACATCGCTCCAGCGCAGGATCTCGTTGCGGCGGTTGTCGAGGACGAAGTCGCCGCTCTTCGCCGTCACCGTCAGCACGGCATGGCCCTCCCCCTTCTCGTCGAGAACGACCGTGATCAGGAGCGCTTCCGGCGGGAATCCTAGCCCCTCGAGGTAGCGCTTCTTGAGAAGCACGTAATCCTCGCAGTCGCCCGCATCGGTCGGGTACTCCCAGCGCTCGGCTTGGCCGTAGAGCTCCTCATCGCTCATCGGGGCGATCTTGTCGTTCACATAGGTGTTCACCTGATAGAGGAAGTTCCACTGCTTCGAGGTCATGTCCAGGCGGGTGGCTCTGCCGCCGAGCGGGTGACAGTCTTCCGAATGACGGCTGCAGAAATCGATGAACCCGACAGGCGGCAATGCCGACCCGTACACGTTCTCGTAGAGCTGCTTCTTCGATGTTCCGGAGCCGCTCTCGACCGCCGCCGCCGGAATAGTGCCCATGATGAGTGCCAGGAGTGCTCCCCCGACCAGATGTTTGATTTGCATCGTTGACGCCCCAATCCCCTGTTATGGGCGTCACCCTACCGCAAAGATTTTTCGATGCCGTTCAGCGAGGAGAGCTAAGTCTATGAAAAGGCGCTCGAATCCCGCAAGCGGGAGTTAACCATGAACTTTAGCGAAGCTGCTCGTTCAGTTGCGCCCAATCGAGCGGCTTGACGAACTCGAGCGCGACGCCGTTCTCGTGATAACGCACAATGCGCGCGCGCATCTTGCCGAGCATCACATCGGTGCCGAGGCTCGGCATCACGTCGACTTTGACCGCGGCGCCGGAGAGGGAGATGTCGATCACCTCGCACGGATAAATGCGGCCGTCCGGGAGGGTGATGTAGGAGGACTTGTCCGGCACCTCGTAGCGGAAGCGGCGCCGCTCTTCGGTGGCTTGCTGGTCCTTGCGCGAATAGACCCAGTCCAGGCGGGCGGCGAAGCGGTCGCGCCGCGCTCCGGCATGGCTGAAGATGACGCGGAAGCCGCCCGGAACCGGCTCGGCGCTGAGCGCCTCGACGCGGCCGACATCGTCGATATAGGCGACGAGCTGCGTGCCGCCTTGCGCGATCTGTCCGGTTATGAAGACCGCGCCATCGAGCGAGAGTTCCTTAACCTGGCAAGGGTGCTCGCTCGTGTCAGGCAGCATGAAACGGCCGAACATGATTTCGCCGCCCTCCGCCGGAGCTGGCGGCGAGTTCGCGGGGATGGGTTCAGAAGCCGGCGCCTTGTTCAAAAGGTGTGCTCGCTCGAACGGACAGGTTCGCTTCATAATTTGTCAGAAAAGTAGTTCGTGCGCTGTAAACGGCGAGTTAAGACAACCGTAAGGATTCGATCAAATCCGCCCGCCCGCCGTGCGATGATCCGGAGTGGCTTCGAGGACGGGGCGTCGATCATTGGTACTGCATCTCGGGGCGATATGTGTGTTATGCCCCTCATCGGGTGATGCCCGCTGTGCCATTGCTGAACTGAGCTATTTCGGGAGTTGCAGCGCTCGTGCCAGAAGGATTGCAGAACGAAGACGCGGGATCCAAAAGCGACCGGCGGCTGTTCAATTCTCCGCCGGTCGTCATCGGCACCGTTCTGGTCCTCGTCGCAGCCCATGCCGCGCGGATGCTGTTCGAGGGCGACTGGGACAGGCTAGCGCTGATTCCAGTCAGGGTCCCCTCGCAGTGGTGGAGCCTCATCACCTATGCATTCCTGCACGGAGACTGGGTCCACCTCGGCCTCAACTCGTTGTGGTTGCTGGTGTTCGGAACCCCCGTCGCCCGCTGGTTCGGCTCTCTCCACTTCCTCGCGATATCCGCTATTTCCGCTATCGGCGGGGCGATTGCGATGGTCATCAGCGACCCCGGAGGCACGATCCCGGTCATCGGGGCGTCGGGTGCGGTGTCCGGGCTCATGGCGGCGGCGATCCCGGTCATGTACGGGCGGTTCGGCAGACCGCTCCTGCCACGCGAGCTTCTGCATGACCGCCGTGCGCTCATCTTCATCGTGATCTGGCTTCTCATCACCCTCGTAACGGGCTCGCACGCACTAATCGGAGAGGAAGGCGTTCGCGTCGCCTGGGAAGCCCATCTCGGCGGCTTCTTCGCCGGGCTCTTGTCCTATATAGTCCTTATACGCCGAACGATGCGGCAGCGGCTCGCGGATGGAGGCAGGCCATGACCGTCTCTCACATTCTGAACGGGAAGGGCCGAGGGGTGATCACCGCCTCCTCGGCAGAAACCGTGCGCTCGGTTGCCCTGATACTCGCGGAAAAAAGGATAGGAGCCGTCGTCGTCGTCGATTCTCAGGGAAGGATCGAGGGCATAGCCTCCGAGCGCGATTTCGTACGGGCGATCGCATTCGAGGGCGCCGCCGCTCTCGACCGCCCCATCGGCGAGCTCATGACGAAGAACGTGCGCACGTGCTCGCCCGAAGATACCGAGAGCGAGCTCATGGCGCTCATGACCGAGCACCGCATCCGGCACATCCCGGTCCTGGACGACGGCAAGCTCGCTGGCATCATTTCGATCGGTGATGTGGTCAAGTTCCGGATAGAGGCGATCGAGCGCGAGGCCGAGGAGATGAAGACCTACATCTCCTCCGCGGGCTAGGAGATCAGAGCGAGAAGCCGCCGGAAGGCGACCGGCAAAGCTCCATGAAACGGGCCTGGAGCACCGGGTTGGACTTGAACTCTCCGGTAAACTGCGTGGTGATCGTGGCGACGTTGCGTTTGTTCACGCCGCGCAGCGACATACACTGGTGGACCGCCTCGATCATGACCGCGGCGCCGCGCGGTTCGAGCGCGGAGTCGATGGTCTTGGCAATCTGCGCCGTCATCGTCTCCTGGGTTTGGAGCCGGCGCGCGAAGATCTCGACCACTCGCGCGAG
>JBJMRA010000164.1:0-11397 GCA_045802365.1 Hyphomicrobiales bacterium | reverse complement strand
GCTCTCGACGCACGCGCTCATGCGCCCCGCCGTGATGCAGCTCTCGCGATGGGGCCTGCTCGACGACATTCTCAATACCGGTGCTCCCGTCGTGCGCTCATCGACCTTCCATTACGGCGAGGAGCAGGTCACCGTCCCGATCAAGCCGGAGCCTGGCATTCCGGGCCTCATCGCTCCGCGCCGGACGGTGCTCGACCGCCTCCTGGTCGATGCCGCGCGCGCTGTCGGCGCGACCTTACTGCACGACACTCATGTGCACGAATTGACGTTCGACCGGCATGGCCGCGTGGTGGGGGTCGCGCTAACGAATCCCGACGGCAAGCCGCGGTACCTTGCGTGCGAGGTCGTGGTCGGAGCCGATGGGCTCTCGTCACTGGTGGCGCGCGCGGCCGGTGCGAGCCCGATTGCGACCGGGCGCGCACCCGTCGCGCACGCCTATGGCTACGCGACCATTCCCGCTGCGCTGAGCGGTTATCATTGGTACTTTCAGACCGGCCTCGCCGGCAGCGTAATCCCCACCCATGACGGCCTCGCCTGCTGCGTCGCTTCGCTGCCGACCGAGCGCTACGACCGCGCGTTTCGGGCGAATGTCGAGGCAAGCTGGCGCGACGCGCTCGATGTCCTTTCGCCCGGTCTCGGCCGGCACGCGGCAGAACATCGGCTCGGCCGTCTGAAGTCATTTCGCGGCGCACCGGGATTGCTTCGGCAAGCCTACGGCCGCGGCTGGATTCTTGTGGGCGATGCCGGATTCTTCCGCGATCCCCTCACCTCGCATGGCATTTCCGATGCGCTTCGCGACGCCGAAGGTGCGGCGGCCGCGGTGATCGGCGGCGCTCGATGTCACTTTCGGCAATTCGAAGAAGAGCGGGACGGGATCGCCCGGCGCATTCTCGAGACGACCGACGCCATCGGCGCATTCGACTGGTCGCTCGACCGGCTGCCTGAGCTTCATAAGCAATTCAGCGCAGTGATGAAGTCGGAATCAGCGCTGCTCTCCGGCAGAGCGATCACCGAATTTCCCGAGCCGCAACCCAGATACGCTACGCAATGAAAGGACACGATATGAGCCACACAGACAGGAGTTCCGGTTGGGCTGGCACGCGGTTCGGAAAGCCTGCGATCGGCGCCCGCGCGGAGCGCCGCCGCATTACGCGCGCAGAGGACATCGTCGCGTTCAGCGATATGACCGGAGACCGCAACCCGCTCCACTACGACAGCCAATTGGCCGCCGGTACCGTATTCGGGCGGATCATCGTCCAGGGAGGAGTGACGTCGGGCCTTCTCAATGCGCTCGTCGCCGAGGACCTGCCCGGACCGGGATCGGTCTTTCTCGGCGTCGAATGGAAGTTCGTGAAGGCCGTGGGGGTGGACGAGGAAATCATAGCGCACGCCGAGGTGCTGAGCGTGCGCGACGACAAGCCGATCTGCACCATGGCGACAACCGTCGCGAACGCCGCGGGCGAAATCTGCCTCACCGGGACGGCGACCACCTACACCGTCCCCCTCGGGTGACCTCACATGCCTGCATCGACAACCGCCATCCGCATTTGGTGCCGTTGGGCGAAGTTCCTGGCTCTGATAGGCATCATTGAGGACGCCCGAGCGCAAGCCGGTCGCGCACTGCATGCGAGGCGCGATCGGCGGCGCCTCGAAAGGCTTCCCGATCACATGCTCAAGGACATCGGCATCTCGCGTTCCGAGATCCTATGGGCCACGCGCTATCGTCCACCCGATGGCTCGGCCCGAGACCGGCTGTGAGTATTCCGGAACGGGACCTATCCGCTGAAACGTTCGAGGCCGAAAGGCAGAAGAAGCTCGTCTCGCTCGCCCTCGATGACCTCCCGCGAGGCCATGAGCCCGACGGCCGCCGCATTGGTGATGCCCGAATGCATGACCGCGATGTAGAGCGCGGCCACCTTTGGGGCGCGGCCGATGATCGGGACCTCGTCGGCAGGCGTCGGCCGGTAGCCGATCGTGTGAAACTCGTATTCGAGCGAGCTCCCATCTTTGAGCAGGCCCTGCATTTTTGCGAAGAGGGATAGCGCAGCGGTGTCTGGCGCCAGGCCGGGCTCGGCTCCGCCGAAGTCCGAGCCCGCCACCAGCCGGCCATCTGCGGTTTGCCGGACATGAAGCTCCGGTGAGAGGACGAGCCCGTTCAGAACTTTCTCCAGCGGTTTCGAGTGAACGAGGAGACCAGCCGGGGTTGTGATCGGCACGCGCACGCCGGCGGAAGCGGCAAGCGGCGGCGTTCCGGCGCCGGCCGCGAGCACGACCTCATCTCCTATGACGCTTCCCTCTTCGGTCTCGACGCCTGTCACGCGTCCGCCTTCGACAAGGAGCCGTTTTACATGAGCGTGTCCGCGAATCTCTGCTCCCCGCGCTCGGGCGGCGGCCAGGAGCGCTTGCGATGCGGCGAGCGGCTCGGCAACGCCCTCGTCTGCGACGTGAACCGCCATTTCAGGCGGTTCCCGGAGATTGGGCTCGATCGTCAATGCGTCGGCGCGGTCGAGGACGCGGATTCCATAGCCCCAAGAACGATGTTCCTGCGCAAACGCCTTGAGCCGATCGGGGGGCAAATCCCAAAGGAGTCCACCGCACCACCTGACTTCCAACCCCGGAACCTCACTCTCGAGACGCCGCCACTCTCGCATCGAGCGGGTGCGGAAACGGAAGTAGAAATGCGGGTTCCCCCAGCTCGCATTGATCCACGCCCAGGACGCGCGGGTGGCGTTTCCGCCGGGCTCGGCGGCGTCGAGAACCAGCACGCGAGCGCCTCTCGCCGCCAGATGATAGGCGATTGAGGCCCCGATGATGCCGGCCCCAACCACGACGATGGTCTTCGGCATTGATCCCGTCCAGCGTCAGCTCACGAGCCGCGCCAATTCGGAGAGGATGGCCTGCGAGTGAAAGGGTTTCTCGATCACCGGGCACCCGTCGATGCCTTTCCCTCCTTTCACAGTGCCGAGCAGGTCTCCGGTCACGAAGATCATTCGCCTCTGATAGTCGGGATGATCGAGAAGAAGCTTGCGGCGCAAGCTGCGGCCGTCGAGCCCCGGCATGCGAAGATCGCAGAAGATCGCGTCGTACTTGGCGTTGGAAACCCGGCTCAGCGCCTCCAGACCGTGCTCGGCATGCTCGACCTCGTGGCCCGCGCGCTCGAGAATGTCGCGGAGCAGGCTCACAACCTCGGGCTCGTCGTCGACAACGAGCACGCGCTTTCGCGCGAGCGCTGGAGCCGGTGCTTCGGCGATTTCCGCGACTTTCGGCTTGGGCGGGCTCTTGGGCAGCGTGAGCCGGAAACAGGCGCCCTCACCCGGCGCTTGCGGCAGGACCTCGAGATTGCCCCCGTGTGCTGCCGCCATGCCGAAGCTCACGGCGAGACCCATGCCGGTGCCCGCGCCGACCTTCTTGGTCGTGAAGAAGGGTTCGAAGATTCGGCTTGCGATCTGCGGCTTGATGCCCGGCCCCGAGTCGCGGACTTCGGCGAAGACGACGCTCCCCCGCGAGCCCGTCGTGATCGTCAGGCGGCGTTCGTCATAGACCTCGCGCAATGCGTGCTCGGCATTGACGAAGAGATTGACGAAGACCTGGATCATCTGGTCGGCATCGGCAATCACTTCCGGGAGCGCATCGTCGAGATCGAGCGTCACCTGAACGCCTGCCGACCTGAGCGCGTAAGAGACGAGATCGAGGGCCGAGAGGATAACCTTGTTGAGCGAGGTCGGGGTGCGTACCGCGGGGCTCTGCCTTGCCATGGCGAGGAACGTTTTGGCGACCTTGGCACAGCGCTCCGCGGCCTCACGCAGTTTCTTGAGCTTTTCGCGTTGGGCCGGATCCTTCGTATCCTCTTCCAGCATGATGGCGCGGCCGATCACGACCGAGAGCGGATTGTTGAGTTCGTGCGCGACCCCGGCGAGAAGCGACCCGAGTGCCGTCAGCTTCTCGCTCTGGTGAAGGGCTTCGCGCTGGCGGGCGACCTCGGCCTCGGTCTGCCTCTGAAGAGTGAGATCACGGATATAACAGACGAAGAGCCGGCGCCCGGAATGTTTGATCTCGGTAATCGTTACCTCGATCGGCACGGGCGTTCCGTCTGGCCGGCGAACCTCGAGTTGGGTGCGCCGTCCGAGAGCCCGCCTCCCCCGCCCATGCTGAAGCTTGCGCATGAGATAGCCGAAGCCGCGCCGCCGGTTGGGCGGTATCAGGGTCTCGGCCACTCTGCGCCCGATGACCGCGCTGCGGGGCCGGCCGAAGATGCGCTCGGCGGCGGGGTTGTAATCGAGGATGGCGCCAGCCTCGTCCACGACGATGATGCCGTCCGGGGCGGTGTTGAGCATCGCAAGGCGAGTCGCTTCGCTCATCACGAGGCTCGAGGACGACAGCTCGACCGCATCGCCGATCAGGTAGCCGAGCGTGCGCAGCACCGATCTTTCGGCGAGCGACCACTCCCGTTCCTTGACGCAATCGTCGAACCCGACGTGACCCCACCAGACGCCATTGACCCAGATCGGGAACGAGATGAACGACTTGACCTGCTGGTATTCGAAGTCCTCCCGCAGATAGCCCGTAAGATCGCGGGCATGGGCCTCGACCATCTCGCCGCGCCGACGGCGGGCGCTCCAGTCCTGCCAAATCGGGTCGTCGTCGTCGATACGTTCCTTGATGTTGCGGTCGTCGGTGGCGAGCGGCTTGAGGCCGGGTGAATGCCAGTCCACTTGGCACGTCTGACCGAGCCCGCCGTCGTCGAGCTCGTGCACTTGGTAGAGATAGACCCTCGATACCCCGAGGCCCTCCCCGACCTGCGCCATGATGGTGCCGATCTGGTCCCGCCAGTTCCGGGAGTTCCGGAAGCGCATGGCGGCATCGGCAATGAGAAAAGCGGGATCGCGGATATCCCCTTCGATGCTCATCAGCCGGCTCTGCCCTCCCCTGTTGCGAACATGTAGCCTAACCCCCTCACCGTTTTCAGAACCTGCGGCTTGTCGGGGTTCTCCTCGATCTTGCGCCTCAGCCTCATGATGCGGATGTCGATCGAGCGGTCGAATGCCTCCATGTCTTTGTTGTGTGCAAGGTCGAGAAGCTGGTCGCGGCTCAATACCCTGTTGGGCCGGGAGGCGAACGCTTTGAGGAGCTCGAATTCCATCGACGTCAGCGGAACGTCCTCGCCGACCAGAGTATAGAGGCGGCCCGATTGCAGGTTCAGCATGCAACGGCCCATCCGGATTTCATGGGCCATGGCGGAGGGCGCCTTCCGGTCGACCGAGCCCTGCTCCATTCGCCTGAGAACGCTCCTAACGCGGGCAAGTAGCTCGCGCGGGTCGAAGGGCTTGGCGATGTAATCGTCCGCTCCGAGCTCGAGACCAACGACGCGATCAATCACTTCCGCGCTCGCCGTAACCATGATGATCCCGATCGGTCCCTGCTCTTTCAGGTAACGGGCAAGGCTCAAGCCGTCCTCGCCCGGCATCCTGAGATCGAGGATGACCAGGTTGGCGGGGCGCTCGGCAAGCACGCTCCGCATCTCGCCCCCGCCCGCAACCGCAGAGACGGCATATCCGTTGCGCGCGAGGTAGTCGCGAATCATGTCACGAACCTCGGGTTCATCGTCGACGACGACAATATGAATATCCCCCATCGGGGGCTTTCTCACCTCTGTTGTCCCTTCCGGGACGCCCGCGCGATGATAGGCGGACGAGGTTCTTTTTGCATCAAGAAAGAACCTCGCGGGCCTGGGATCGAGAAGCTGCATCTAGAGCTTCCTGGGTCACATCACGATCACCAACGCACCGAGCTTCACATGCGAATAAAGCTCGCTCACATCCTTGTTGAGCATCCTGATGCATCCTGATGAGGCGGCCTTGCCGATCGAGGCGGGCTCGTTCGTTCCGTGGATCCTGTAGAGCGAGGAGCCGAGATATATGGCCCGCGCCCCAAGCGGGTTTTCAGGTCCGCCGTCCATGAACCCCGGAAGCTCGGGACGGCGCTTGCGCATTTCGGCGGGAGGCGCCCAGGTCGGCCATTTCACTTTGGCGCTCACCCGATGAGCTCCCACCCATTCGAATCCGCGCTTCGCCGTGGCGATGCGGTATTCGACCGCCTTCCCGCCGCCTAACACGAGATAGAGTCGCTTGGCGCGACTCAAGACGACAACCGATCCTGCCGCATACGTCGTGTCAAATTCGACGATTTTGCCGCGAAGAAATTCGCGTTCGGCCCAGGCGGGCTTCGGAAGCGGCATGACGACCGATCCCATCGCATTCACGGCCGCCGAGGCATCCCGGTTGGAATATCCCGCCGCCATGAAGGCGACCGCCAGCGCGCCCGTCATGACGAAACGGACGGCGCCGCGTGCGATCGAGAGAGAGCTCATGGTCTTGATCCTCCGGCCCGGCACTCGGGGAGTGCCTCTCATCCAGTGACCTTAAGATCGTCTCGCCGCGTTTCAGGTCGATGTTTGCTCGTCTGGCTATCGGTTTCAATTCTTCAGGCGAAAGTCGAACGAATAACTGAAACAATATCGTTCTCGGCAAGAAAGCTTCCCGAAACACTGCGCGGTCAAAGAACCATCATCGACGAAACGAGATCGCCAGGATTGGGAGGACGACATGTTCGAGATCATCAAGACCCTGATTATTTCGCTCACGTTTGCAGGGACGGGAGCCGGCATCGCCTGGTCGGTAACATCAGATGCGAAACAGTCGTTGCCGTCGCTCGGGATCGAACGTGCCGCCGCTCAGTCGAGCAAGGGCGATCGCCTCGATCCGGTGCCGGCGAAGGGCGACCGCCTGGTCGCGCAAAGGGCAGTTTCGACAGGCGGAATCGCCGTCGTGATCGACTCACCAGCCACGACATCGAGCATCATTCTGCAGCGCTCCTGAAGCGGACAACGACTGCAAATCGGTCCGGGAGTTCCCCACTCTGTCCCTGACCCGGACTGCGTCAGCGGCGATCAAGAACGGAAAAATCCGCTTGATCGTCGCTTTGCTTTTTGCTCCGCGCGCGAATCGCGATAGGGAATCGCGAGCGAATGTGCGATGAGGAATTGTTGCGGTCGAAGACACGTTCGCCTGCACGATTGAGAGATCAAGGAGGAATTCGATGGCCAGGAAAGCCAGCAAGAAATCCGCAAAGAAGCCGGCCAAGAAAGGGCGCAAGGCAGCGACCAGATCGACGAGCAAGTCGGCCAAGACGAGCAAGTCGAGCAAGATGAGCAAGTCGAGCAAGAAGACCTCACGCAAGCGGGCGCCGGCGCGCAAGCCCGCCAAGACCGGCAAGAAAACGGCGAAGCGCAAGTCTGCGGCTCGCAAGCCGGGTGTGATTCGGCGGGCGGTGACCGCGGTCACCTCGGCCGTTTCCTCGACGCAGCCCGGGTCCATGCAGCCGGAGGGCCAGGGTGGACAGGACAAGTCGGGCGGCAGCGAAAACAAGAGCTGATCGCGATTCGAACACGGAGAGGCACTTGCCTCTCCGGTTCCAGTCATCCCGCCAGCGCATCCGCGCTGTGCTTTTTATCATATTGACGAGCCTTGATTTTTCAGGCATGCGGTCCCACCTTGCGGGCTGACGGGAATTTGGCCCGTCCGCTCGAGCGACCGTCAGCGAACGTGTCCGCCTGACTTTCTGATCATCGCCGTTGCGACGCTGAGACGGGAAGCTCTTCGCGGCGCGTTTAAGCCGTGCGCTCGGATAGAAATTTTTGAGTGAAACCATGAGCTTGCTTCAGACCGAAAACCTTCACGCCGAAACCGATGCCGCCGTTCCCTTGGGGGAGAGCGACGCCGTACTCGATTTGCGCGCCGAGGCCCATGGAGGCGAGGAGACCGTTTTCACCCGCGATCTCGTCACGACCTATTTCCGCCAGATGGGTGGCGGCGACTTCCTGACGCGTGAGGAGGAGACCGCCATCGCCCGCCGCATCGAGAATGCGCGGGAGAACATGCTCACCGGATTGGCGCGCGTTCCGCTGATCGCCCGGCTGATCGCCGCCTGGCCTGATGAGTTCGAGGAGGGGTCGGTCCGCCTCCGGGATCTGGTCGAGGTCGCCGGCTCTTTCGACGGAGCGGAGATTACCGAAGATTCGGGCCACGAGGAGCAGGCGTCCGGCCGCGAGGCCCTGCTCATAGGTCAGGTGAAGGCATTCGCCTCGGTTGCGCGTGATATCACGGTTCTGAGCGACAAGCGCATGAGCGCTCGCGCCCGGGGCCGGGAACTCACCAAGCGCGACCGGGCGCTCTACGACGCGGCCGTCGCGCGGCTCGGCAAGGAGCTCGCGGCCGTCCCCATCCAGGCTGATCGCGTATCCGAGTTCGTAGACCTTCTGGAGCGGGAGAATGCCGCGCTGCACGGCGCCCGCGGCGAAGCTCTCGTCAATCTCGAACGTCGTGTGGGCCTGCCTGCCTCCGAGTTCGCCGCCTGTGCGGCGGCGGTGCTCAGAGCGCGCCGCGAGGTGCGCAGCGCCCGCGAGGAGCTCGCGCGCGCGCATCTGAGGCTTGTCGTCTCGATCGCCAAGCGGTTCCGGGGCCGGAGTTCCCTCGAGCTGCTCGACCTCATCCAGGAGGGTAACCTCGGGCTGATGCACGCGATCGAGAAATTCGACTATCGGCGGGGCGTCAAGGTATCGACTTATGCCGTGTGGTGGATCAGGCAGGCGATCGCGCGAGCCATTGCCGACCAGGGCCGCACGATCCGCATCCCGGTCCACATGAAGGAAGTCGCGGTACGGGTCGTACGCGCGAAGCGGGCTCTTTATCAGCGGCTCGGACATGCCCCCTCGACCGAGGAGGTGGCCGTGCGCGCCGGGGTCACCCCCGATATCGTCGAGCGCGTGACTTCGCTCGCCCAGGAGCCCGCCTCTCTCGACCTTCCGGTCGGGGAGGACGGCGATGCCACGCTCGGCGATCTCATCGCCGCGCCCGATGCCGTCGATCCGCATGCGGTCGCCGAGGCGAGCGCGCTCAAGAAGCACCTGGCGGAGGCTCTCGCCGAGCTCACTCCTCGCGAGCAGCGCATCCTCCACATGCGCTTCGGTCTCGCCGGAACGGCCGAGCACACCCTCGAGGAGGTCGGCAAGATCTTCGGCGTGACCCGCGAGCGGATCAGGCAGATCGAGGCACGCGCCCTCGAGAAGCTGCGGCGTCCGACTCGGTCTACGAAGCTCAAAGCCTTCGCGGAGGCCTGAGACTCTATTTAAGCCTGTAGCGCTGCTTGAGCCGCGGTACGATTTCCTTCAGCCGAAGCTCGCAGGCTTCGAGTTCTCGCGTGGCCCCGGCGTTGATGACCTGGATGTCCCAGTCTTGACGCTTGGGGTCGCTCGCCACCTCACATAAGGTCACGCTGACGCTCCCGCATTCGGGGTGGAGCTTCAGCTCGTCTTCGACGAGCGCCTGAAGCTCTGTGATCGACTTCGTCTCGGACAAATACCCTCACCTGCTTTGCTTTTTGCTGATCAATAACCCGCGGGAATCGTGCAAAGTTCCGGGGGCGGGGCCGCAGCTCGATCAGTCTGCATCCCTCAGAGACCTTCGCTCCTTCTCCTCGAGTTCACAAAGAAGGTCGAGTAGGCGCGGCGGCACCGGCTGCTGGGCAATGCCCGCGTAATACTGCCGCAGCTTCGGGCCGATCCTATGCTCGAAGAGACGGCCCAACTGGCGCTCATGATGACGCTCCTCACCCTTCATGTTTCGCATGGGATGCTTCGGACCCTTTGCCGTGCCGAGCCTGCGGGACTCTGGAAGCGGCTAGATGGGAAAGAAGTTCCCCAGCCAAAAAGTAAGCCCGCCCCGAAGGGCGGGCCAATTGGGCGGAAGCCATGGGTGAGGGGCTGGCTTGACCTTCCGCCCTGATCCGATGCGCCGGAGGGGACGGCGCGTCGTCTGCTCATCAAATGGCAGGACCCGCGGCCTGGTTCCATACGTGCCTTTGAAAATGAAACAGAACTTCCGAAACGGAACTCCGCTCACTGCGAACCGTTGTCAGTGCGTCCAATGACGAGATGGAGGATCGAATGGGCCGCGGCTTGCTCTTGTGGTTGATCGGAATTCCGCTGCCGATCATCATTCTGATCTGGCTTCTGGGCGGCTTGCATTGAAGCAGCGCATCGCGCCGAGACCCCCCTTCCTGGTTCTCGGCTGCTCGCATCTGGGCTTTATGTAGGGTTCGCTCGGAACAACATCGGGCGTCTGGTCTTTACCACCTGATCGGGGATCACAGGTCGGTCATGACCGGTCGGGAAATGGACCAATTGGCGCTCGACCCAGCAAGCCCCCCTCCTCCTTTGATGGAACGGGCATACGATCTCGCGGCCTCGGGCAAGTTCTCGACGGTTGAGGACATCTGCATGCGCTTGATCAGCGAGGGCTACGAGAACGTCTATCTTCATTTCGAATGCCGTGCCGCAACCAGAACCGAACTTCTTCGCATTTGCCGTCGCGCGCATTCGCCGACTGGCCCACTTAAGGCGGTGCCTGTTCCCGGTGAACGCCTTTGCCGGTCACGCTCTCAGCGCTTCGAGATGAAGGCCGCGGAATGTCGTCAGCTGGGCGAGAATGCAATCGGCGAGGAAACACGCCAGATCTACATGCGATTGGCCCAAACCTACGAGGGATTGGCGGAGCAGGCGGCAAGGAACGAGAGCGACGGCCGTCGAAAGGATGAGAACGACGCTCTCTCGCGGCGTGCCTAAGGTCCCTCCGGGCCGTCCGGAACTTCAGGTCGCTTTCTCTTCGATTTCATCAAGGACCGCATCGGGTGCGACGTCGCGCGTCACTTCGGCGATTTCTCCCTCGACCTTGGTTCTAACGCCGAGCTGCTTGGCCATATCCGAGAGAAGCATCGCCATTTTCGTGAGCTCGTGCTCGGTCAAAAGGCTGATCTGAAGGTCGAGCTCGGCGCGCTTTTCAGCCGAGGCAGCCATCCGGTTCTGCGTGATCAGGACGAACGTCGACAGGAAGATGGCCTCGACGGAGGCCGCCATCGCCAGCACGACGAAGGAGGGATCCCACGCCGCAACGCCCGCGACCCACCCGAGATTGGCGATGATCCAGAACCCGAATATTCCCAGATGCAGGAACACGAACAGCATGCTGCCGCTGAACCGCGTAATGGCATCGGCGAGCCTCTCCTGCCAGGACGCGGCCTTCTCCTCGCGTTGCCGCCTCCTCCTCAGCGCCTCGATGTTGCGGTCGAGCACAGGCGCAAGCCCGGAGACGGGCGGCGGAGGGTAGACGGGATCCTTGGCGGTGGCCCGCCCGGAGGAGAAACTCGCGTTGTTCATAGGCGAGCAATGACGGAAGCATCGCCGCCGTTCCCGCCTAGCCGCTCCCGCTCAACCCTAGGCGTTGCGCGAGCCCGATGCGCTGCAGCTTCACGTTGTTGGGATTTGGTTTGTGTTGGTTTATATTG
>JBJMRA010000015.1:0-6477 GCA_045802365.1 Hyphomicrobiales bacterium | reverse complement strand
CAAACTGAAGCCGTTTCGAAGCCCAGAGCCCGATGGATATTAGAACGTGCCTCGAAAG
Organism: Hyphomicrobiales bacterium; assembly: GCA_045802365.1. GTDB lineage: Bacteria > Pseudomonadota > Alphaproteobacteria > Rhizobiales > Aestuariivirgaceae > JBJMRA01. The sequence goes on along the minus strand of JBJMRA010000015.1, from coordinate 6,419 downwards.
CTCCGGCCTGTATAAGGCGCGCATGAATGGAGCGGATTACCCCTGGCGGAACGAGGCCCTGGCGACTCTCAGATTGAGCTGGCCCCTCATCCTGACCAACCTCGCGCAGACCGCGATGACCACGACCGACATAATGGTCCTGGGCTGGCGCGGCCCCTCGACGCTCGCCGCCGCCTCGCTCGGGATCAATCTCTACTTTGCGCCGATGATCTTCGGGCTCGGATTGATGATCGCGACCTCGCCGATGCTCGCGACCGAGCGGGGCAGGACGAGGCATTCCGTTCGCGATTTGCGCCGGACCGTACGGCAGGGCCTCTGGATGGCGCTCGCCGTCTCCGTGCCGATCTGGCTCCTTCTGTGGAACACGGAAAGGATACTTGTCGCGATCGGCGAGGATCGGGCGCTCGCGGCGGAGGCGGCCGTCTACGTGCGCTGGCTCCAGTGGGCCATCCTTCCCTTCTACGGCTACATCGTGCTGAGGTCGTTCATAACCGCTCTCGAACGCCCGGGCTGGGCCTTGCTCGTCGGGTTCCTGGCGGTAGGGTTTAACGCCATCGCCAACTGGGGCCTCGTCTTCGGGCGCTTCGGGTTGCCGGAGCTCGGCATATCCGGCTCGGGTCTCGCGACATCACTCTCGACCCTCTTCATGTTCATGGGCCTGGTCGCGGTTCTCGAACTGGACCGGAAATTCAGGCGCTATCGCCTCTTGGGGCACTTCTGGCGTGCCGACTGGCCGCGTTTCCGCACGCTCCTGCGGCTCGGGCTGCCGATCGCGGGCATCCTCACCTTCGAGGTCACGACGTTCAACGCGGCGGCCCTCCTGATGGGTCTCATCGATGCGCCCTCGCTCGCCGCCCACGCGATCGCGATCCAGGTCTCCTCAATCAGCTTCATGGTGCCCTTGGGCTTATCCCAGGCTGCAACGGTGCGAGTGGGGCTCGCCTACGGTGCGGGAGACCAGCATGGGATAAGCCGCGCCGGCTGGACGGCTTACGGCCTCAGCGCTGGTTTCATGTCGGTCATGGCAGCGATCATGTTCGTCTACCCGCACCAGCTGGTCGCGGCATTCATCGATTCGAAAGCCCCCGACAACGTTGCCGTCGCGGGCCTGGCGGCCACGTTCCTTGGCTTTGCGGCGCTCTTTCAGATCGTCGATGGAGCCCAGGCGGTTGGCGGAGGCATGCTCCGCGGGCTGCATGACACGACCTGGCCCATGATCTTCGCCGCGGTGGGCTACTGGGGCGTCGGACTGCCTCTGGGAATAGTGCTCGCCTTCGACCTCGGCTTTCGCGGGGCAGGCATCTGGATCGGCCTGTGTCTCGGGCTGGCGGTCGTCGCCGCTCTCCTGCTCGTCAGATGGCTGAGGCGGGGAGAATTGCTGGCGCTCAAGCCCATCAGTCCGTGAAAACCCGGATCGTGGCGGATACGCCCTCGGGCGGGACCGTGAGCTCGAGCGGCTCGGTGTGCATCCCGGGTTCGGGCGGGAGCGCTGCGAGCACGAAATACGCTTTGGAAGGAACCGTGATCCGGAACCGGCCCTTGCGGTCGGTCACCACCCGGCGATGCGAGACCGAGCCGTCTATCCGCACATGCGTGACGACCACCATCGTGCAGTAAGGATGGGTGCGGCAAGAGAAATAGCCCGTATGGGTCCGCGCACAGCTGGCCTTGACGACCCGCCCGCGGATTTGCGCGGAAAACGCATCCATTCCCCCCGTAATCAGCAGCAGGGGAGCAAGGAGAGCCATCATCATCGATCGGCGCATGCGAGATCCTCCGGTTCAGGTTTTATCCACTCTCGGCTACAACGCGGGCCCGCGGGTAGGGGAGAATCAAATCACGGTGAACGAAAAACGTGCCCTGAGCGAGACCGGAATGGCCGTCCTGATGGGAGTTTCGGGATCGGGCAAATCGACCATCGGCGGTCTCCTCGCCAAACGCCTCGGGTGGGACTTCCAGGATGCCGATTGGTTTCATCCTCCCGAGAACGTCGAGAAGATGCATGCCGGCATCCCGCTCACGGATGAGGACCGGTGGCCGTGGCTGCGCGCCATCGCCCGTTGGATGGACGAAGCGCATGCGAAAGGCGTGCACGCGGTCATCGCGTGTTCCGCTTTGAAGCGAAGGTATCGCGATATCCTGCTTCAAGGCCGCCCCTACGCGCGGCTCGTTTATCTCAAGGGCGAAGAGGCGCTGATTGCGAGACGCCTCGCCACGCGGCATGAGCATTTCATGCCCTCGACACTGCTCAAAAGCCAGTTCGATGCCTTGGAAGAGCCGGCTGCGGACGAAAACCCGATCGTCGTATCGATCGAGCCCGCCCCACAGGAGATCGTCGAGAAGATCACCGGCGCACTGATCTGAAAGCGCCGCTCCACAGTCAGTTTTGGTCCAGGACTTTGAGGATGCGGGCGCTCGGACGTCCCGTCGGTTTCAACCCGGCTTTTTTCTGAGCTTCCTTGATCGCCGTGGTGGTTTGAGGACCGAGCCGTCCGTCCGCTTCTCCCTCGTAGTATCCACGCGCGATCAACAGTCTTTGCAGACGCTTTCGCTCCGCCCTGCTCAAGCCAGGATCATCGGTTGGCCATCCTGTCCTGAGCCCGCCCTTGCCGCTCAGGCGATCGGAAAGATGAGAGATCGCGAGCGCATAAGATACCGCGGCATTGTAGGAATAGAGAGCATCGAAGTTTCTCGACACCAGGAACGCCGGGCCCGAGCGGCCGGCCGGCCGTATCAGCGCGTACGATCCCGATTTCGGCAGCGGGGAGCTGTCCGAGCGGCTCACTCCGCGCTTCACCCATGAGGCGATCGCCGATTTCCTGGAACGGCCGACCGGGCCCGAATAAGAGCGTGGGACCTCGACCTCGAAGCCCCAGGGAAGGCCGGGCCGCCATCCGGCCCTCCGTAGAAAGCGGGCAGTGGAGGCGAGTGCATCGGGCACCGAGTGTATCGTATCGCGACGGCCGTCCCGATCGAAGTCGACCGCAAGCCGGGCATAGGTCGAGGGCAAGAACTGAGTCTGGCCAAACGCGCCAGCCCAGGATCCATTCAAATCCGCGAGCTTCACATCGCCAGCCTGGACGATTCTCAGCGCTCTGAAAAGCTCAGCCATATAGGTCCTCGGTTTTCGCCCGGCACACACGAGGCTCGAAAGGGCCTGTGGCAGAAAGAAATCGCCCTTCTCCCGCCCATAATTGCTCTCGACCCCCCACAACGCGGTGAGGATGTGTCTGTCGACCCCGTACCCCCGTTCAACGTCTCGCAGCGTTCCTTCATGGGTCTTGAGCATCCTCAAGCCATCCGCAATGCGAGCGTCGTCAACCAGGAACGCCATATAGTCCCAGATGGCTAGCCGATACTCGGGCTGAGTGCGGGAGAAGCGCACTGCCTTCTCGTCGAATCGGACATCGCGGAACGCCGCTTCGACAATGTCTGCTCTGATCCCGGATTTGCTGGCGCTCGCCCGAATGCGCTCGACGCATTTGTCAAAACTGGCCGCCAACCCAGCATCGACAAAGAGGAATGCTGCGAAAACGCAAAGGCTCAATCGGCGAAAAGTGTGCTTCATCTCTTACGGAGCGTAGCGGCGACCTCTCTTGCCATGCAACCCTCGAAGTGGTCAGGTCGATTCTGAACTGGACACGGGAGAAGCCGCGATGAGTGTTCCGGCCCGATGCTCGAGTGTTGCGGTCATCGGCAACGGCATCATCGGACATGGGGTCGCGCAAGTCTTCGCGATGACCGGAACGCCTGTCATGATGATCGGGCGCAGCGAGGCGAGCCTGTCCCGAGCGCTCGGCAAGATCCGGTCGAGCCTCGACGAGTTCATCAGACATAGCCTCGTCGACGCGCATGAACAGAGCGATATCTTGGCCCGGGTCAGGACATCGACTCGCCTCGAGGATGCAGCCCGCGCCGATCTTGTCATCGAAGCCGTGACGGAGGACCTGCCCCTCAAGCGCGGAATTTTCGGCCGGCTTGATCAACTGTGTCCGCCGCCCGCCGTTCTGGCCTCCTCGAGCGGTCAGCCGGCGAGCGCGCTCGTTGCCGAGGTCCGGCACCGGAGCCGGGTGATTGCCGCGCACTTCTGGTATCCGCCGCAGCTCATTCCGCTGGTCGAGGTGTGCGGCGGCTCCGAAACCGCGCGTGAGGTGATCGACTGGACGTGCGAGGTCCTCCGGGCTGCGCGCAAGCAACCCGCGGTGATCGATCGCGAAATACCGGGCTTCATCGGCAACCGGCTGCAGTTCGCGATGTTGCGCGAGGCGTGGTCGCTGTGGGCGCGCGGCATCGCTTCGGCGGAAGCGATCGACACGGTCGTGAAGACGAGCTTCGGCCGGCGTGTCGGGATTACGGGGCCGATCGAGTCGGCCGATGTCGGCGGGCTTTCGACGATGTACCATTTCGGACGGTCGCTGCTTCCCGATCTCGAAACCGCTGCGGAACCGCCGCCGAAGATCGCCGAGCTCGTCGCGGCGGGCGCCAATGGGCTCGCGAACCGGCGCGGCGTCTACGATTGGTCGAAGCGCGATGGCCAGGCGCTCGTTGCGGCGCGTATGCAGGAGCTCTTCCGCTGGCTCAAGCACGACCGGGAAAACGGCCGAGCCTGATATCGATGGAGGCGAGCGTCCTCACTCCGAATTGCCGGCTCGAGCCTTATTGGTGGCGAGCCGCCCCGCATTCGAAAGAGAAGGCCGCAACGCTCCCCAACTCTGCCGACGTGGCGATCGTCGGCTCGGGGATCACGGGGCTTGTTGCGGCAATCCGCTTGGCCGACGCGGGCCGCTCCGTGGTGGTGCTCGATGCGGAGGAGCCGGGCTATGGCGCGAGCTCGCGGAATGCAGGTTATGTCGGCCGGACGCTCAAGCACACGTTCGGCGAGATCATCGAGTCGCAAGGGCTTAACTACGCCAAACGAGTTTACCGCGAGCTGATGGAAGCTTTCAAGGCGGTCGAGGCGACGATCCGTTCGCTCGGCATCGAATGCCGCTATCAGCCACAAGGCCGCTTCCTGATGGCGACAAGCCCCGCCATGTACGAGGCGATGCTGCGGGAATTCGAGCTCAGGGCCAAGCATCTGGGGGAGCCGTTCGCGCCCGTTACACGAGCCGAACAGGAGAGCGAGATCAATACCGAGCTCTATCACGGCGGCGTCCGCATCGAGGATCACGCGGGCCTTCATCCCGGGCTCTATCACCAGGGCCTGCTCGCCGCCGCCAAGGCGCGCGGGGTCCCCGTGAACGGGTTCACGCCGGTGGCGGAGATCACCGGCGAGGGCGGCCGGTTTCAGGTCCACACCCCGGTGGGCTCGCTCAGTACGCGCGACGTCCTCGTCGCGACCAATGGATACACGGGCGGCCTCATGCCTTGGCTCAAACGCCGGGTGATCCCGTTCGACGCGTATATGATCGCCACCGAGCCGCTCGATCCCGCGCTCGTCGGCCGCTTGCTGCCCACCGACCGGACCTACATCGACTGGAACTTCAATGTCGATTTTATCAGGCGGGCGCCGGACGATCCCTCCCGCATCCTGTTCGGGGGCCTGACGGGACCGCGGGTAACGGATCTCCCCGCCATGGCGAAGAAACTTTACGAAAGGCTCGTTCGCATTTTTCCTGCCCTGTCGGGCACGAGGTTTGACAATGTCTGGACGGGACGTTGCGCCGGCACGCTCGATCTCTATCCGCATGTGGGCGCGCACGAGGGTGTTCATTACGCGCTCGGCTATTGCTTCGCCGGGGTGCCGATGGGGACATGGCTCGGCATGAAGGTCGCTCATCGCATCATCGGATATAAGGAAGGAGAGAGCGTGTTCGGCGAGCGCCCCCTGCCGTCCCACCCGCTCTATTGGGGCAATCCGTGGTTCGTGCCGCTCGCCATCCGCTACATGAGCCGGCGCGATCGGTAGCTAAAGACTTTGCACACCACCCTGTCATCCCCGCACTTGTTGCGGGGACCCATCTTGGAACGGACTTCGTAGCCGAGCGGCACTGCACAATAGGTTGCCGGAACAAGTCCGGCAATGACAGCGAAAAATGGCGAGGGTTACTCCGCAGCTTCTCTGATTTGGCTGGCAGGCACGCCGTTGAGCTTGTGGTCGAGATAGCGGGCGAAGTCGTGAACTTCGCGCTCGAGAAAGCTCAATGGACCGGGGCGCGCCAAAGGCGAGGCTGAGCCGGCTGCAATGCCTTCGACGACGAAGCGGTCCTCGGCATTGACCTTGTCGAAGAACGCAATCGCCTCCGCGAGCCACTGCTCCCGCTGATTGCCCAGGCTCTCGTGCACTTAGGGCGCCAGCGCCAGACCGAAGCGCACGTGCACTTCGCCGACACCCTTCGGCCTCAGGCTCAAGTACCACATGTGATCGGGCGCCAGCACATACATGTGCGAGGGAAACACCGTCGGCATGATCGTGGTGT
>JBJMRA010000163.1:0-14016 GCA_045802365.1 Hyphomicrobiales bacterium | reverse complement strand
CATCTTGCTCACGTCGAGCTTCTGGCCATCGGCTAAGGCCCAAGACGAGCCGTTCACCTTTGCCGCCACATAGAACCGTTTGGGCGTCGAGCGCCGAATATTGAGCTGGGTGATGCCGAGGCGGGACGCCGGATACTGGTCGGCCGAGCCCATAGTCCGATCATGCAGGATAACCGGCGCGATCTTGATATAGCGCTCGACACCCTTGGGCTTGATCGCGCGCGCGAACTTGTCCTCGATGTGCTTCAGCCCGGCATCTCCGTAGTCGATCTGCATCGTCGCATGCACGCCGCGGCGGCTCTGGTCGGCGGCCGTGTCGTTGCTCGGGAGGCCGATCCGTCCGCCCGAGAAATAGGTGTAGCCGAAGAACTCGAAGTCGCCGGAAGACAATGTGTCTGTGAGCACGAGGAAATAGAACCCGTTCGAGAGCCGGCCGCGGTGAAACCCGACGAGTTCCTCGAGGTCGCCGGGGCTGCGATTGACGACATCGATGAGGCGCGTGACGCAGCCGGATGCCAAGACGGTTTTGCCTAGCTCGTAGTCCATGGCCACGGACTTGCCGCCTCAGTTCACGGCGTAGGCGAAGTCGCCGTTTTCGACGCTGACCTTCGCCTCCGAGATCTCCTCCCGGGCCATCGACTTGTTGAGGATGGAGCGGGAGAGGGCGGGAAGCAGCGTGTTGGTGATGATGTTGTCGATCATGCGCGCGCCCGAATCGGGATCATTGCAGCGGGCGACGATGTGGCTCACCACCTGATCGTCGTAAAGGAAGGAGGCATCGTGGTTGTCGCGGATGCGGCGGGCGATGCGATCGAGCTGCAGCTTGACGATGCCGCCGAGCATGTCGCCCGACAACGGATAATAGGGAATGGTGACGATGCGTCCGAGGAGTGCGGGCGGGAACGCCTTGAGGAGATAAGGCCGGAGCGCCACCGAAAGCTCTTCCGGATCGACCCTCTTCTCGCCGCCTTCCGTCGCATGCACGATGAGTTCGGTGCCGACATTGGTTGTGAGCAGGATGAGCGTGTTCTTGAAATCGATGCGCCGGCCGGTCCCGTCCTCCATCTGCCCCTTGTCGAACACCTGGAAGAAGATCTCGTGCACGTCGGGATGGGCCTTTTCCACCTCGTCGAGGAGGACGACGCTGTAGGGCTTGCGGCGCACGGCTTCGGTGAGCCGGCCGCCCTCGCCGTAGCCGACATAGCCGGGCGGCGCGCCTTTGAGGGTCGAGACGGTATGCGCCTCCTGGAACTCCGACATGTTGATGGTGATCATGTTCTGCTCGCCGCCATAGAGCGCTTCGGCAAGGGCGAGCGCGGTCTCGGTCTTGCCGACGCCCGAGGGACCGGCGAGCATGAAAACGCCGATCGGCTTGTTGGGATTGTCGAGCTTGGCGCGGTTCGTTTCGATGCGCTTGGCGATCATCCGGAGCCCGTGCGTCTGCCCGACCACGCGCCGGTTGAGGATGTCGGCGAGGGAGAGGACCGTCTGGACCTCGTCCTTCACCATCCGCCCGACTGGGATGCCCGTCCAGTCGGAGACGACGGAGGCGATCGCCTGCTCGTCCACGTAAGGGTAGATCATCCGGCGCTCGGGATCGATCTCGTCGATCTTGTTCATCGCCTCTTTGAGCGTCGCTCTCGCCGCGTCCGCCTCCTCGGCGTCGGCGGCGGTGCGCGCCTTTTCACGAAGTTTCTTGATCTCCTCGACCTGGGCTTTTTCGGCCGCCCACTCCTCCTCGAGCGTCTTGAGGTTCTCGCGCGCGTCCTCGATCTCTTCCTTCACTTCCGTTATGCGCTCTTCATCGGCGGCGCCGATATCGCGCTCGCGCTCGATCGAAGCCAGCTCGCTTGCGCGCGCAGAGATGAGCACGCGCGCGTCCTCGACCGCGGCAGGCGTCGAGGTCTGCGACACGGCGACGCGCGCCGCCGCAGTGTCGAGGAGGCTCACCGCCTTGTCGGGGAGCTGGCGGGAGGGAATGTAGCGCTGCGACAGGCGCACCGCCGCTACCACCGCCGGATCGGAGATGATGACCCCGTGATGCTTCTCCATCGGACCCAAGAGTCCGCGGATCATGTCGCAGCAGCGCTCGAGGCCGGGCTCGTCGATGAGGATCGGCTGGAAGCGCCGGGTGAGTGCCGGGTCTTTCTCGATGTGCTGGCGGTATTCGGACCATGTGGTTGCGGCGATGGTGCGGAGCGTTCCCCGCGCGAGCGCCGGCTTGAGGAGGTTGGCGGCATCGCCCGTGCCCGCCGCTCCGCCCGCCCCGATCAGGGTGTGCGCCTCGTCGATGAAGAGGATCACCGGCACGGGCGACGACTGCACCTCATCGATCACCGAGCGCAGGCGCTGCTCGAACTCGCCCTTCATCGAGGCGCCCGCCTGCATGAGCCCGATGTCGAGCGCGCACAGACGATTGCCCCTGAGTGGCGGCGGCACGTCGCCCTTGGCGATCCGCTGCGCGAAGCCCTCGACGACCGCCGTCTTGCCGACCCCCGCTTCGCCCGTCAGAATCGGATTGTTCTGCCGGCGGCGCATCAGCACGTCGACGATCTGCCGGATCTCCTCGTCGCGGCCGACGATCGGATCCATCTCGCCTGATGCGGCTTTGCGCGTGAGGTCCACGGAATAGCGATCGAGCGCCGTGGTGCCCTTGGCGCCGCCCACCGCGGCGCCTTCTCCGCCTGTACCCGCGGCGCGCAGGCCCGAGCCGTCCATCGGTCTCAAGTTCTCCTCTTCGGAGGCCTTCCAGATCCGCGCATGCTCGTTCGACAGCACCTCGGCATCGATGCGATCGAACTCCTTCGAGATTGCGGTGAGCGCTCGTCTGAGCCGGCGGTCTTTCAGCGCTGCGGTCAAGATGTGCCCGGTCCTGATCTGCGTCTCGCCGAAGAGCAGGGTCGCGTAATGCCAGCCCCGGTCCAGCACGTCGATGATGTTCTCCGAAATGCTCGGCATCTCGGTCTTGTTCATCGCGAAGCCCTGGACGACGGTGTTGAGGTCGGCGAGGAGTCTTGCCCGATCGAGCTTGAAGTGATCGGCGGTGAGCGCCACGTCGGTGCGGTCCATCTGTGCGATCTTGAGGAGCCAGTGGGCCAGCTCGAGATTGCGGTTGCCGGCGCCTTTGGCGTGTCTCAGCGCCTGCATGAAGGCGTCATAGCCCACGCGGTTGAGCTTGCCCGTCACCGCTTCGAGACTGATATCCGCCATCGTGTTCTCCTACCGGGAAGCCTCGCGCGCCCGCTGCGCCGCCGCGCGTTCGCTCGGATGGAACCTGCAGTCGCGCCGCATTCCTTTCGGCTCCACCCCCGCCCTTTCGGCGGTCCAGCTCGTCCAACCAAGGCGCCCGAAGCTCCCGAGCTCGACCGGCCGCGCCTCCTTGGCCGGAAGCGCTATCTCGACATCATAGTCCAGAAGCGCGCCCGTGTAGAAGTAGATCGCATCGGCAAGCTTCTCGCAGAACTCGCCATTCGGGAGGAACTTCTCGAACTGCGCCAGGCTGCGGACGGTGATCTTGATTCTGAATTTGTCCTGGACGCTGTAGACGGCAGCGCCGAGCAACGTGTCTCGGCCGAGCCCCGAATGTCGTCCCGAGAGTGCGCTGCGGTCGCCCTGGTCGAGCACGAGCCAGGTCCCGGCGAACTGCTCGACCTCGACCTCCGCGCCGAACAGGAACGCGACCATGTTTTCGATCCGTGCGGCGCTCTTTACGGCCGCCCCGAGCAATCCTGCGAGCGACAGTTTCCGAAGATCGCTGACGCTGTCGCGGTCCTGATAAGGCGGCGTGGCGATTCCGACCGCCGCCCCGATATACGCCTTGAACCGATCCTCATTGGGCCGGTCGCGTTGCGCGAACGGGCGCGCGTCCGCCCACGCGCGAAAGAAGAGCTGCAGGAATCGGTGGTGGAAGATATCGAGGAAACGTACGAACGAGTCGTCATGGGAGTCGTTCCAGCGCTTGGCTTCGATGGTGATGTGGAACGGCAGCGCTCCCTGGGGACCGAGGAAGCCCAGGAACCGCGAAGCGAGGCGGAAACGTCCCTTTGTGTCTCGGCCGAAAGCTGCGACATTCGAAGCCGGAAACTCGACATAGGGATCCTGTCCGAGGAGGACGATCTCCTCGTCGTGTGCGCCGCTGTCGCCGATCTTGGGCTTCTCCGGGGAGGAGCGCTCGAAGCGTCGCAGGACCTCGAAGAAATCGAACCGGTAGGGCTCCCGCTCGAGATCCTCGAGGTAGCTCATAATTCGATCCGGGCGCCCATCCGCGGCGGCCAGCGCATGATCTCGCCGCGCTCGGAGGACCTGACCACCGTCTGCGTGAAATTGTTGAGGGGCGCGTATTCGCTGAGGAACCGGTCGAGCACCGCGCCGAACAGGAATACACCGCTGCCCTCATAGGCCTTCTCGTCGAAGGTGAGGGTGACCTCGAGACCCCGCGCCGCGCCCGTTCCGTTCGCCTGCCGAAGCCGCCGGACCACCGGCCGGCTTTCGACGCTGAGAATTCCACGAATGCGCCGCTCGGTCGCGCTGTCCGAGGTATCGGCGAAGAGCGACAACATCTCGCGAAGCGCCGCCGCCGAGTCCTCTGCGCCGCGCTGGGTCAAGCCAAGATGGTTCAGGCTTAGCAGGCTGATCAGCCGCCACGCCGCGGTGCCGCGGGGTGCTGCCTCGTTCAAGGCGCGCGAGCGGGTGACGATCGACTCGCGCGGCGGGGTGGGCCCGGCGATGCAGCTGACGCTGAGCTCGGTGTTGTCTTCGATCGTGAAATCGGCGCCGCCCTGGCCGACAGGCAGGTGTTCCGTGAGGTGACGATTGGAGCACATCGCCCTGACGCTCAACTCGGCGATCTCGGGCCCGCGAAAGGCAGCCTGCCCGGCGAGCGACAGGAACACGTCCGTGCCCGTGTAGCTCGAGCTTCGCCCGTATCGCCTCTCTTCCATGCTGCGCCGGCGTGGCGCCCGGCGAATGGAGTAGAAGAGCGTATCGCTCTCAGCGGCGTTGCCCGGCGCCGAGTAGAGCGGAAGGACCTCCGTCTTGGAGCCGGTGCCGGCAAAATGGGCGGCGACGCGCACCACGCGATGAATTTCGTAATCGAGATGGCGGCTGCGGTCGGCGACGATGTGGTATTCGTGCTCGTTCGTTTTCACCGGGACGCGCGCTGTCTGCATCTCGAACAGATTGGCGGCGGGCGCGCTGTATAAGGCGAATATGTCTGCCCGGACCACTGACGGGAGCCGGGCGTCGGCGTGGTCGAACAGGAAGATCATATCGGCGTCGCGGGCCGGGATCTTCGGAAGTACCTTGTCGAGGCCGGTCAGACGAAACCCCAAGAACTTCTGGGGAAGAACGAAAACTTCTTGCAGGAGGTCGAACCCGCGGAACACCCGATTGTCGTGCGGGAAGAGCCGCTCTTCGGGAGCAAGGCCGATCTGCCGCAGGCAATCTTCGGGCGCCCGCACGAAGACGGGATCGCCGAATTCGTTGAGATGGCGGAAGACCACGCCGCGGCAGTGCGCGAAGAGCATTTCGTAGAGGCGGACCGCATCCTGCTCGCTCGATACGAGATGGATTGGCAATTCCTTGGTCCGGCACTTGGCGATCAGCAGGTCCGGCTTCAGGCGGGCTTGCTCCGGCGACGGCTCGTCTTCCGGTTTCGCCGCGTTGCGGCGCGTCAGGGAAACCTGCATTCCCGACAGGATCTCGGGCCCGGTTTCGAGACCCAGGGCCTGAATGGCGGCGGGAGTGGGCAAGAACGCCGCATCGGTGATCTCGAAAGGCCAGAGCGTGATCGCAGCCGAAAGCCTGAACTTGCAGGCGACGCGCCGCTCACGCTCGACATAGCGGGCCTCGAGATACGAGTTGGCCTCGATCTCGAGCCCATCTTTGAGGTTGGGCTCGCCATGCGGAGGGTCCACCCGGACGAGCATCGCCGATGCGACGGGCGCGAGGTAATGCGGAACGAGCTGCTCGAGGAGATTGCTCGTGAACTCCGGAAACTCATGCTTGATCTTGAGCTGCACGCGCGCGGCGAGGAACGCGGCTCCTTGGACGAGCCCGTCGATCATCGGATCCATCCGTTCGCGCGAGAGCCCGCCGAGCCGGTCGGCCACGCCCGGATATTCCTCCGCGAACTCCTTGCCGCTCTCGTAAAGGATCTTGAGCTCGCGGTTGTAGAGGTCGAGAAACTCTCGATTCATGGCGAAGGATGCTACACCCGGGGCACGCGGATCTTGCCGCTGTCGAGCTCGAGTTCGGCGACGAATTCGACGGGTACATCGACCGGCGTGGCGTGCATCTCCGCCTGAACGGTTAAACGCACTTTCATTGTCGAGCTCTCGACGGAAGCATCGCGCTCCACGACGATCGAGGGCCCGACGAGCCTCGGCTCGTATTCGGCGAGCACGCGGCGGAGTTCCGCGATGACGTCTTCGACGGCGTTTTCCTCGACCGAATGACTCGTGATGTCGGTCAGGCCGTAGTTGAGGATCGAGCGCGCCGCATAGGGGAAGGCCGTGATGTCTTCTGCCGACGCGAGCCTGATCGTGTTGAGGAGCGCGTTCAAGTCTTCGGCAAGCTCGCGTCGAAGTGTCGTCTCGTTGACAGGCAGCCGGGCAGAGTTGCGGCGGCTGGCGATCACCCGCTCCCCGGACTGATCCCTGAGGTCAAGCTCCTTGCGCGCATCCTTTTCCTCGAAGGCCTGCCGGAAGGCGTGCATGAAAGGTGGGGCAACCCGGGCATTCTCGTTGATCTTCGCCATGCCCGTTGAACTAAACCGCTACTCAGAAGGTCCGCCACCCGGGCGGGAATCTTATGCGAATCCCGGCCAGGATGGCGCCCATCAAGCGTCTACAGGGTCGTGTTTGCAGGAATGTCCCACCCGAAATCCGGCGCCGCTCCTTCGGTGCCATCCGGATTCTGCTGCTTATAGGTGGTCTTGAACGTCGCGAAGTTGAGAGAGAAGCTCTCGGTCGGCACCTCGGTGCCGTCGCTCCCGCCCTGCTGGATGCTCGAGATGTAGACCTTGGTGAGATCGTACTGCAGGTACTTCACGCGGCTGCCGTCGCCCGCCGCCTTGTAGCAAGAGAGCATGGCCGTCGGCACGTGCTTGCCTGTGGTGCAATACTGCAGGAGGGGCACGGTCGAGAGATCGGCTTTCTTGACGAAGTGCATATCTCCGACGCTGACCCTGCCGCCGGCCGATCCCGTTCCTTCGTGCGCTGTCGCCGACTGGGTCTCGTTGAAGCTCCAGGACATCACCTCGATTTCGCCACCATGCGTGGTGTCCTGTGACTCACCGGTGATCCCTTCGAGCTTCAGATAAAAATTAACAGCCATAACGCCCTCCGATTTTGCTAGTTCAAAGCATCAGTCAATGATCAATCGCCCCACGGCACGCTCGCCGACTAGAGCTTTCTCACAATCTCCGGCCGACTCCCTATTTCTGGGCCCTCGGAAGCCGCGAGACGAGGCTCAGGCCGATGTCCATGCCTTCCAATTGGAAATGAGGCCTGAGATAGAACTTTGCGGCGTAGTACCCCGGATTTTCCTCGTCTTCGAAAACGTCGACGCGAGCTTCGGCCAAGGGCTTGCGGGCCTTCGTTTGGATGCTCGAGTTTCGCGGATCCCCGTCGACATAGAGGTTGATCCAGTTCTGCAGCCACTTCCGCAGATCGTCGCGCTCCAGGTTCTCGCCGATCTTGTCGCGCACCATGCATTTGAGATAGTGCGCGAAACGCGAGCAGGCGAACATGTAAGGCAGACGCGAGGACAGATTGTCGGAGGCGGTCGCCTCGGGCTTGTCGTATTTGTGGGGCTTGTAGAGCGACTGCGCGCCGATGAACGCCGCTTTGTCGGTGTTCTTGCGATGAATGAGCGGCAGGAAGCCCGCTTTCGACAATTCGGCCTCGCGGCGGTCGCCGATGCCGATTTCGGTCGGGCATTTAAGATCGACACCGCCGTCGTCGGTGGGGAAGGTGTGGGTCGGCAGGTTGATGACCTCGCCGCCCGACTGAACCCCGCGGATACGGACCGTCCAGCCCCATTCCTTGAATGCGCGATTGACATTGGCGGCCATCGAATAGGCGGCGTTCATCCAGGCATACTTCTCGCCCTTATGGCCGTCGGTGTCTTCCTCGAAGGCGAACTCCTCGACCGGCTCGGATTTGGCCCCGTAGGGCACGCGAGCGAGCACCCGCGGCAGGCAAAGGCCAACATAACGCGAGTCCTCGGCGTCCCGAAGCGACTTCCATGCGGCATATTCCGGCGTATCGAAGACCTTGCCGAGATCACGCGGATTGAGAAGCTCCGTCCAGCTGTCCATTCCCACCAGAGTCGGGGAGGCGCCTGTGAAGAATGGCGCGTGCATGGCGCTGCAGACCTTGCTCAAGTCCCGCAGCAGTTGCACATCCGTCGGCAGGTGATCGAAGTAATAGTCGCCAACAATGCACCCGTAGGGTTCGCCGCCAAGCATGTCGTATTCGGCCCCGTAGAGCTGCTTGAAAAGCGGACTTTGGTCCCACTTGGCACCCGGATAGAGCTTGAGCTCACGATAGAGCTCGCCCTTCGACACATTCATGACCCTGATCTTGAGGGTCGCGTCGGTCTCGGAGTTGTAGACGAGATAGTGGAGGCCCCGCCATGCGCTCTCGACTTTCTGGAATTCAGGCGCATGGAGGATTTCGTTGACTTGAGCGGTAAGCCTCTCATCGAGCCGGGCGATCATAGACTCGATCGTGTCGAGCACGTCCTCCTTGACGAGCGAGGTGTCCTCGAGCGCCTGCTGGACGAGGGTGGTGACCGCGTTCTCGACTTCCGTTGCGGCGCGGTCGCTCCGCGGCTTGAAGCTCTGCTTCAGAAGCTGCGAAAAGGCTTCCGGATCGCGCGTCTCGACGGCCCGGTCCGTGGTTTGAACTTGTGTCTCTGCCGCCATGCGCAATACTCCTTACGCCTTGTCCTCGGACTTCTCGGCCGCTTCCTCGTCGATGGCGGACCCTCCGCTCAATTCGACGGTGCGCCGGTCGCGCAGCAATCGCATGAGGTCGGGATCGTTCAACAACTCCTTCAAACGATCCTCGGCCGCGACCTTACCGTCCATGTAGCGCTGGAGGTTGGCGAGCTGCTCGCGCGCTTTGAGGAGCTTCTCCAAGGCCGGCACCTGCCGGGCGATCGCCGCCGGACTGAAATCCTCCATCTTATCGAAGGTGAGCTCTACTCCCAACTGTTCGGATGATCCGCCCTCGGTTCCGAGCTTGTTCCCCACCCTGAAGCGGGCTCCCGGCTTGATCGCCGCCATCCGCTTGTCGAAATTGTCCATGTCGATGTCGAGGAGCTTACGCTCGCCGACCGGCGGTTTCTCGACCGGTGAGGCGTTCCCGGAGAGGTCCGACATGACGCCCATGACGAACGGGAGCTCGACGAGCCGCTCGGCATCATAGGGGTCCTGATACTGGATCTGCACGCGCGGGGGACGATTCCGCTTGATGAACTTCTGGCCGCTATCACCCATGGTGAGCCTCTTTCGCTTTTCCTGCCAACAGGGGTAGGAGGCCGAGATTACCGTGGGATTGCCGCCCTGACAACTCCGAATGAGTCCGGGAGCGCGCGATCAGTCCTTCCGGCGGGTCTCGCGGTCGTAGGACTGGGCGAAGAGGTCCAGGAACTCGTCCAACATCCCGTGCTCGTGGCTCGAGGATTTGCTGTTCCACCGCTCGACGAAGAGCTCCCAGAGACGCGCTTTGTTGGTCCCGAGCAGAGACTTCTTAGCGCCGCCTGCGGAACTCTCGATCGCCTGCGGGGAGAGCTCTTCGAGGAGCTGGCCTGCTGCCTGCTGCATGGCGGACAGGACCGCCAGCTGGTGCGATTTGAGGTCCGCGAAGCTTTCCTCGATCGTGCGCTCGCCATCGAGATAGCTCTGGGTCCTTTCGCCGAGCATAATTTTGAGCGCTTCCTCGGGCGTCGGCATGAATTTGAGGGGGTTGTTGCCCGCGGGCTTGATCAGTGTCCGGTTGCCGCTTCGGGCGAGCGTCTTGGCGGCCGCCCTCGCGGTGAGGAGCTGCATCAGGTTGGCGCAGGTCAGACGCAAGAGCGCCCCGATCTCCCGCGCGAGTTCGCCGGCATCGCGTGAGACGAGCGCCTCTTCCGGGATGTTGGCACCGGCCGCCAGCTCGCGGATGAATTCGGCGGGTCCTGCGTCGCCGTGCTTCCGCCCGCCGGCCGCGGCACGCTCGCGCGCGGGAGGTGGCCGCTGGGCATCGGGGCGAGGCCTTTCCAACGGTTCGGGACGGCCGATCCGGTTTTCCTCCGCCGGACCGATGAAAGGCTCCGGCTTGAAGGCGCCATCAGCCGGCGTTCCGCCGCCGATCGCCCAGGGATCTGCGATCGGAGGCGCTCGCTCCGGCTCGGCGCGCCGGGGGGACGGGATCTCGGCAATGCTGTTCAGGAAATCGGCACTGCGGGAGGCGCGGCGAGCAGGCGCCATCAGCTCCTGCGGATTGATGGGCGGGGCCGGTTCGCCGATGCCGGTCCACAGATTTCCGGGCGCTGCTGACGGCGAAGGAGCGGGCTCGCGCACCCGTTCCTGAGCCGGCTTCTGGTCGCCCTTGACCGAAACCGAGATGATGTACTCGCCGATCGAGAGCTCATCGCCATCGGCAAGCTTGTAGGGACTTTGCACGCGCCTGGTGCTCTTGTTGACGAAAGTGCCGTTGGTCGAGACGTCGTAGAGCCAATAGGCCCCGTCGAAGAAACGTATCTCGCAATGCTTGCTGGAGATGTGCCGCGTCGGGTCGGGCAAGGTCCAATCGAGATGCTGGTCGCGCCCGATATCGAGGCCCCGCCGGTCGGCCTGGAACGACAGTGGTCCGCCGTCCGGCAGCCGCGCGATGTTCTCGATCTTGAGCTTCAGCACCGGGGTCCGTCCATTCCGTCCGGATCATAACCTAGTATCGGCAACGCTATTACCAATACGGTCCTAAGAGATAGGAAAAATCCCTAGCCCATGCGAGTCCGCAGGCGGCGGCGAGGAACCAAAGCCTCCCTTACTTCTTCTCCGACCTCAACAGACGGGACGGTCAGGGACAATCCGCGTGCCGAATATCCCAAACCGCCCTTCAAAAAGCAGACGCAGCCGTGGCCCGGCCTTGCGCGCGACATGGATCCGAAGCCCGATCCATGGAGACGAGCTATTGCGGCTCAGGCCGACGTCGCGATCAACTACTTTCCATCCGAAGAGTCTGACGCGAGCGAAGGGATAAAGCCTTTCGCCGAAAGCTCGTCGGGGAGGCCGTCGCGACGTTGGTCGGGCTCGTCATCCTCGTCTGCAATGCCAGCCGGCCGAACTTGCGTCGATCTTTGTCCAGCTTGCAGCCGCCGACGCGAGTTTTGCTGCCGGCATATCTACGGATCGGCGGCGGGCAGGGGCAGCCCTGAACGCCTATTCACTTCAACTCGGCTGCGACGTGCTCGCCATGTTGCTCGTGGCCGCGGAAGATCTTGAGCCCGGTCTCGAGGAGGCTCTTGAGCTCGGCATTGCTTGCCGAGGGGATGAGGAGCGTCTCGAGCGCGCCGTTGACCTGTTTGTGATAGGCGACCTCGTTCGCGACGTAGGCCTTATCGAATGCGGCGCCATTGAGCTTGGCGAGCTCAGCGTCTTTCTCCTTGGCTTGCTTCGTGAGCGCTCGGCTCGTGTCGTTGTCCTCCGGCGTGACATTGAGCTTCTTCACGAGCGCCAGCGCTTTCTTGTTGACGGCCGTGTGATCCCTGATCATGTCCTGCGCGAAGGCGCGGAGGTCCTTGTTTTTCGCCTTGGAGAGCGCGAGCTTCGCCGCGTCGATGTCGATCTCTCCGGCCGTATAGGCAATATGCGCGATCTGCGGATCGGACGGCTTGTCTGCCGCGAAGGTCAGCATGGAGCTGGTGGCCAAGGCAAGCCCGGCCAGGGCAATGATCGATCGTTTGAGCATCTGCAACTTTCTCCTGTGTGCGATCGACCATTGGATGGGAGGCGTCGGGAAAGGTTCCCGCGATCAGGGATAGATCGCAGCGAGCCTTCGAAGGACGGTTTCGGTCAAGCGGTCGCAACGGTGCCCCGCAAACGGGAAGGCGCCGGAGAGAAGGCTGTCGAGCTCGTCGTTGAGCTCCTTTCGCAGAAGCACGCGCGCGCGATGGAGTCTCGTTTTCACGGTTTCCGGGCGCAAGCCCAGACTGGAAGCCGTCTCCTCGATGCTAAGCTCCTCGACGAGGCGCGCGACGAATACGGTCCGGAACTTCTCGGGCAGCTTATCTATCGCGCGTTCGAGGAGCGCTCGGATCTCCCGTCCGCCCAAGATCCGCTCCGGATTCTCGGCATCGAGCATGCCCGGAAATTGTATCACCTCGGCCTCGATCTCGCCTTCGACCCCTTCCTCCCATGGCACGGTCTGGCGCTGTCGCCTGAGCCGGCCCAAAGCCTCGTTGATCGCGATCCGGGTCAGCCAGGTCGTGAAGCTCGATTGACCGCGGAAGGAGCCGATATGCGTAAACGCGCGCACGTAGGCTTCCTGAACCACGTCCTCCGCCTCGCTGTCGTTGAGAACGATGCTCCTGGCCGTCCTGTAGAGCCGCCGGTTATGCCGGCGCACCAGGATCCGGACGGCCGCCGCCTCGCCATTCGAGGCACGGCTCACCAGTTCATCGTCGGCGAGCGATTCCAACGCGGTATGTTGGACTTGGGGCTGAAGCATGGGTCACTCCTCACCCGTTGGATGCAGGTTCAGCCTGAAGGTTCCCTGGTCAGACGTCGTTCAAGCCGATATCGATGCCCTGGTTGTGAATCTGCCAGGCGAGCTTCAGCCGGGCTTCCGTGATGCTCTCTTTCCAGGGGATATAGGTCAGCCCCTCGATCTCGGAAGGCGGCTCCATCTCGAAGCCGCTCTTCATGAGGATGGCCACCCTCGATTTGCCGAGCGCGGCCAGCATCATGCCGAGCTCGAGGACAACGTTCTGCCGAGTCCGAAAGAGCTTCCTCTCCGAATGCCCGCGCTCGTATCCTTCATCGTCCGGTGTCGCGATGACGATGCCGAACAGCGCGTCCCGACGAGCGCTTTCGAGAGCCTGGATGGCATCGGCACTGCGTGAAGAGGCCGTGAGATTGGTGGGCTCCAGCCCCCAGCGCCGAAGCATCAATTCCAGCTCGGTTCGTGCCGGACCTTCTTCTCCATAGACGACGAATACTTTGCGTAGAACGGGATCGCCCGCGAGACGGGCTTCCGAATCTAGTGCCGTACGCACGAGGTCGGTGTTTTCGCCTTGAAGAATGATCTTGCCGGAATCGTAGAGGCAGACGAGCACCGCGCAGGTGAGGCGCAAGCGCCAGCCGGTGTTGTTGGGGTCGCGAAAGACGTCGGCCACTTCGAGGCCGGCGGTTTCGAGCTTGGCCGTGATCTCATCGATGCTCATGAGGCGCATTGCGACGGCATCTCAGTGGGCCGTCATTCGATCGATGTAAGCCGGGGCGAGCATACCCACAAGATGTCGAGCTGTCCGGTGCTGGCCGGCGAATTAAATTGCGGGAGCCGGATGGCGATATGAAACTAGCCCATTACTCAACGAGTCACTTCGCGAAGAATCAACAGCGGGGTCACGCCAAAAGCACCTTCGGGACGGCCAAGGAATTGTCGGGCAAGAGGCTGGATTGCGATAGCCGTGTTTCCTACCAGGCTGTGAACGTTGCCCTCAGGCGCACTGCCGTCGTCTTCAATCAGGGTGACCATTGGAGAAGGGACCGCATCAAGGATGCCGACCACGTTCCAAATTCCAGTCAACTCGACGCCATGGTTTAAGATCACATCACTTGGCTGCGTAACAAATCCCTCGGCCCGCATGGCTGACCAAATCTGATAGGGTGGTGCACGTAGTTGCCCCTGGAGGCCATGTGGCATCAGCCGAAGCATATCGATCATCAGCGATAACGTGGAGGCGCTATCAGCGCCACTGTGCCGTTCTGCTCTTCGAGCGTGGCGATTCTGGCCTACTGATCTG
>JBJMRA010000162.1:0-8404 GCA_045802365.1 Hyphomicrobiales bacterium | reverse complement strand
GAGCTCTGCAGCGCGAAGCTCATGACAGGCCGGCCTGCGCCCTCCATTTCGGTGTCGGGAAGCACCATCACGTCGAGAACGGCCGCCGGGGCGAGGCCGCCCGCATCCTTGGGCGGACTGTACTCGATGCCGCCGATCACTTCTCGCGACGGGAGCTCGACGAAGAGGTTGATCTCGTTCTCGGGCGCTTCGATCGTGAGGAACGTATCCGACCGGCCGTCGAACAGGTCGCGGTAGGGATAGCGTCCGATGCTCTCTTCCTTGAGTGCGCTCGTGAAGGTGGCCCGGCCGTCGAGATCGAGTGCAGCGAGCTGAAGCGCCGGCTCGCCAGTTCCGTTCGCCTTCCCATCGACATTGACCGCCGCGCTCGTCGACTTGGTGATGTCCACGCCCCCCGAAGCGGTGGGATCCATGGCGAGCGTCACGACCGCGGACGGCCCCGGAAGGAAGGTCTGGATGCCCGCGAAAATGACGCCGGCAAGCGCCGCGAACGCGCTGATCGCTATGTGGACGTTGGTGAGCTTTCCCCCGGCCGCTTCCGAACGCGACATGTCGTCATCCCCTGAGGACGGTCGTACCCGCATAGACTGCCTGTTCGCCAAGTTCTTCCTCGATGCGCAGAAGCTGATTGTATTTCGCGAGCCGATCGGATCTGGCGAGTGAGCCGGTTTTGATCTGGCCGCAGTTTGTGGCAACAGCAAGATCGGCTATCGTTGAATCCTCCGTCTCCCCCGAGCGGTGCGACATGACCGCGGTGTAGGCCGCCTTGTGTGCCATGGCGATCGCATCGAGAGCCTCGGTAAGGGAGCCTATCTGATTAACCTTAACGAGAATAGAATTGGCGACCCCGCGCGCGATGCCTTCAGCCAGCCGCTTGGTGTTGGTGACGAAGAGGTCATCGCCCACGAGCTGGCAGCGGTCGCCCACGGCGTCCGTCAGCTCCTTCCAGCCTTCCCAATCGTCCTCCGCCATCCCGTCCTCGATCGACAGTATGGGGTAGCTCTCCACGAGGCCAGCGAGATACCGGACCTGCTCGCCCGAGGTCCGGGTTTTCCCTTCTCCCTCATAGACGTAGGTGCCGTTCTTGAAGAATTCGGTCGAAGCGCAATCGAGGGCCAGATACAGATCTGACCCCGCCTGATATCCGGCCGCCTTGATCGCCTGCATGACAAAATCGAGCGCCGCTTCGGCGGACGGCAGGTTCGGCGCGAAGCCGCCTTCATCTCCGACATTGGTGTTATGGCTGGCCTTCTTGAGCGCGATCTTGAGCGTATGGAACACTTCGGCACCCATGCGCAAAGCCTCGCGAAAGCTCCGCGCGCCGACCGGCATGATCATGAATTCCTGAAAGTCGATCGGGTTGTCGGCATGGACGCCGCCGTTCACGATGTTCATCATCGGCACGGGGAGCGTCTTGGCATTTGCGCCGCCGACATAGCGGTAAAGCGGCAATGCCGAGGACTGGGCGGCGGCCTTCGCGGCCGCGAGCGAGACCCCGAGAATGGCGTTGGCTCCGAACCGGCTCTTGTTGGGTGTGCCGTCGAGAGCGATCATGGTGCGGTCGATGGCGACCTGGTCTTCCGCGTTCATGCCGGCGAGCGCGTCGAAGATCTCATCGTTCACCGCCGCGACCGCTTTCGTCACTCCCTTGCCGAGATATCGGCCTTTGTCGCCGTCCCTGAGCTCCACCGCTTCGTGGGCGCCGGTCGAGGCGCCGGAGGGCACCGCGGCCCTGCCCCGCGAGCCGTCTTCGAGAACGACGTCGACCTCCACGGTCGGGTTGCCACGGCTGTCGAGAATCTCGCGGCCGGTAATGTCGAGGATGGCGCTCATGCGTGTCCTAAGGTGGGCGCGGAAGTTTCTATGGAAGCCGGCGTCGGCTCGCAAGGTGCGAGACCGCCGCATCGCTCAGGCGCACTTCGCTTTGAGCGACCAGGTGGCGGATGCAAACTGCGGTTCGCCGACGAGCCGGCTCGACTGGCTGTCCGGACACGCGAAGTAGCGCAACGCCGAGGTGGCGATGGCCGTCGCGGAATTCCGGTCTTTCGGTGTCATGGCGGTGCTCGTGCCTCTCACCCTCATGTCGAACAGCTTCAGCGCCGCGTTATACGTATAATTCACCTGATAGTGCTGGCCGTTGTAGAAGATGGGCTCCGAGCGCGATGAGGTCTGCACGGCGCCGCCGCCCGAAGACGTCACTCCGACCTTCGAAGCGCCTGAGCAGGCCGCGAGAAGGATCAGCGCAGGAGTGGCCAGAATGCGTCGACTCATCATTCAATTCATAGTGCATGGGCGTCCTCGACGGCGCAAGCGGTGCATGTCATAGAGCCGCGATGGCTCCGTTCGACGCCGCCTCGCTCCTCTCTCGCCGAGCCGCCCATTCCGATGAAGGCGCGATCATCCGGATGTCGCAGAAGGCGCGTGACTTGAGAGCGCGCGGCGAGCACGTCGTCATGCTGACGATAGGCGAGCCTGACTTCGATACGCCGGAGCACATTCAGGCGGCCGCGTGCGGGGCGATGCGGGGGGGCTTCACGCATTACTCTCCGGTCGCAGGAATTCCCGAGCTTCGCGCCGCCATCGCGCGCAAGCTCGAGCGGGAAAACGGGATCGATTGTCAGGCGAGCAATGTCGTTGTCGCGAACGGCGCCAAGCAGGCGATCGCGAATGCCCTCTTCTCCCTTATGGAACCCGGCGACGAGGTGATCCTGCTCTCGCCCTTCTGGGTCTCCTACGAGATCACCGTCAGGCTTGCCGGCGGCGTGCCGGTCGTGCTCCATGCCTCCGTCGATGAGAGCTTCAAAGTTCCCGCCCAGCGTATCGCAGAAGCGATCACGCCTCGCACGAAGCTCATCATCCTCAATTCGCCAAGCAATCCGACGGGTGCGGTCTGGACACGGCCGGAGCTCGCCTCGCTGGCGGCGGTCGTTCAGCGTCACGAGCGGCTCGTCGTCCTTTCGGACGAAATTTACGAGTACATCGTCTATGACGGCGAGGCCGCCTCGTTCGCATCCTTGCCCGGCATGAGCGAGCGCACCATTACCGTCAACGGCCTTTCCAAGAGCTACGCCATGACTGGATGGCGGCTTGGCTACGCCGCCGCACCCGAGCCGATCGCCAAAGCGATGGCCCGCATGCAAAGCGCGGTGAGCGCCGGGGCCAACTCCTTCGTTCAACGGGCCGCGATTGCGGCGCTCGAGGGACCCCGCGACTGCGTGAATGAAATGTGCCGGCGCTACCGTGCCCGCCGCGACATGGTCCTCACGGCGCTCGAGCGCGTGCCGGGCCTAAAACTCGCGCCCGTTCCCGCGACCTTTTACGCCTTCCCCGATGTCGGAGCATTCATCGGGCGCAAGGCCCGCAACCACCTCATCGAGAACGTTGATACGCTCTGCGACTGGCTCCTCGACTCCCACGGTGTTGCGACGGTTCCAGGCTCCGCTTTCGGCGATCCGCGCTGCCTGCGTATTTCGTTCGCGGTGAACGAGACCGACCTCGAGCTCGGGCTCCGACGCTTTTCTGCCGGCCTCTCGAAACTCGACTGAACGCTGGGGCGGTACTGAAATATCGTATGCAACCGGAGAACGTTGGGATAGAGTAGCCCCGAGTTTCTCTTGAGGCTTGATCGGATTCGCCACTTGCAAGGGGCTTTCATGGCAGTGCAACTTGTTCGCTGCTTGGCCGTCAGCATTGCGATCACCGGGATGCTGGTTCTGCCGGCTGCGGCAGCAGGTCCAAGTTCACCTGCAAGCGATGAAGCGCCGGCTTTACTGTCCCGCGCTGCCTCATGCGCCTTGGTCGCTGGAACCCGGCGTTCTCCGACGGGCACGGGCATCATCCGTCCAAAGGTGGCGCAGGCAGCGGACGGCACCATCATTGCCGTCGGGGACGCGGAGATCATCGCTCGCGATTCCGCCTGCAATCTGATCGACGGGCCCATGAAGCTCGCCGATCTGTTCTCCGATACGGGCGTCGGCGCCAATGAGGTGTTCGGTTTCTGGGACGTAATCTTTAATCCAGTCGAGCAACGGTTCATCCTCTTTGCCGTGAGCCTCGACACGGTGACAAACGATAAGATTCTCTACGTCGCGGCCTCGGAAACCTTCAGTGCGGCGCAGACCGGCGGCGAGCGGGGCGTGCGTCCGTTGAAAAGGAAATTCAGAAAAAGAGTGAGGACGCTTTTTGTCCGGGCGCCCCAGGAGCTCGCCATCTGCCAAGACCGAATGGGCGATGTCGATTTGGCGGATCTGACTGTGGGAGAGGCGCTCGGCCGTTTGTTCCTGGGTTTCAATTTATTCAATTCGAGCACGGGCCTGAACAACGGGTTCATCCTCGATATTGAGCTGAAAGACATCATCGAGTTACGGCAGCTGAAGTTGAGATGTCTGCGAGGAAGACCTTTCATGGTGGCTCCGAGATCGGTGCAGGCCGCCGCGGCTGGCCCGAGAGCGGCCTCACGGACAGTCTATTTCGTTTCGGTGCCGCTCCTCGGCAATACTCTGGCGCGGTATGCCCTTGACGTCGGGCCGACGCTCCAGGACGACCAGTTCAGCGTGCTCCCCGATGCGACCATGCCGGATTTTCGGCCGGCCACCTATGCCGTCCAGCCGAATGGGATAAAGCTCTATCATTTCCTCGGAGCCGTTCGTGAGGGAGGCGTGCAGATCGGCAAGAGCGTCTGGCTCACCCACGCCATCGACGATGAGAGCAATCCCCCATTCGCGGGTCACTCGAGAGTGCAGATCATCAAAGTCGACGCCGGCTCGAATGCGGCAACAACCCTCAACCTCAGCACGCTCGAGGATGGTCATGACGACACCTTCTCGCCCTCGCTCGACATCAGCGGCGGTGAAGCTTTCTTGACCTTCATGCGGACCATCTCCGACAGGTCACGGACGGGGAAAGTGACGCGTATGCTCGCGCGTGGCCCAACGTCGCTCGGCGCGGGATGGTCATTCAGCGTGCTCGAGCAGTCGCCGGGCCAGTTCACCACGAGTTACGACGGTAGCGCGTGCAATCCCTTCTGCATCTACGGTCCGAGCTCGTCGACGATCGTTGCGCCGGATGGAAGCGGGGTTCTCTCCGCCGGCGAGATGATCACAAATGGATCAATAGGCGGCAAGGGCTCGCTCAAGAATTGGTCGATAAACGGAAGCCTCACGAGCCTGCCTTAGGCGGGTCCTCATCCCTATTCGCCTGGATCAATCGAACCGTCTAGGGAGGGCCGAGCTAAGTTCGCCGCGTTGACACGTCGTCGAGGGCGCGGCAATCCTCCGCCGACCATCCGACCTTGACCTTCATGCCCCTCTCGAGCACGGGTCGTTCGGTATTGTTGGGGATCTTCACGATGAAATCGGGCTCGCCGGCGACGGTGAGCCGGGTGCGAACGTGATCGCCGAGATAGATGAGCTCCTCGATCGAGCCGTCGACGACATTGGCGATGCCGTCGACTGAGGGACCGATCTTGACCCGCTCCGGCCGGAGCGAGAGGAGCGTCGGGTCGCCCTTCTTCGATACTTTGACGGCCGAGGCGCTGACAAGCTCTCCGGTCGCCAGTCTCACGGCGCAGAGGCCGTTCGGACCTACGTCCTCGACCACCCCATGCAAGCGGTTGTTCTCGCCGATGAACTGCGCGACGAAAGAATTCTGCGGGCGCTCGTAAAGCTCATCGGGACTCGAGACCTGCTGGACGACGCCATCCTTGAAGACGGCGATCCGGTCGGACATCGTCAGGGCTTCGGCTTGATCGTGGGTGACATAGACGACGGTGATGCCGAGGCGCTCGTGAAGATGGCGGATCTCGTACTGCATCTGCTCGCGCAGCTGCTTGTCGAGGGCGCCCAGCGGTTCGTCCATGAGCACGAGATTGGGATCGAATACGAGAGCCCGGGCCACCGCGATGCGCTGCTGCTGTCCGCCCGACAACTGCGCCGGGCGGCGAT
Organism: Hyphomicrobiales bacterium; assembly: GCA_045802365.1. Taxonomy (GTDB): domain Bacteria; phylum Pseudomonadota; class Alphaproteobacteria; order Rhizobiales; family Aestuariivirgaceae; genus JBJMRA01. The sequence goes on along the minus strand of JBJMRA010000162.1, from coordinate 2,462 downwards.
GTCCGAATCCCGGCAGCTCCACCATCTCGAGGGCGTTCTTCACCCGCGTCTCGATCTCGGCCTTGCCGATGCGGCGCACCTCGAGTGGGAACGCCAGGTTCTCGTTGACGGTCATGTGCGGGAAGAGAGCGTAGTTCTGGAAGACCATGCCGATGCCGCGCTTATGTGGAGGCATCCTGTTGATCGGGCGACCGTTGAGGAAGATCTCGCCGTACGTGGCGGGCTCGAAGCCTGCGAGCATCAGAAGCGTGGTGGTCTTGCCGGAGCCGGACGGCCCGAGCATTGTCAGGAACTCGCCCTTCGCGATGTCGAGGTCGAGGTTCTTGATGACGAGCGTCTCGCCGTCGTAGCTCTTCTGCACGTTCGCGAACCGCACCATCGGCAGCCCGTCGGACGTATTAGCCGTCATACTCTCGACCACCTTCGCTCAGCGTTCCTTTCAGGAGAACGGAGCATATTCCCGCACCGAGAAAAGGGAAGTGCGGAATTATCCAAGCCGAATGACTGCGCCGCCCTTGAACTGACGTTCGGGGTAAAGCATCATCACGCGCATGAAAACTACGCTGACGCTGCAAGATGATTTGCTGCGCGATGCGGAACGTCGGGCAAGAGAGCAAGACAAACCGCTGGAGCAGGTTATAAACGAGGCATTACGGCGCGGTCTCGCTAGGGTGGAAGCTCCCAAGACGAGGACTTACCGGTTCAGGATGAAAACCGTCCGCGGCCGAACGGGTCCTGGCGTCGATCTAGCCGATCGTGACAAGCTGTTCGACTTGATGGACCGTGGTTGATCGCCCTCGACACGAATATTCTGGTTCACGCCCACCGCATTGGGACGGATCGCCATCGGGAAGCATTGTCGCTGCTCAGATCCTTGAGCACAGGCACAGCGCCTTACGCGTTGTTCTGGCCCTCTCTTTACGAGTTTCTGCGCGTCGTTACGCATCGTAGGGTGTTTGATCCGCCATCGACCGTCGAGGAAGCGCTCGAAGCCGTTAGCGACCTTCTCGCCCCTCCCGTGGTGCGGGTCCTCATGGAAACCGAACGCCACGCACTCACCCTCGACCGCGTCCTAAGGGAGAGTCGCGTCACCGGCAATCTCGTCCATGATGCCCACCTTGTGGCGCTCGCCATCGAGCACGGAGTCGACGAAATTCTGACCTTGGATGCCGACTTTGAGCAGTTCCGGCAGGTCGCGAGCCGAAACCCGTTCGCCTCTCGCATAGTTCGATGATGGGCACCGTCGAGGTGACGCGCTTTCTCATTCGTACGGGGCTCGCCGGGGCTGAGGAGGGGCTGCGCTGCGAGGCGCTGACCGGCGGGGTTTCGTCCGACATCTGGAAGGTCAGGGCGCGCTCGCGCAGCATCGTCGTGAAACGGGCGTTGTCGAAGCTCAAGGTGGCGCAGGACTGGCGGGTGCCCGTGACGCGAAACGCATCCGAGGCGGCCTGGCTCATGCTCGTCCATTCGATCGTGCCGGACGCCGTGCCCGCAGTCCTCGCCCATGATCCGGACGCCGGCCTCTTCGCGATGGACTATCTAGAGCCGGGCGCGCATCCGGTGTGGAAGACCCTGCTGCGCGACGGGCAAGTGGACTTGGGCACCGCCCAAGAGGTCGGGCGCCGGATCGCTGCGGTCCACGCGGCGACCGCGCACGACGCCGATGTCGCGCGCCGGTTCGCCAACGATAGCGTCTTCCACAGCATCAGGCTCGAACCTTATCTCGAGGCCACGGCGAGAGCGCACCCAGATCTCGCGGCGCACATGCTCGGCGTTTCAGAAGCAACGCTTCGCACGCACATGGCACTCGTCCATGGCGATGTCAGCCCGAAGAACATTTTGATCGGCCCGCGCGGACCCATATTTCTCGATGCCGAATGCGCCTGGTTCGGCGATCCGGCCTTCGACCTCGCCTTCTGCCTCAACCATCTCCTGCTCAAATGCCTCTGGAAGCCCGCGGCAAGCGCCCGGTTCCTCGCCGCCTTCGACCGGCTCGCCGCGAGCTATCTGGATAAGGTTTCCTGGGAACCGCGGGCCGATACCGAGCGGCGCATCGCGCGCCTGCTGCCCATGCTTCTTCTCGCCCGCGTCGACGGGAAGTCGCCGGTCGAATACGTGACCGCGGAACGCGACAAGGATCGCGTGCGCCGTGCCGCAAAATCGCTCATCCTGAACCCGGTCGAGCGTCTTGCTGGCATTCGGGCCGCTTGGGAACGGGAACTCACGCGATGAGCGGATCGATCATCCGCGAAGTACGCGGACGGCGCGTGTGGGACAGCCGCGGTCGCCCGACCATCGAAGCGGAGGTTCGGCTTTGGGGCGGTGCTGTGGGCCGGGCGATCGCGCCGGCGGGCGCCTCGACGGGCTCGGGCGAAGCGCTCGATAGGCGCGACGGCGGGACGAGGTTCGGCGGCATGGACGTGCGCGGCGCGGTCGCCGCGGTGAACGGAGAGATCGCCGCG
>JBJMRA010000161.1:0-22103 GCA_045802365.1 Hyphomicrobiales bacterium | reverse complement strand
TTCCAACTCCCGATTCGCCCTCGATCAGGATCGGGATGGTCGATTGGGCCGCCCGCCTCCCGAGCCGCATGACATTGGCCATGGCGGGGGAGGACGCGATCAGATCTCCGAAAGTGAGGGCGCTCCCCCCCTTTTTGTTCAGCCGCTGGACCTCTTCGGTCAGCGCATTGACCTTGAGAAGATTCTGGATCGAAACCCTGAGCCGTTCCGGACTGATCGGCTTCACGACGAAATCGTCGGCCCCTGCCCGCATCGCCTTGATGACGGTTTCAATCGAGCCCTGGGCGGTTTGGACGATGACCGGCACGTCCCCCCTGACGGCTGTCATTTTCTCGAGGAATTCGAGACCGTCCATGCCGGGCATGAGGAGGTCGAGAATGATGAGCTCGACGAGCCCGCCCGCGGGGCCGGCGAGCGCATCGAGCCCCTTCTGGCCGCCGTCGACGCTCGACGGCTCGAAGCCGAAGCGCTTGACCATCTCCTCGAGGATACGTCGCTGGGCCGGGTCGTCTTCGATGATCAGAACGCGTGCGGCCATGCTCGATCACCTGCCGAGTTCGGGAGTTGCTTGTAACGACAGTCGATCCATGCGCGCTCTTTCTGGAGCGCTGTCCGCCGTCCCCTGTCGTCGTCCGACTGTGGCAGGGAAGGGTAAAGATGGCCTTAAGGGGATGTCCGGGATTGGCGAGGGTGCGGACGCTTTGCCTCGCCGAGGGCAACCTCCCGCTGTGCGCTGTCGAGCTGGCGCCTGGAACCTGCGACATTGACGGTGGCCACCCGAAGAGCCGTCACAAAAGCTTGCTCGGCACTCTCCGCGAGCGCCCGCCACGCCTCGGCCAAGACAAGCCACTGCTCCCGGTGGTCCGCACGGTTGGTCAAAGCCGCCTTGCCGCGGCAGTCCTCGCTGTTCTTCATATAGCTCGAGACTTCGTATTTCACGCTACATTCCCACGCACCGGCCCACGTCACCAATCTCCAAATCCGAACACGGGACGGCGGTTCCATGGCTTTCTTGTGGGGCAAACCTTCCCTACTGTTCCACCTGCCTGCCATCGCCGCCCTTCCCGATCTTCCGTTCGCCGGTGGACCATCCCTGCTCCGGCGAGCGCAGAGCGGCACTCGCCAAGCTCCGAATGATCGGGCAGCTCGGCCGATCGTTGCCATCGCAGGCATCCGCGAGCTGCTGCAGCGTGGCCGCCATCTCCTCGAGGGCAGAGGCTTTCGCGTGAAGCGCGGCAATGTGCTCGAGCGCGAGCGCCTTTACTTGCCGACTGCTACGCCGCTTGTCGGCCCACAGTCGCAGCAGGCTGCGGATTTGCTCGATGGAGAATCCAAGATCGCGGGCGCGCCGGATGAAGGCGAACCGATGCACGTCGGTTTTCGTATAGTCCCGATAGTTGCTCGATCGTCGCGTAGGGCGCGGCACAAGCCCGATCGCCTCGTAGTGGCGAATCATTTTGGAAGAGACGCCACTGGCCTGCGCGGCTTCGCCAATCTGCATTGAAGAAGACCTCCTCTTGAGATTCCCATTGGCCTTAGTCTCCTCTTGACCTTACAATGGTGGGAAGGTGCACAACAAGGGGGAAAGCGCTGAGGACTCACCATGAACGTGCACGCCCAAAAGCATCATGATCAAGCCGCTGCAGACCACTCCTGCAGCATAAACCATGACTCCCCGCCGCCCGCGCTGGGCACGGTACGTGACCCGGTGTGCGGGATGAGCGTCGATCCTCACACGGCCAAACATCGCGCCGAGTATCAGGGACAGTCCTATTATTTCTGCTCGGCGCGCTGCCGCGAGAAGTTCCTCGCGAACCCGGCCCAATATCTCGAGCCCGAGGCCGAGCAGCCCATCGCTCCTGTCCCGGAGGGCACGATCTACACGTGCCCCATGCACCCGCAAATTCGCCAGATCGGACCGGGAACGTGCCCGATCTGCGGGATGGCGCTCGAGCCCGAGCTCGCAACAGCCGAAAGCGGTCCAAATCCCGAGCTCCTCGATATGACCCGGAGGTTTTGGATCGGACTTGCACTGGCGCTTCCCGTGGTCGCGATCGAGATGGGAATGCATCTCACTGGTCTTCACCGCTATCTCAGTCCCGCCATCTCGAACTGGATACAGCTCCTCCTCGCCACTCCGGTCGTCGTTTGGGCGGGCTGGCCATTCTTCATTCGCGGCTGGCAATCGCTCGTCAATCGTAGCCTGAACATGTTCACGCTCATCGCCATGGGCACCGGCGTGGCGTGGATCTACAGCGTGGTTGCGACGGCGTTCCCGAGCCTCTTTCCGCCGGCGTTCCGGGGTATGGACGGCGCCGTTGCCGTCTACTTCGAAGCGGCGGCCGTGATCACCGTTCTCGTCCTGCTCGGCCAGGTGCTCGAGCTCCGCGCCCGTGAGCAAACCTCTGGCGCAATCCGTGCGCTCCTCAATCTCGCGCCTGCAACCGCCCGTCGAGTCCGTCCTGATGGAACCGACGAAGAGGTCTCGCTCAACCAAGTCATGGCGGACGATCGCCTTCGTGTTCGGCCCGGCGACAAGGCGCCGGTGGATGGGGAAATTATCGAAGGGAGTGGCACTGTCGATGAGTCGATGGTGACCGGCGAGTCCATGCCGGTCTCCAAGGAACCCGGTTCGAAAGTGATCGGCGGCACGATCAATCAAACCGGCAGTTTCGTGATGCGCGCCGAGAAAGTCGGCCGCGACACGATGCTTTCCCGAATCGTCCAGATGGTCGCGCAAGCGCAACGATCGCGGGCGCCGATTCAACGCATGGCCGATCAGGTGTCGAGCTGGTTCGTGCCGCTCGTCATTGCGGTAGCCGTCGCAGCGTTCATTGTCTGGTCGATGTGGGGTCCGGAGCCTCGGATGGCCTTTGGCCTCATCGCGGCGGTTTCGGTCCTCATCATCGCGTGTCCCTGTGCGCTCGGCCTGGCAACGCCGATGTCGATCATGGTCGGTGTCGGTCGGGGTGCGCAGATGGGCGTCCTCATCAAGAATGCCGAGGCGCTCGAGCGCCTCGAGAAGGTCGATACGCTCGTGCTCGATAAGACCGGCACACTCACCGAAGGGAGGCCGAGTGTCGTTCAGCTCGAAGTCAAGCCGGGCTGGAGCGAGAACGATGTCCTGCGCCTTGCCGCATCGCTCGAGCGCTCGAGCGAGCATCCGCTCGCGCGCGCCGTCGTTCAAGCCGCAGAGGAACGCGACCTGCGCCTCACGACCGCAACCGATTTCGAGGCTCCAAGCGGAAAGGGCGTTCGGGGCGTCGTTGAGGGAAAAGAGCTCGTCATCGGAACAGCGAAGTTCCTGAGCCAGCTCGGCATATCGGCCGGTCTCTCGGAGGCAGCCGAGATGTTCCGCCAGCAAGGCGCTACGGCGATCTTCGTCGCGATCGACAAGGACGTGGCCGCGATTCTCGCGATCGCCGATGCCGTGAAGCCCACGACGCCTGAGGCGCTGCAAGCGCTCCGCGCGGAAGGGATCAGAGTCGTGATGCTTACCGGCGATAACAAGACCACCGCGACCGCCGTGGCACGAAGCTTGGGTATTGATGATGTCCAGGCAGAGGTGCTGCCGGATCAAAAGCACGAAGTCATCGAGCGGCTTCGAAAAAGCGGACGAGTGGTCGCCATGGCAGGCGATGGCGTAAACGACGCTCCCGCGCTCGCCGCAGCCGACGTCGGCATTGCCATGGGCACCGGGACCGATGTCGCGATCGAAAGCGCCGGCGTGACACTTCTCAAGGGTGATCTGCGCGGGATCGTGCGAGCCCGCCGGCTCTCGCACGCGACGATGCACAATATCCGCCAGAACCTCTTCTTCGCCTTCGTGTACAATGCCGCTGGCGTGCCGATTGCGGCGGGCGCGCTCTATCCCATCTTTGGGCTATTGCTCTCGCCGATCATCGCCGCCGCCGCCATGGCGCTTTCATCGGTGAGCGTTATCGCAAATGCGCTCCGGCTCCGAACGGGGAACGTGAGCTAGGAGCGTGTTCTGGGTCGAGTGCGGCCTTCACGAACACCGCCAGGAAGGCCGCTTTTATCAGCCCCCTATGGAGGATCTATGAACAGACATATCGTTATTAGTGGAGCGGCCGCCGCTGCGCTCGTCGGCGCGTCCGCTCTCGTCATTGCGCAGGACAACGCAAGCCAGAGCTATACGGACGCAATGAAGAAGATGATGGACAGCATGCACATCGAGCCGACCGGCGATGCAGACAAGGACTTCGTGATGATGATGATCCCCCACCATCATGGCGCCATCGACATGGCGAAGGTCGAGCTCCAGTACGGAAAGGACGAACAACTCCGGAAGATGGCGCAGGACGTCATCGCCGCGCAGGAGAAGGAGATTGCGACCATGAGGGAATGGCAGTCGAAGCATCAATAGACGTGACTGGCAGGGCAGCCTCTCTCAGTAGGAACGCGGCAAGCCGAGCACGTGTTCGGCAAGGTAGGAGAGGATGAGGTTGGTCGAGATCGGCGCAACTTGATAGAGTCGGGTTTCCCGGAATTTGCGTTCGATGTCGAAGTCCTCGGCAAATCCGAACCCGCCATGCGTGTCGAGGCAGACGTTGCCGGCCTCGAGGGATACCGCGGCGGCGAGCATCTTGGCCATGTTGGCCTCGGCCCCCGGGTTTTCGCCCGCCTCGTAGAGCCGGAGCGCCTCCGCGATCATGAGCTCCGCAGCTCGCATATTCGCGTAGGCGCGCGCAATCGGGAACTGGACGCCCTGGTTCTCGCCGATTGCGCGCCCGAACACACGGCGCTCGTTGGCGTAGGCGACCGCTTTGGCGATGAACCACTTGGCATCGCCCAGGCATTCGGCCGCGATGAGTATCCGCTCGGCGTTCATGCCCGACAGGATGTAACCGAAGCCGCGGCCCTCCTCGCCGATGAGATTTTCCGCGGGCACGCGAGCGCCGTCGAAGAACACCTCGGTCGTCGTATGGTTCATCATGGTTCGGATCGGCCGGATGCTGACCCCGGAGCTCTCGCCATCCCGCAGGTCGAAGAGAAACACGGAAAGACCTTCCGTCCGCTTCATCCCGCTCGTCCAAGGGCTCGTGCGCGCGAGGAGGAGCATGAGATCCGAGTGCTCGGCACGGCTCGTCCAGATCTTCTGCCCGGTGACGACATAATGATCGCCATCCCGGATCGCTTTGGTTCTCAGTGCCGAGAGGTCGCTTCCAGCTGCGGGTTCGGTCACGCCGAAGGCTTGGAGCCGCAATTGGCCGGCCGCGATCCCAGGGAGATATCGCCGCTTCTGTTCCTCCGAGCCGTGCCGCAGGATCGTGCCCATCGTGTACATCTGGGCGTGGCACGCCGATGCATTGCATCCGGCGCGATGGATTTCTTCGAGCACGGCCGCCGCCGCCGAGAGAGGCAGACCCGAGCCGCCATAGGCTTCGGGTATCAGGATCGCGAGATAGCCCGACTCCGACAAGGCCTCGACGAACCGAGTGGGATATTCTCTTCTGCGGTCGAGGTCGCGCCAGTACTCGCCCGGAAAGCCGGCGCACAATCTTGTTACGCCGTCGCGGATGTCCTGATGCCGCTCGATCATCTCATTCGCGGGGTCGGCGGTGGAGAAGCAAGTATACGACGAAGGCGAATAGTCCCCACACCCCGACGAAGATGCCGTCATACATCATCTTGTCGGGCGTCTGGAGAAAAGGCCCGTCGTATTGGAGAGTTCCTTTGACCGCATAAATGGCGGACTCGAGGAACGGGGCCACGATGAACATCATCCCGGTGCCGACGATGAGCGCAAAGGCGGCGCGATAGGTCCTCTCCACCCCGACCTCGTGCCGATAGGCCGCCGCCACGAGGACGATGATGAGGCCGAGCATCGAATCCCAAAGGCTGAAGAAGTCGCTACCGCGGGTGATCGTAACGACGGCGCTGGTGAGCAGCGCTAGCAGCGCCAATGACTGCCGCGGCGCCCTGTCTTGACTCATGGCTGAAGGGCTAGCCCGCGAACTGCCCGTCAGGAATGCCTTTCACCCCGGGGTCGAGCGCGAAAATCCCACCGGCAAGAGGCTGTTCTGAGAGCTCCGCGTCCGAGAGGCCGAACCGCACCGTCGTGATATAAAGAATATCGAGATCGGCGCCGCCGAAGATGCAGCTCGTAACACGGCGGCATGGCAGCTTGACCACCCTGTCGATCGCGCCGTCGGGCGACCAGCGGATGATCGCCCCGCCGTCCCACCGTGCGTTCCAAAGAAAGCCTTCGCCGTCGATCGTCGATCCGTCAGGATGGCCATAGCGGTCCGTGTCGGCCTCGCCGAACACGCGGCGGTTCGCGACGCGGCCTGCAAGCGGATCGTAGTCGTAGGCATAGATCGCATCGAGCGTGTCCGCGAAATACATGGTCTTCTCGTCCGGGCTCCATGCGAAGGTATTGCCGATCCCGAGAGCGCTCTCGAATCTCTCGACCGAGCCGTCCGGATCGATGCGATAGAGGCCGCCGGTATTCGCGGCGATCGGCAGCTCGCTCATGTCGTCCGCGAAGTTGTTCATCATCGTGGCGTACCAGAACCGGCCCTGGCGATCGCACTTGCCGTCATTGGAACGGTTCTTCGGTTTATCTTTCTCCGGAGCAACGAACGGCGTTGCGCGGCCGGTCTTCGGATCGAAAAAATCTATGCTCGCCCGTGAGGCGATCATCAGGCCTCCTGAGCCGCGGACGGCGATCGCCGTGACCATCTCGGGCATCGGCCAGCTTGCGCGTTCGCCGCTCGCCGGATGCCAGCGCTTGATGACCCTCGAGGGCACATCAGTCCAGTAGAGAGTCTCTTCGCGGGAATGCCAGCATGGGCCTTCGCCAAGCCAATCCTTCGCCTCGAGCACGCACTCGACCTTGGACATCGGATACTCCCCTTCCCAATCTTCCTCCCCCTGCAAGGGGGAGGACAGGTGGGGATTCTCTCCGCGAGCCCGGTGCCACCGGAGGAACCCCCTTCCTAACCTTCCCCCTTACAGGGGGGAAGGAACAAATCGCTGATTCAAGCAGCAGGCGGGACGAGCAGGAATGCGGTGGTCAGCCCCTTGCCCTTGAGATCGATGGTTCCGCGCGGCTCGAATGCGAATCGATCGGCGAGAGCCCGCCGGACGTGCTCCGATATCTGGATGCGTCCCGCGACCCCGTGCGATTCGAGCCGGCTTGCGACGTTCACCGTATCCCCCCAAACGTCGTAGATGAACTTGTGACGCCCGATCACACCCGCGACAACCGGACCAGTGTGAATGCCGATGCGCACATTCAACGTCTGCTCGGGCTCGTCGATCTTCTTCAGAGCTTCGAGCATGCCGATCGCAAACTCGGCGATCGCTTCGACATGGTCGGGCCTTTGCTCGGGCAGCCCCGTCGCGGCCATGTAAGCATCCCCGATGGTCTTGATCTTCTCCACTCCCAATTGGATGGCGAGGTCATCGAAGGCCGAGAACACCCGGTCGAGGCGGTCGACGAGCTTTGCCGGGGACATGACCGCCGCCGCTTCGGTGAATCCGACGATGTCTGCGAAGAGGATCGAAACAGCCTCGAAGCGATCGGCGATCACCGTCTCGCCATTGTTCAGCCGGAGCACGATCGGCTCGGGCAAGATGTTGCGTAGGAGCCGGTCCGATTTCTCCTTCTCTTCCCGCAAGCGCTCGAGATACTGCCGCTCGCGCTCGTGCCAACGATTGCGTTCGAGGCAGGCATTGATGCGGGCCCTGAGGAGCACGACGTCACAGGGTTTGGGCAGATAGTCTTCGGCCCCGAGCTCGATGCATTTGAGCACCGCGCCGGTCTCCTGGAGACCGGACACCATGATGACGGGCATCTTATGCCAGCGCTCGTCCGCCTTGAGTTTGGTCAGCACTTCGAGCCCGCTCATCACCGGCATCAAGAGATCGAGTAGAACGAGATCGAAGCGCTGTGCACGCAGTATATCGAACGCCTCCCTGCCGGAGGCGGCGATCGAGACCTCGTGGCCGTCCTGCGTGAGCCGCCTCGCCAGGAGCCCGCGGTTCGATTCGTTGTCGTCGACGACCAGGATGCGCCCGACTTCGCGCGCCGTACCGCGCTCTTCGCCGGGCCTGAGCGTCCGCAACAGTTCGGCGACCACGGCCGCTGCGGCGCCCGCCTGTTCCACGAGCCGCTCCGCCTCAGCGCCTGCCCCGCTTTGACTGACGTCAATGATCCGATCGATCAGAGCCAGCAGCCCCCGCGCTTCTTCGAGCGCCTTTTCGAGATCGGACCGGAGCGATTTCCCCGTGCCTTCGGCTTCGATCTCTTCGAGAGCGAGCTCGGAATAGCCGATGATCGCGTTGAGCGGCGTGCGCAGGTCGTGGCGGAGCTTCGCTCGCGGATCGACGAGGGTCGTTTCGACCGGAGATGATGGATTCCTGAGACCTTCGACGAGCTCGCCCAGGGCTTTGCCGGCGGCCGCGGCCTTTTCCAAGAGCGCCGTGATATCGGCCAGCCCAGCCCGGCGACATTCCTCGAGCACCGCCTCCTGGTAGGCCTGAACCGCGCGGACCGGATTAGCGAGATCCTCCCAGATCACCGCGAGCCAGGCGCGGCGCTCGAAATCCGAGCCCGCCATCGTGCGGTCAGGCTCGAGCACCGGGGCGTTCCCGAGCGAGCAGCTTGTCGATCTTTTCCAGCAGCCGTTTGAGATCGATGGGCTTCGTATCGTAGTCGTCGCATCCAGCGGCGAGGGCCTGTTGTCGATCGGACTCCATGGCGTGGGCGGTGAGCGCGATGACGGGGAGTGCCGCGGTATCCGCATCGGCCCTGATCCGGCGCGTCGCCTCCCAGCCGTCGAGAACCGGGAGGCTCATGTCCATGAGGATGATGTCAGGCCGCTCGGCCTTCGACATCTCGACTCCCTCGCGACCGTCGACGGCGATGAGAACATCATGACCCTGCCGCTGCAAGCGCCGCGAGAGCATGTCGCGATTCATTTCATTGTCTTCGACGAGCAGTATTCTTGCCACCACGCTCACCCGACGCCCGTTATCCGCCGCTTCATGTCAGACTCCCGCGAGCGCGGGGCTCTCGAGGGATCGGCGCGCCTCCTCGATCATCTGCCTCAAGCCCTCGACCAGCTCGGCTCGCTCGTAAGCTCCCTTCTGGAAGATTTTGATCGCATTGCCGAGCAGGAAATTGCGCTCTTCCCGCGTCAGGTCCTTGGAGGTGACGATGATCACCGGAAGATCGCGGGTCGCCTCGTTCCGGCGGAGCGCCGTCAGCATCTCGAAGCCGTCCATGCCGGGCATCATCAAGTCGAGGAGGACGACGCCGGGCCGCGAGCGCGCAACCTCCTCGAGCCCCGCTGCCCCGCTCTCCGCGACGCGGACCGTCCACCCCTCGCGGGCTAGCACCCGGGTCAGCATCTCGCGCGTGCCCGCGTCATCGTCGACCACGAGGACGTCGGCAGCGCCGTCAGGGCGCGCCACCCGGCCGAGCACCCTCGCGAGCTCCGCGGGCTCGAACGGCTTCGTCAAGTGCTCGGCGGCGCCGAGCGCCAGTCCCATCTCGCGATCGCCCAACACCGTTATCAGTATCACCGGAGTATTGCAGAGCTCGGGATCCTCCTTGAGTGTCCTGAGCACCGCCCAGCCGTCGAGATCGGGCATGATGACATCGAGAATGATGGCCACGGGCTTTTGATCCCGCGCGATCCTCAATCCTTCTTTTCCGCCCGCGGCGGTCACCACCTGATAGCCCTCGGCCTTCAACGACTTCGCGAGCGAATCGCGCATGGCGCTTTCGTCATCGACGATGAGTATCAGTGGGCCTGCCTCTTCTTTGCTGCCAGTCGCCTGCGGGCGTGCTTGAGAGAAGGTCCGGGGCAGCACGATCGTGAAGGTGGAGCCCTTGCTGAACTCGGACTCGACCTCGATCTCGCCCCCGAGCATGCGGCAGAACTGCCGCGTGATCGCCAGCCCGAGACCGGTGCCGCCATAGTTGCGCGACGTCGACGCATCGGCCTGCGTGAACGTCTGGAAGAGCTTGGCGCGCTGCTCCGGCGTCATCCCGATCCCGCTGTCGGAGACCCGGAATTGGAGGCAGTCGGTCCCGTCCGCGCGCCGCAGAGGCCTGACATCGAGCTTCACCTTCCCCTTCTTGGTGAATTTCGTCGCGTTGCTGAGAAGATTGAAGAGATTCTGCCGCACCTTCGTTTGGTCCGACTGCATCTGTCCGAGATCGGGGGCGAGGAGGATTTCGAGCTCATTCTCATTCTTGGCGATCAGCGGCGCGATGGTGCTTTCTACTTCCGACACGAGCTCCTTCACGTCGAAGCTCTCGACCATCACCTCCATCTTGCCGGCTTCGATCTTCGCGAAATCGAGAATGTCGTTGATCAATCCGAGGAGATGCTTGCCGGCCACCCGGATCTTCTGAAGATCGGGAACGAATTCGGAGTGACCGAGGTCCTCGGTCTCCTCGATCATCATTTCGCTGTAGCCGATGATCGCGTTGAGAGGCGTGCGGAGCTCGTGGCTCATATTCGCGACGAACTGGCTCTTGGCCTTGCTCGCCGCATCGGCCTGCTCCTTGGCGGTTTCGAGCTCGGCCTGCCTCTCTTTGAGCTCGGTGATGTCGGCAAACACGCCGACGGTGCCCCCGTCCGGCGTCTTGCGCTCGCTCACCCGCATCCATCGCCCGTCCCCATACTTCTGCTCGAACACGCCATCGCCGGTTCTGTGCCGCCCCAACCTGAGGGCAATCCAGTCCTCGTCGGGCATTCCGTTGAGCGCGGCTGCGCCGCGTGCCACGAGCGATCTCAGCATTTCTTCGAAGCGTTGGCCGACCTTCACCAGCCCGGTGTACATGCTCCTGTAGCGACTGTTGGCCATGACCAGCCGGTCGTCGCGGTCGAAGACGGCGAAGCCTTCCGAGATCGTCTCGATCGCGGTCTCGATGATCTCCCTCTGGCGCTGCGACTCTTTCTCGAGCCTGTCGCGCTCGGCGATGCTGTCGCGGAAGAGAGCGAGCGTCCGCGACATGGTGCCGATCTCATCGCCCCCCGGCGGCGGGATCGCGACATCGGTGCGGCCGGCGATCATGGCCGACATCGCGCGATCGATGCCGCGCAGCGGCACGACGATCGAGCGCAGCACGAGCGCGGTCAGTCCGATGGCGAAGACTCCGACGCCGATGACGCTGGCGATCGAGGTCCGGATGGCCGACAAGGCGCCGGCCACCGCCGCATCGCGCGCGGCGGACGAGTCGCGCCTCAGGTGCTCGGTCAAGAGCTTCAGCCGCTGGTCGACGAGATCGCTGTGCTGCCTCGCTCGCGCGAGAAGCGTGTTGCCGATCACCCGCTTATCCTCGGTGTAGGCATCGACGGCCTGCGAGGCGATGGTCATGTAGGCGTCGGTCTGCTCGCCGATCTCGGACGCGGCTTTGACATCGTAGGCCGCGAGCCGCTTGAGCTGATGGCCGAGCTCGTCGCGCGCTTTCCTGGCGTTCCGTTCCGAGAGCGTGAGCTGGGTCACGGCAAGGTCCGTCATCCAATAGCGGATATCGCCGAACGCCTGGTTGGCCGCGTTCGCCGCCTCGAGGTCATCGAAGAACCTGCCCGCCTCAGCGACGCTCCGCGAGTTGCGGTAGAGCTCCTGGATCACTAGCCCGCTCGTCCCGACGAGGGCCGCCAGAAGCAGCGCGGAGATCGCCGCGAGCCTGAAGCGGATCGAGCGCACCCGGAAGAAGTCGGGAAGCCACGCAGTCCCGAACGGGCGGTCGACCGCGTCGGCGGAAACGAGCTTCATTTGAAGAGGGTGATGCTGATCGCCGCGCCGAGGTCGCCTTCCTTGCCGCCTTCTTTGGGATAGCCGGTGACGTCCATCTCGCCCGCGGGCTCGCCGTGACAGGAGAGGCACGAGGCGGCATAGTACTCGGGCACGACGATGCGGAAGGCCGGTTTGCCGTCCACTTGGGCGAGCTCGCTGTAGGGTTTCCCTTTCGGCCAATCGGCTTTGAGGAACTTGTCCTCGATGACGGCGGACTCCCACGCGTCGGGACGAGCCTTGCGGTTGCGGACGAGGTTCTCGGGAGCCGTCGCCTTGATCCTGGCCAAGTTCCCCACCCGATCGGCGAACTTCTCGTTCACGAGGCGCGCGAAGACCGCCGGGATGAACCCTTTGAAGCCGACGCCCTTGGCGTTGATGGTGGCTTGGTTCTCGTTCATCACCGCCGCGATCGAGTCCATCTCGGCGCGGAGCAGCTTGCCTTCCAGGCTTTGCGCGTCGCTTTGGAGCGGATCGTCGCCGGTGCGCTCCTTGAGGAGGGCGATCGTGTCGGCGAGCACCTTTTCGCCGGTCAGGCCCTTGTCGCCCTTCTCGGGATCGTTGATCGTTCCCTGATTGCGCGAGATGACAGTCCTGGCCGAGCGCAAAAGCTCGGCCAGCCGCATCGCGACCGCCGTGTCGTCATCGGTGGCCGCGCGAGCAAAAGTAGGCGCCATCCCGAGCAAGGCAATCGCGACGACGCCGCAAACCCAGCAGCGGCGCCCCCGCTTCCGACGCGATCTCCACAGTCCAAAATCGAGCATGATTCTCCTCCAGGCGAGCTTCGGCCCATAATAGCGCGCATTTCGACGCGATGCGCGACTTCGTTCTGTGTCCGCGCGAGGGATAGCGCTTGTATTGAGTTGTGCTAGAATGTGTACAAGTGACGTAGGGAGGTGATCGAGTGGCAGACAGTGTGACGCTAACGATCCGCTTGGAGAAGGAAGTCAAAGAGAAGCTCGCCCGGCTGGCCGAGCATGCCCGACGAACGAAATCCTTTCTCGCCGCCGAAGCGATCGAGCAGTATGTCGGTCGAGAGCTCGACATCATCGAGGGTATCGAAGAGGGGATTGAGGATATGCGGGCCGGGCGGCTCGTTTCGCATCGGGAGGCAATTAGCAAGTTGCACACTGCCGTGAACCGCGCACAGAAGAAGAAGGCGTGAGGGAGGTTTTTTGGACATCGTCCGGCTTGAGCGATCTGATCGATATTTTGGAATGGATTGCACACGACGACCCCGCCGCGGCACGACACGTCGTTGCGCGGCTCGAAGCGGCGGGCGAAGCGCTTGGATTCATGGCGACAGGCCGCAAAGGACGCGTGCCCAGTACTTATGAAAAGGTAGTCACGGGGTTGCCCTGGATCGTGGTCTATTCGATCAGCAAAGAGCCCAACGGCCGCGAGAAGGTTGTGATCCTGCGCGTCATTCATGGTCGCCGAGATTGGTGGCCGCGAACCACTCCCGCGGACTAAAGCTTCAGAGATCCTACCCCCTATACCGGGTGAGCCGCAGCGCGATGAGCGTGGTGCCGATGGTCATCGCGAGGATCAGCGTTCCGACCGCGTTGGCGGCGGGGGTGACGGTCGTGCGGATCATCGCGAAGACGAAGGTCGGCAGCGTCATGCCCTTGCTGATCGTGAAGAACGTGATGACGAAATCATCGAGCGACAGCGCCATGGCGATGAGCGCCGCCCCGACCACCGCCGGGCTGATGATCGGCAGCGTCACGGTGAAGAACGCCCGCATCGGCGAAGCGCCGAGGTCGCGCGCGCTCTCGACCACGCGGAAATCGAAGTTGCGCAACCGCGCATAGATGACGAGCACGACAAACGGCAGCGCAAAGAGGAGATGGCTCGTGATCACCGTCTGCGGCCCCATCGGGATCTTGGCGCGCGAATAGAAGTTTAAGAGCGCGACCCCGAGGACGAGCGGCGGCAGCATGAGCGGCAGGCACAGGAGAGCCGCGGCGATGCGCGCCCGCTTGGGATCGAGCTGCGCCAAAGCGAGCGCCGCCATGGTGCCGACGATCGCCGACACGATCCCGACCGTGCCGCTGATGATCAGGCTGTTCTGAAGCGCGGGGAGGAAATTCGGATTGGCGATCATCGCATCCCACCACCTGAGCGATATAGCCTCGATCGGAAACGCCGATTGCGGCCGGTTCGTAAACGCGAAGAGGACGACGAGCACGAGCGGCGACACCAGGAAGAAGATGAAGAGCGCGCCGACCGCTCCCCATATCGGTCTCGACACGTCCTTCATCGCGGCCGCCACTGCAGGATGAGGAAGATCGCCACCATGATGACGGCGAGCGAGGAGCCGAGCGTCACGAAGGACATGGCCGATCCGAGCGGCCAGTTGCCGAGGCCGCCGAACTGCGGCGCGATCTGGACGCCGATCATGTTGACCTTGCCGCCGACGAGCTGCGGAGTGAGGTAGTCGCCCGCCGCGAGCAGGAAGGTGAGCGCGAAGGCCGCCATGATGCCGGAATTCGATCGTGGCACGACCACGTCGGAAAACCGCCGCCAGCCGCTGGCGCCCAGATCCGTTGCGGCTTCCATCTCGTTTTCGGTGATGCCGCGCATCGAGGCGTAGATGGGGAGAATGGCGAGCGGCAGGAGGAAGTTGACGAGCGTTACGATCACCGCGCCGACATTGTAGAAGAGCCACGGCAAGGGCTCGGCGATGATCCCGAGCGCCTGGAGTGCGGTATTGAGCACGCCCGTTATGCCGAGGATCGTCATCCAGGCGTAAATTTTCATGAGATATCCGCCGAACAGCGTGATGAGCGCCACGAACAGAAGCAGCGCTCCCCAGCGGCCGGCCTTGAAGCGGATCAGATAGGCGTAAACGAGCCCGAGTCCCGTCGTGAGCGCGGCGATCACGAAAGCGAGCCAGAGCGTGAAGACAAGCGTCGGAAGATGCAGCTCGAACACCTGCCGGTAGTTCGCGAAGGTGAAATCGGGTTTGAGCTTGAAGAGGATGACCCGCCAGAAGCTGATCACCAGAAAATAGGCGAGCGGGAAGACGAAGAGGCTGAAGAAGATGACGCCAGCAGGCGCAAGCAGGAGGGCGTTGGCGTAGCGTCCCCGCATGTCAGCGAGCGATGGTGTCCTTGAGGGACATGAGGCCTTTGAAGGCGGTATAGCCGGCGTCGACGGCAAAAATGCCGCCGGTCACCTTCCGCGCCCTGTCGGAAGCGAGGAAAGCCGCGAAATCGGCGATGTCCTCGGGCTGGAGGATGCCCATGAGATGCAGGTCCTCGATCTTCTTGCGTTCGGCGGAACTGCTCATGAAGGGTGCTTGATGCGGCGTCTCGACAAAGCCCGGGCAGATCGCATTGACCCGCACGCCCTCGGGCGAGACCCCCGCGGCGAACGACCGCGTCATCGCGACGACCCCGCCTTTCGCTGCGGTATAGGCATCGATGCCGGCCTGTCCGATCAAGGCATCTGTGGTCGCGGTGAGGATGATCGATCCCGAACGCCGCCGTAGCATCTCCCGCCCTACATATTTGCAGCAATGGAAAGTGCCGTCGAGCACGAGCCCGACGATCTCGTGCCAGGTTTCCTCGGGAAGCTCGGTCGCCCGTCCGTCGCTTCTGTTGACCAGCGGCACGTTCATCGCATTGTGGAACAAGACGTCGATGCGGCCGAAGCGGGCGACGGTATCGGCCGCCATCCGCTGAACGGCATGGGTATCGCGCACGTCGACGTGCTGGAACATCGCCGCTCCGCCAAGCTCGTCGGCCACCTGCCGCCCTCTCGAACTGTCGATGTCGGCAACAACGACGGTCGCGCCCTCGGCGGCAAAGGCTTTAGCGCCGGCGCGGCCGATCCCCGAAGCCGCGCCGGTTATGATTGCGATCTTATTCGCGAGGAGAGGCATCGCTGAAAGTCAGCGTGATGGCGCTCTCCCCAAGCGATCAGGCCGCCTTGAACTTCTGATAGGCGGCCTGCCAGTCGGAATAGCTCGCGTGCTTGCCGTCCGGCTCGAGCGGCGGCATCGGGAAGAACTTGGCCTTCTTCTCGAACTCGCCGAGATTATCATAAGGGTAGAGCTCTCGGGTCGACGGCTGCAGCTTGGCGATGGCTTCCGGAACGACGATCGCCTGGAACGTCTTCTCGCCGAAGGCCACCTGCCCGTCGACGTCGAGGGCCTGGTTTGCGCATTTGTGCGCAGCTTCCCGGTTGGGCGCGCCCTTGGCGATGCAATAGCTGTCGAGCCAGGCGAAGGTGCCTTCCTTGGGATACGTGAACTCGATCTTCTTGCCGGCATCGCCCGCGAACTTCTTCAAGAACTCGCCGCCGCTGAAGGTGATCGCCACCTCGCTGCGAGCAAGCGCGTTGGCAAGCTCGCCCCAGCTCACCGCGAGCTGCCGCAGCTGATCCTTCTTGAGCTTGATCAGGAACTCGGTCGCCTGATCGAGCTGCTCGGGTGTGAGGAGCGTCGGCACCTTGGCGTCGGTTGCGAGGATGGCGGCGAGCATCTGGTTGCCGATCGGGTCGTCCATCATGCCGACCTTGCCCTTGTACTCGGGCTTGAAGACATCCATCCACGACTCGGGCGCCGTCTTGATGACGGCGGGATCGTAGGCCATGGGCCCCGAGCCCCAGGTGAAGGGCACCGAATAGCGGGTGCCGTTAACGATGACGTTGGAGTCGTTTCGGAACACCTCCGGCACCTTGGCGAGATTGGGCACGAGCGACTCATCGATGGGCTCGAGGAGCTCGGCCGCCACCATGAATGGGATGTAACCCATGTAGGGCGTCACGATGTCGATCTGCCCGGCCCCGCCGGCGCTCAGCCGGCTGATGATCTCGTCGTTGTTGCCAATCGGCGTGAAGCTGACTTCGATGTTCTCGCGCTTGAGGAAATCGCCGACTCTCAGGCCCGCATCGTAGTCCTGCCAGCCGAACATCGAGACGGCGCCCGCCGCCGATGCCCGGCCCGCACCGAGGCCCGCAGCAGCCGTGACCCCGAGCGCAGCGGCGCCCTTCATCAGGCTGCGGCGCGACAGCGGCATCATCGTCCGCACCCGGATCAATCCCGGAGTAGTCATGCAGTCCTCCCATTCGAGTTATCGTTGGAAATTAAGGTGTAAGCCGCCCGGGAGCCCCGAGTCAATCGCACCAATCAGGTTCGGTTTGATCAGCCGACGAGATACTCCCTCCCACGCGCAAGCGGGGGAGGGTGGACGCCGAAGGCGGACGGGTGGGGGTCTCACCGCGTGACGCTTGCCTGCTGAAGTGATACCCACGACTGTGACGCCACTCGCGAAGCCTGACCCAGAGCTTGACCTCCTCGGGCGTCATGCGCTTGCGCAGCGAGCGGGCGAAGGCGATGTCCTCTTTCATCTCGCTCACCCTATACACCCGTCACGCGGAGAGACCCCACCCGTCACGCTCGCGCGCGCCACCTTCCCCCGCGCTCCGCGCGAGGAGGGAGAAGCGCATCTTTGCTGCGGTCGCCCCGCAAACGGCAAGGTTGCCACTGACCAACCGTGAGGAGGTCGCTGACGTCTGCTTAGTCCTACCTTCTTACTCTGCCACAGCCTGATGGGCGCCGTTTGCCTCGGCCCTCTCCTGAGGAGCGGCGGGCGCGGCAGCGGACAGGAACTCGCCGAAGGCATTGAGCCCCTCGAAGTGGTCGCAGAAAACCTTGACGCACACGAGCACCGGCACGGCCAAGATCGCGCCCACGATACCCCAGAGCCATCCCCAGAAAGCCAGCGCGATGAAGATCGCGACCGCATTGAGTTCGAGCCGTCTCCCGAGGACAATGGGCGTGATGAACTGGCCTTCAAGGATGTGCAGCGTCACGTAGATAAGCGGCGGGAGGATCGCTTGCCCGATCGTATCGAAGGAGAGGATCGCCACCACTGCTACCGTCGCGAGGCCAGTCAACGCCCCAACATACGGCACGAAGTTGAGGAGCCCCGCGACCACGCCCCACAGCGAAGGGTTGGGCATCCCGACAACCGCAAGGCCGCCCCCTACTGCACAACCGAAAACGATGTTGATCAGGGTGATCGTCAAGAGGTAGCGGGACACATCGTGCTCGACATCGTAGGCGATCCGGAGCGCTCTCTTCTTGTCGTGGAACGTCGGGAGAACGGCGATCATCTTCTCGTAAAAGAGGGTTCCCGAGGAGAGAAGGAAGAGGAGAAGCACGATGGTGACGCCGAGCGTCGTCGCTGTGCTGAGGAGAGTATCGGCCGCGCGCGACAGGAGTCCGGGCTGATCGATAACCACCTTCTGGACGTTGCCGGAGCTCCCGCCGTCGGTGAGATTCTCGACCTGTTTGGACGCTTCGACCGCCGCCTGCACCCCGGACCGGAGTGCTGAGAGCTTGCGCGAGAGCTGTTGGCCGGCTTCGGGAGCGATGTCGAGCCAGTGCGAAACGGGTCCGCTGAGGAAAATGATTCCGAGGATGATCACCGCGATGAGCGCGCCGACGAGCGCTAAAGCGGTGACGCTCGCCGGAATGCCGCGGCGCTGCAGGTATCTGACGATCGGGCTGAGTGTCAGAGCGAGCAGAAATGCGAGCATTATGGGCAAGAGGAAATCGCGGGCAAAGTAGGCGGCGCCCGCCAACGCGACAATCACCAGGATAAGAGTTCGCCGACGGATCGCCCGCAAATGCCGATTGACCCTTTCGAAACGCTCGTCTGACAGGATGTCTGGCGCCGGTACGCCCGCGCCCCGCGTCGCCCGAGCCTCTGAATCGTTCGCCACGCCTCTATTCACCCGGCCCTAAGAGCCGCGTCAAAAGCGGCCACACATAGAATCGGGATCCCGCTCGAAAGTTCCCGTTGCGTCTACTCCCGCAATCGAGCACGGCCGGACGAGATTAAAGGACCATTCCCATCTCCGATCGAAGAAACCGCGCGCCCTTTGCCGTGACCAGAAGCGAGCGCGCGGCGGGATGCCGCCTCAGATAACCCGATTGCAGCATTCGATGGGCGATTGCAGCTGCCAGTCGGCCGCCGAGGTGATGGCGTCGCTCCGTCCAGTCGAGACACAAACGAACGAGAGGTCGCCGGCTTCGCGTCTGATCGGGCGAGAAGCCGCGGCGTCCGCACCAATCGTCACCCGCCCGGGTGAGGGACGGTCCGTCCTGCCCCAGCGAAACGAAGTCATTGCGGATCATGTAGTCGAGCAGACCAACTCCAAGACGCCCGGCGAGATGATCATAGCACAGCCGAGCGCAGCAGATCCGCGGGTCATGTTTTACTTGCCGGGTCGGTTGTCCTATCCAACTCACCAGCGCTTCGATCATCTCGGCGGTTTCACCGGACGCGATTGCGTAGAGCCGGTACCGTCCTTGACACTCGACCGCCAACAGCCCGCCATCGGTAAGCTGCCTCAGGTGCGCGCTCAAAGCCTGGGGCGATGCCCCCGCCAAGAACGCAAGCTCGGTGGCCGGTCTCCTCGCGCCGTCGCCGAGATGAAGCAGGATCGATGCACGAAGGGGATCGCCCAGAAGCGATCCAAAACGCGCAAGTGAGGCGGGCTTCGAAGGCGTCTCGCTCATCTGAAAGATCGGCTCGCGATTAATTCCATCCCTCATACTGAGCGCAGAGTCCGAACGCTAAAGAATTATCTGAATTGACGAGAGACGGGCGGGACGCCCTTTCAACCGAGCCCCCGCGGGTTGCGGGGACCTCCCCCATTCGCCATATGAGCGGCGTCTACTTACAATCCGGGAAACAGCATGTCGCAGACCGCAGCGCTCGGAAATCTGCCGGAATGGAATCTGGCCGATCTCTATTCCTCGCCCGCTTCGCCCGCATTTGCCGCAGATTTGAAGCAGGGTAAAGATGAGGCAACAGCGTTCGCCGAGCAGTATCGCGGAAAGCTGTCCCTCCTGTCGGGCGTCGCACTCGCCGACGCTATCCGAACCTATGAAGCCTTATCCGATCTCCTCGGCCGCGTCGGCTCTTATGCTCAGCTCCATTATGTGGGCGACACGACCGATCCGGCACGCGCAAAATTCTATGGCGATACCAATGCCAAGCTCACCGACATCTCGACGCTGCTGCTGTTCTTCGAGCTCGAGCTCAACCGGATCGATGACGACACGCTCGAAAAGCTCATGGGGGCGCCCGAGCTCGCGCATTACCGCCCGTGGATCGAGAACCTCAGGAAGGAGAAGCCCTATCAGCTCGATGACGAGCTCGAGGAGCTTTTCCTCGAGAAGTCACAGACCGGTTACACGGCCTGGAACCGGCTCTTCGATGAGACAATGGCGGAGCTGCGCTTCAAGGTGGACGGCGAGGAGCTGACGCTCGAGCCGACGCTGACGCTTCTGCTCAACCCGGAAGAATCGAAGAGAAAGGCCGCGGCCGAAGCGCTCGCCGAAACGTTCAAGAAGAACCTTCGCCTGTTCGGGCTCATCACCAACACTCTGGCCAAGGACAAGGAGATTTCCGACCGCTGGCGCGGCTTCAAGGACATCGCCGACTCTCGCCACCTCTCGAACCGCGTCGAGCCCGAGGTGGTCGCGGCACTCGTCGAAGCGGTGCGCTCATCCTATCCGAACCTGTCGCATCGCTACTACGCCATGAAGGCGAAGTGGCTCGGCAAGGATAAGCTCGACTATTGGGACCGCAACGCGCCCCTTCCCCAGGAGGATACCCGCAGCGTTCCGTGGGACGAGGCAAGGGCCATGGTGCTCGACGCCTACCGCGGCTTCGCTCCCGAAATGGCCGACATCGCCCGCCGCTTCTTCGACGGGCGCTGGATCGACGCGCCGGTACGGCCCGGCAAGGCCCCCGGCGCCTTTGCGCATCCGACCGTGCCCTCGGCCCACCCTTATGTGCTTCTCAACTACATGGGCAAAACGCGGGACGTGATGACGCTCGCGCACGAGCTCGGCCACGGCGTTCATCAGGTGCTCGCCGCGCCCCAGGGCGCGCTCATGGCGGGAACTCCCTTGACCCTTGCCGAGACCGCCTCGGTCTTCGGCGAGATGCTGACCTTCCAGGCCGTGCTCGAACGCGCGCGCGAGCCGGCGAAGCGCAAGACGCTCATCGCCCAGAAGGTCGAGGACATGCTCAACACGGTCGTGCGCCAGATCGCGTTCTACACCTTCGAGCGTAGGCTGCATGAGGCGCGAAAGGCGGGCGAGCTCACCCCCGATGATCTCGGCCGCCTATGGCTCGAGGTGCAAGGCGAGAGCCTCGGCCACTCTATTAGGCTCGGCCCCGGGTATGAAACCTTCTGGTGCTATATCCCGCATTTCATCCATTCGCCCTTCTACGTCTATGCTTATGCCTTCGGAGATTGCCTCGTGAACTCGCTTTACGCCCGTTACCGCGAAAGCGAGAAAGGGTTTCAGGAGAAGTACTTCGAGATGCTGAAGGCCGGCGGGACGAAACATCATTCAGAGCTTCTGAGACCGTTCGGGATCGATGCGACGGACCCGGGCTTCTGGCAGAAGGGGCTGTCGGTGATCTCGGGGCTCATCGACGAGCTCGAGGCCATGGATCGCGCGACGGCTTAGAGCTAGATGAGATTAATCCGCATCGTGCTGCCCGTCATTCCGGCGCAGGCCGCTAGCGCATTCACACATTTGCGCGGACCAAACTCCCTCCGCCACGCAAAGCGCGGGGAGGGAGAGTCTAGGGAGCGAAGCGAAGCGGGTGAGGCGATCACCGCGCTCTAGAATGGACACCCGAGAGCCAGATCCAGGAGACCAGGAGCGCAACAACCTCGCGAGGCGCGCCGCGCGCTATGGCCGCGTCGGCGCGGCGATGGGCGGCGCCGGCCTGCGCATCGCAGCGGGCCGTCTGCTCGGCGCCGAGGCGGGTTCGAGCGCGGAAGGCAAGCTCCTCGCAGCCGCGCTCGGCAATCTCAAGGGGCCGCTCATGAAAGTGGCCCAGCTCGCCTCGACTATTCCCGACCTTCTGCCGCCCGCCTACGCGGCCGAGCTTGCGCAACTGCAAGCGCACGCGCCGCCGATGGGCTGGCCCTTTGTCAGGCGCCGGATGGCGGCCGAGCTCGGTCCTGGCTGGCCATCGAAGTTCGCGTCATTCTCGCATGAGGCGGCGCATGCGGCCTCGCTTGGCCAGGTCCATCGGGCTCGCGCCCACTCGGGCGAGGACCTCGCCTGCAAGCTTCAGTATCCCGACATGCCATCCGCAGTCGAAGCCGACCTTCGGCAACTCGACCTCATTTTTGCAGTATACCGCCGTCTCGATCCCGTGATCGACCCGAGCGAGATCGCCAAAGAGATCGCCGCGCGGCTCCGCGAAGAGCTCGACTACGAACGCGAGGCCAAGCATATCCGTCTCTATACGGAGATACTTTCGCGAGAG